>CAMTPH010000087.1 GCA_947074345.1 uncultured Bacteroides sp. | reverse complement strand
GTTATAAATTGGCAGAAGATAACTTCAATATCGCCAATGCTAAATATATGCAAGGTGCTGTAAGCGAGTTCGATAAGATTAGTGCTGAAGTGCAAATGCGCAGTACTAAACCTTCTGTCGTATCTTCTTCAAATGCTG
The DNA here is from genome assembly GCA_947074345.1 of uncultured Bacteroides sp. Taxonomy (GTDB): domain Bacteria; phylum Bacteroidota; class Bacteroidia; order Bacteroidales; family Bacteroidaceae; genus Bacteroides. The sequence continues at coordinate 12,301 of CAMTPH010000087.1, read as the reverse complement.
TTACATTGTCGAAGTTGCAATTAAAGGTTTTGATGGGAATTACAGAAAATGTGAACATCGTAATCTCTGATAATCTATACAATTACGAAACAGACATGTTTTCGGAACAGTTATCGACTGACTCGGTTAATTTGGCAAACAACTCAACAATGCTTCAATTGGATTTGAACCGCAAGATATTGCAACAAAACGTAAAAGCACAGCGCACCAACTTTATCCCTACCTTGTCTATGGGCTTTGCTTATCAATATCAATCGTTGAATAACCCTAATTTCCGTTTTTTCAAATACAATTGGGTGAATAGCTCTTCGTTGACATTCAATTTGAGTATTCCACTTTATGTGGCTGGTAACTTCACAAAGATGAAAACAGCTAAAACACAAATAACTCAATTGGAGTGGAACCGTGTTAATACTGAACGCAACCTTGTGACTATGGTAGAGAGCTATCGCAACAATATGATGGCTAGCACAGAGCAAGTGGTTAGTAACAAAGAGAATGTGCTTCAAGCCGAAAAAGCAGTATTGATTGCTGGCAAAAGATATGAGGTAGGTAAAGGTACTGTACTCGAACTGAATAGTTCGCAAGTATCGCTTACACAAGCACAGCTAACATATAACCAATCTATCTACGACTTCTTAATATCTAAGGCAGATTTAGATCAAGTATTGGGTAAAGACATTTCTAATTATTAATAACGAAATAAACAATATAATCATATGAAAAAGAGTTTCCAGTTAATCGCTCTATTGTCAATCGCATTTTTAAGTTCTTGTTCAGGTGCTAAAGAAACTACTACCGTAGAGCAGATAGATGAAAAACCACGTGTGAAACTATCAGACGTAAAGGCTCGTCCTGTAGAGCAAGTACAAGAGTATACTGCTACTGTTGAGGCTGAAGTGAAGAACAATATCGCACCTTCAACTCCTGTACGTATCGATCAGATATTTGTAGAAGTGGGCGATCGTGTAAATAAAGGACAAAAGTTAGTTCAAATGGATGCTGCTAATTTAAAGCAGATGAAACTTCAATTAGAGAATAAACAAATCGAGTTCAATCGTACTGATGAATTATATAAAGTAGGTGGTGCATCAAAGTCTGAGTGGGATGCTCAAAAGATGGCTTTGGATGTACAACAAACAGCTTACAATAACTTGATGGAAAACACCTCTTTGGTTAGCCCTATAAATGGTATTATCACTGCTCGCAACTACGATAATGGCGATATGTATAGCGGTGGCAATCCTGTTTTGGTTGTAGAACAAATCACTCCTGTGAAATTGATGATCAATGTATCAGAAGGCTACTTTACAAAGGTTAGAAAAGGTGAGGATGTAAGTGTCACTTTTGATGTATATCCTGGCGAAACATTCAAAGGTAAGGTTAACTTGGTATATCCTACAATCGATGCTTCAACTCGTACTTTCCCTGTAGAAATCAAAATTGATAATAGAGATCAACGCATTCGTCCTGGTATGTTTGCACGCGCTCTTTTAAATTTTGGTTCAGAAGACAATGTTGTAGTTCCAGATTTAGCGATCGTTAAACAAGCTGGCTCAGGCGATAGATATGTTTTTGTATATGAAAACGGTAAAGTATCATACAATAAAGTAGAACTAGGTAGACGTATGGGTACTGAATTCGAACTTAAGTCGGGAGTTCCTAATAACTCAAAAGTAGTTGTTGCCGGTCAATCAAAATTAATCAACGGAACTGAAGTAGACGTTGAGCAATAATTTATTGTGAATCTTATTTTATCTATTATTCCACAAACTAAAATTACTATAATATGAGTTTATACGAAGGAGCGGTTAAGAGACCTATTATGACCTCACTCTGCTTTGTGGCAGTGATGATATTTGGTCTATACTCTTTATCTAAGTTACCGATCGACCTTTATCCAGATATCGACACTAACACGATCATGGTTATGACAGCATATCCTGGAGCCAGTGCTTCGGATATCGAAAACAATGTGACTCGTCCGTTAGAAAATACATTGAATGCGGTAAGTAACTTAAAGCATATTACTTCTCGTTCATCCGAGAATATGTCTATCATCACTCTCGAATTTGAATTCGGTAATGATATTGATGTACTAACCAATGATGTCCGGGATAAGCTGGATATGGTTAGTTCTCAAATGCCCGATGATGCAGAGACTCCCATCATCTTTAAATTTAGTACCGATATGATTCCTATCGTAATGTTATCGGTACAAGCCAACGAAAGTCAATCGGCATTGTATAAAATACTTGATGACCGTGTAGTTAATCCGTTGGCACGTATTCCTGGTGTAGGTACAGTATCTATCAGTGGTGCTCCACAACGCGAGATTCAAGTATATTGCGATCCAGGAAAACTAGAAGCTTACAATCTTACTGTCGAAACAATTAGTTCGGTGATTGGTGCTGAAAACCGTAATATCCCAGGTGGTAACTTTGATATTGGTAATGAGACTTACTCATTGCGTGTAGAAGGTGAATTCTCGGATACCAAACAACTTGAGAATGTAGTTGTTGGAACACTAAACGGTGCTAATGTTTATTTGCGTGATGTTGCTCAAGTAGTTGATACTGTTGAGGAACGCGCACAAGAAACTTACAATAATGGTACTCAAGGTGCGATGATTATCGTACAAAAGCAATCGGGAGCTAACTCAGTAGAGATCTCTCGTAAGGTTCAAGATGTGTTACCTCGTTTGCAAAAGAACTTGCCTAGCGATGTGAAATTAGGTGTTATTGTCGATACATCCGAAAATATCTTGAATACAATCGACAGTTTAACAGAGACAGTGCTTTACGCATTATTGTTCGTTATCATTGTTGTATTCTTGTTCTTAGGCCGTTGGCGTGCTACTTTGATTATTGGTATTACGATTCCTATTTCATTGATTGCTTCGTTTATCTATCTAGCAGTTTCAGGAAACACAATTAATATTATATCGTTGTCATCACTTTCTATTGCGATTGGTATGGTGGTAGATGATGCCATCGTAGTATTAGAGAATGTAACAACACATATTGAAAAAGGTGCCGATCCAAAACAAGCTGCTACCAATGGTACTAATGAGGTTGCTATCTCTGTAGTAGCATCTACTTTGACTATGATTGCCGTGTTCTTCCCATTAACAATGGTTAGCGGTATGTCTGGTGTTATGTTCCGTCAGTTGGGATGGATGATGTGTGCTATCATGTTTGTATCTACAGTTTCTGCATTGACATTAACACCGATGCTTTGTTCGCAGCTATTACGTCTTCAGCGCAAACAATCTAAAGCATTCAAGATTCTTTTTGGTCCTATTGAAAGAGGATTAGATGGTCTTGATACAGGATATGGTCATATGCTTAACTGGGCAGTACGTCATCGTTATTTAACTTTGTTGGTTTGTTTCGGATTTATGATATTGAGCTTTTTAAGTGCAAAGACAATCGGAACAGAGTTCTTCCCTGCGCAAGATAATGCTCGTATAGCCGTAAAACTAGAATTGCCTATTGGTGTTCGCAAGGAGTTAGCACAAGAGATGGCCGATCAATTGACTAAGAAATGGATGAAAGAGTATGAAGGTGTTATTAAAGTTTGCAACTACACAGTAGGACAAGCTGATAGTGATAATACTTGGGCCTCTATGCAAGACAATGGTTCTCACATTATTTCATTTAATATTAGTTTGGTAGATCCAGCCGACCGTGATAAATCGCTTTCTGTAGTGTGTGATGAAATGCGTGAAGACTTGAAAGCATATCCAGAGTTTAATAAAGCACAAGTTATCTTTGGAGGTAGTAGTCAAGGTATGTCTGCTCAGTCTACAGCCGATTTTGAAGTATATGGATATGATATGGAAAACACCGATAGTGTAGCGGCAAGACTAAAACGCGAACTATTGCAAGTAAAAGGTGTTTCTGAGGTAAATATAAGCCGTAGTGATTATCAACCTGAGTACCAAGTTGACTTTGATCGTGAAAAGCTAGCTCTTCATGGATTGAACTTATCGACTGCAGCAACTTATCTTCGTAACCGTATTAATGGTTCTACTGCATCTAAATATCGCGAAGATGGAGAAGAGTATGATATCAAGGTTCGTTATGCACCCGATTATCGTACTAGTTTAGATGATATAGAGAATATTCTTATCTACAATGCAAAAGGAGAATCTGTACGTGTCAAAGAGGTAGGAAAAGTAGTTGAACGTTTTAATCCTCCTACTATCGAACGTAAGAACCGTGAGCGTGTCATAACTGTATCAGCAGTAATCTCGGGAGCTCCATTGGGCGATGTGGTAAGTGAAGGTAATCAAATCATTGAACAAATGGAATTGCCTTCGGATGTTACTATTGGTATCTCAGGATCGTATGAAGATCAACAAGAGTCATTTCGCGATTTAGGTACGTTGGCTGTATTGATTATCTTGCTTGTATTTATTGTAATGGCAGCACAGTTCGAATCATTGACATATCCTTTTATCTTGATTCTTGCGGTACCATTCTCTATAAGTGGGGTGTTGATGGCGCTATTCCTTACAAACACTACACTTAGTATTATGAGTTTGTTGGGTAGTATCATGTTGATTGGTATTGTTGTGAAGAATGGTATTGTATTGATTGACTATACTATTCTATGTCGCGAGCGTGGATTGTCTGTATTGAATGCGGTAGTTACAGCCGGAAAGAGCCGTTTGCGTCCGGTATTAATGACAACTGCTACTACAATTCTTGGTATGATACCAATGGCTGTTAGTACAGGTCAAGGAGCCGAAATGTGGAGTCCTATGGCTATTGCCGTAATTGGTGGTTTGCTTGTGTCTACTATCCTTACATTGATCTATGTGCCTACTATGTATTGTGTATTCGGTGGATTTGGAGTGAAAAACCAACGTAAGAAGATACGTAAGCAACGTGATATGGATGCTTATTTTGAAGAGCATAAGCACGAGATAATTAAGAATAAATAATTAATACTTCATTCAATCATCGTTTTATAAATGATGATTGAATGTCTAAAGAATAAGATTTTATGAAATCAGTTTTAATCACTTTCGACCAAGCCTATTATGAGCGCATATTACAATTGCTGAATCGTTTAAACTGTCGTGGCTTTACCTATATGGATAAAGTACAAGGACGTGGCTCAAAAACAGGTGAACCACACTATGGTACTCACGCTTGGCCAAGTATGAATTCTGCGATACTAACTGTTGTAGAAGATTCAAAGGTAGATCCGTTGCTTGATGAACTTCACAAAATGGACTTACACACAGAGCAACTTGGTTTAAGAGCTTTTGTTTGGAACATTGAAAGAAGTATTTAAGGCTAACTAGCCCTTTTATATAACAACCGATGGCGGTAGTGGTGATTGAACAACTCAATCTCCATTGCCGCTATTTTGTTTATTGTCTGTATCTTCGGGTGTAGTTGTTTTTGCCGGACTGCTACTATCATCATCCTCATCTTGAGCCAACTCTTCACTTTTATAATTCATCGTCTTCCGCTTGTTTGCCATCTGTATCAAGTTGGTTATATAGACCGTAAATATCGGAAACATCATCATGCCAAGTGCTGCGAGTAGCACAGATAGAATACGCCCCGTTATAGTCATCGAATTGATGTCTGAACCAACTGTGGTAACATCCATGCACGCCCACCATACTGCATCTCCATAATCATTGACCAAAGGATTTACTTTGTGCTCTAGTACATAAAATATTAAGCTCGAGAAGTAAATAGTAGCGACAAGCATTGTTAGATATGATACAAACAAGCTCGAAGCCTTACTGTATGTAAGCCATCCTACTACCAATGCCAATGCATAACCACCTCTAACAAGCGGAATAAAGCGTATCAGATAGGATGTTTCGGGCGAAAAGTTCCATCCGAAGTAGTTGATGATATTGATGTAGGGGATAGAAATAAGAAGAAACAGTAAGTGCGTCCACAGATATTTCCATTTGCGATCTGCCAATAATAATTCTAAGAAGAAAGAAATAATGAACCAGATGCATATCCATAACTGTACCTTCATATACGATGACTGAAGATAAAAATGAGTCCCTTTATAAGTATCAATTGATATGCTAATGATTAAAAATAGCGATAATAATAAAATAATAATGTGGAGAAGCCAGTAGGCGCTTCTTTTATATAATGCTTCTTTTTGGGGAGTCAATTTCATAACCATTCTTTTGAATAAGTGCGATGTTGTTATTTGATTTAAAACAAACAATAGAATAATAGACTTTGTTTGAAATCTCAATCATGAAACTAAAGTTTCACCGTATTGAAACTTTAGTTTCTGTTCGCAGGAACTTTCTTTTCTGTGCGGTGAAACAAAAGTTCCATCACACTGAAACTAGTCCCTTTTTTGTGGTTTATAGCCTTTATAAGGCCCTATATCACTCAATAATTCAATTAAAATGAACTTTTTTCAATCTTTGTGGCAAATTGTTTTGGATATTAAAAATAAAGGTTCTATATTTGCACCCGCAAACGAGAAAGGTGCCATAGCTCAGTTGGTAGAGCAAAGGACTGAAAATCCTTGTGTCCCCGGTTCGATTCCTGGTGGCACCACTTTCAAGAGAGAGAATAAATCCCTGACTTCATTCGAAGATCAGGGATTTTTCTTTGTATACTATTCCTACATTCATTTCTGTTTTTTAATGAATCTGTTTCCTGTTTTAGTCGTTGAACAAAACATTTTATTCAATGTTTCTATACTGTTTTTGTGCGGTAGAAAGTGATTGATTTAACTTAAAGACTAAAACAATGAATAAAAGATTGCCACATCCTAATCTGAAAAGCCTCTATCAGGCTATTGATAAGGTAGAAGAAAGTAAAGATAATGAGAAACTACCATTGATAGGCATTGCTACGGTAAGTGGTAATATGCAGAGTAGTGTACCCGATTTGTATATTGATGCTGTCTTGAAAGCAGGAGGTTCTCCGGTGCTGATACCAGTTATTTATGATATTAAAGCGTTGGGATCATTGATTAGTACGATCGATGGGGTTCTTATACCCGGTGGATATGATGTTAACCCGCTCTTTTTTGGTGATGAACCCATTCCTCAGTTGACTTATGTTGATACCTATCTTGACCTGTGCGATTTTACAGTGGTGCGATTAGCTGCCGATCTAGGTCTTCCTATTATGGGTGTTTGTCGTGGGCATCAAGTGGTGAACGTTGCATTTGGCGGCTCTGTATATCAAGATATCTACACCGAGCGAAAAGAGACTTGGATCAGACACGAACAAAATCAGCCACGCTATCAGCCATCGCATACGGTACGGCTTACCGATTACGACTCATATTTGAAATCTATATTTGGGAAAGAAACGATATGGGTTAACTCTTTCCATCATCAAGCATTAAAAAAAGTAGGTAATGACTTTGTTGTAACCGCTGTATCGCCCGATGGAATCATTGAAGGTACACAACATAGCAATCGTCCTATATTCACGGTGCAGTGGCATCCCGAAGGTTTGATTGATGATAATGATGAGCAAATGCTCAGTATATATAAAGTGTTGATTGATAATGCCAGAGAATACGCTAAAGCCAAACTTGGATAAATCGTTTAAAAGAAGAATAGATAAAAGCCTTTTCGAATCTTCTTCGAAAAGGCTTTTCTTAACTAATATCAACTTATTATTAATCAATAAATAGTGGAACCAAATTCCATTTTCCATCTATTGCATCAGGAACAAAGTCTACATCTTGAGGGCTCTTAAATTCTTTGAAGAATGATTCAGACCAGATAAATGGTTTACCATCGATAATAGGAGTACCAAATTTCATCCAGAAAGAAGTTTTCTTGCTATCCTTATTTGGCTTAAATTCTAATCCTTCTAATGTCTCTTTAATGATTGATGCCGAAACAGCTTTAGCATCAATTGAACCATCAGGTCGAATTTTAGGAAACTCTGTCATACCAAATCCTTTATCCCAGCGTCCGTAGATTGATAGAGGCTCGCGATCTTGGTTGAATGTAATCAAAGCTTTAGCACCTTCAATATCATTTACCATACCAATGCGTTGGAAGAATTGGAAACGACGTTGAGGTCTAGTGTCGATTGTTTCAAGATCGTAAGTTACACCCTTAGAAATAGCCATATTGATACCAAACATATGTTTAGGCGAAATAAGATGTGTATCATAATCTTTGCGAGTAGGAATATGTCCGGTAGAATCAAATACTTTCAATTCTTTACCATCAGATGTGAAGAGAACGAAACGTTTGTAACTCATCTCAACCAATCCAATCTCTTTGCGGAATGCATCAATCAACATATATCCATTTAAGTATGTACCGGTATTGTCGATAGAAACATAATCGTAAAACTCTTGAATAGACGTAGCAAACATTTCGGCTAGAGCAGCACGCCAGCAAAGCCATATACCATCTTGTTTAGATTCATTGTATAGATGTGCATGAGTGGTTTCGTTGAAGCCAATACCATATTTATTAAATCCAAAATCGGTATTACTACCAAACTGTCCTTGGCTATATGCGTTTTGAGTGATAAAGTCGTCGCAGATAAGATAAGTTACTGCACACGATTGAGCATAGAAGCCACACCAACTATTGTGAGTTATATAAATCTCACCATCATCGGCATACTTAACAAAAGCTGAGCAGTGATCTTGTTTAGGAGGTGCACCAACATTGGCCTCTCCAAATCCCATATTAAGTGAGTCGGCAACAACGTCAAACATATCCATTTCGGCATTGATAAGATAGATATCGAGGAAAGTAACCTTTTCGGTATCGTATCCACCAAGTACAAATTCTGATGCATCCATCTTTTCTGGATCCAACTGATCGAATGTAAGCTTAGCGGGTTGATCAAAATTCATTCCACCATAGATACCTGCCATTCTAAACAACAGGCGTTTTAGGTTTTGACCTGCTTTTTCATTTTCATGCTCTCTAACCCAGTTATAGAAATAACGATAATTATCACTCAAGCTTTTAGCGCAAACATCGAGTGCTCCATCGGGAATCGTTATAAATAGGTTGTCTTGAGGAGTACCGCATATCAATGTGTTTCTCCATACATTGTCGCGTGCAGCCTTAATGGCTAAATATCCTTGTATTTTAGCTTGAACGAACCCTGCATAAAACTCATTTTCTAATATTGAGGCGTTTGGGTCTTGAGCAATGATTGTATAGTTCCAACAGTTGTCAAGATCTACTGCATATCCTTTGCAATAATCGTTGAGTATGTACTCATTGATTTTAGCTTTATTATCCATAACAATAATTATTTAAATTAATACTCTAGTAATTGGTTAATCCATGAATAGTTTTACAAGATTCCATTTTCCATCTACTGCATCGGGTACGAAGTCATCTTCTTGCGAACCTTTAAATTCTTTGAATCTTGATTGTGACCAAATAAATGGTAATCCTTCAACATAAGGAGTTCCATACTTCATCCAGAACGATGTCTTTTTGCTATCCTTATTTGGTTTATACGATAGATTGCTAAGTACTTCGCGTACACCACTTGCACTAAATGCTTTTCCATCATTCGAACCATCTGGGCGAGTACGGAAAATCAAACGATTGTTAACTCTGAATCTCATTTCGGTAGTACCATAACCTAAGTCCCAACGGCCATAAATAGATAATGGTTCTTTGTCTTGTGTATAGGTGATAAGATTTTTGGCCGATTCTATATCAACTACACTGTCGATTAAATTAAAGAATTGTACGCGACGCATGGGTCGTGCATTCTGAGTCTCTAATTCATAAGATATGGTTTTTGAAATAGGGCAGTTGATACCAAATATATATTTTGGCGTAATAAGATGCGGATCATAATCTTTGTGTGTAGGAATATAACCGGTTGAATCTATTATTTTTAATTCTTTGCCATCGGATGTGAATAGCACAAACCGTTCGTAACTCATTTCAACAATACCTATTTCTTTTCTGAAAGCATCTACCAATTGATAACCACTTAAATAAGTTCCGGTATTGTCGATTGAGATAAGATCGTAGAAATCTTTAATTGAAGTACCAAATTGTTCGGCAATGGCCGAACGCCAAGTAAGCCAAAGACCTAACTCCTTAGACTCGTTGTATGAATAAAGGTGAGTTGTTTCATTGAAGCAGATACCATTCTTATTGAAACCAAAGTCGGTGTTACTACCAAACTGTCCTTGACAAATAGAGTTTTGAGTTACGAAATCTTCGCCAATGGTGTAAGTGATGGCGCAAGACATTACATAGAATCCAGCCCAGCTATTGTGTGTCCAATATATTTCACCGTCATCCATGTACTTAACGAAAGCCGAACAGTGTTCATGGTTTCTTTTTTTGTTGGCTTCTTCGCTTCCCAAATCCATTTTGCTTGATACGGCATCAAATACATCGGCCTGTGCATTGATGAAATAGACATCGGTGAAAGAAACAGATTCAGTATCGTAGTATCCGAGTTTAAACTCTTCTTCTTTCATCTTCTTAGGATCCAAATCTGCAAAAGTTATTTTATCTGCTTTCTCTTTCTGAACTCCGGCTTGTATACCTGCCATGCGGAACAATAATCGTTTGATGAAAATAGCTGCTCTTTCTTCTTCATGTGCCGAAATCCAATCATATAAGTAAACATAGTTTTTGTATAAGCAATCTTCTACTAACTTATGAGCACTTTCGGGAATATCAATAGAGATATTCTCTTGTGGTGTATCACAAATAAGCATGTTGCGCCATACATTATTACGGGCAGCACGAATGGCTGTTTTCCCTTGAACTTTTCCTTGTATAAATCCAGCATTGTACTCATTCTCGAAAATAGAAACATTCGGGTCTTGAGCAAAAATACTGTAAGTCCAACAGTTGTCGATAACTTCAGCATATCCTTTGCTGAAATCATTTAATATGAACTCTCTGATTTCACCAGGGTTCAAAATTGCATCATTGTTTACATCATTCATAGCTTTTTTGCTTTTATCAGTTTATGGTAAATTTTGATAAATACATATACAGTTCTCTTTCTGAAATCTTTAATAATCGTTGAACAACTATCTGCGATAAAAGTCTTTTTTATTAACTATTTATAGTTTTATTTTAGATATTAGTCTTTGGTTGTCTTTTTTGTGTGTACTTATCTGAACAAAAAAAAAGAAATGATGTTATAACATTTAGTAACAATTAATCATTAATTTATAATAATTATGGGAGTTAAAACTGGGAAAGGATGGAATCTTCCGTGGATCATCCTTATAGACATTTATATAATTTGGGTAGTGACATCTATTGCCGGATTAGCGATTTCTCCTATAGAGGGAGATTTGAAGACTATTTTTCCAGGATCAACAGATCTAGAAATTCAGTTGATAACAACAATGCCTTCTTTGGCATGTATTCCTTTTGTGTTTCTTGGTGGTTTGCTAGGAACAAAGTTTAATAATCTGTGGATTATCAATATCAGCTGTTTGATGTTTTTTGTTGCCGGCTGTTTATTCTTTGTAGCCGACAAGATGTGGGAACTTATTGCCTTGAGTGTGATTGCGGGTATTGGTGCAGGAGCTCTATCGCCGCTCTCCGTAACGGTATTATCTAATATCTTTACCGGGAAATATAAGACGAAGCAACTCGGTATCACATCGGCTATGCTTAACGCTGTACTTGTGGTTGCCGTTATTGCAACTGGTTATCTAGCCGAAGTTAATTGGCGTTTACCTTTCTTATGGTACTTATTGCCTATACTTCCAGTTATCTTATCGCCATGGTTGAAGAAATATATTGTAGAGCCATCTAAGCAAGTTAAAGATGCTGCCGTAAAAAAAGTAAAACTAAACTTCACAAAAGAGTGTAATGTACCAATGCTTGTTAAGTGTTGTATATACTATGCACTTATAACATTTATGTTGGTTAGTACCAGTTTGTTTATTCCGTTTATGATGCAAAGCTACGGATATAAGAGTGGTGTTACTGGAGATTTAACTTCAGTGGTTTACTTTGGTATTATGCTTTCTGGTTTCTTATTGAATCCTATTTTGGGCATTTTGAAGAAGACAACATTTGATATGATTCTATTAGGTATATTGGTAGGATTTGTATTGATGTTGATTTCAAAAAATCCGATTTTAATTGGTTGTGGTATATTTATCGGAGCATTCTTCTATGGTGTAGGACAACCTTATGCATATAATGTATGTACAGGTATTTCTACTCCTGCAGCTTCTTCGCTTACTATGTCGTGGCTCATTATTATGAACTCAGTAGGTATGTTGTTATGTCCAGTAGTTATCAGTTGGGCTCAATCATTATTCCACACAAAAGAGATGCCAGCATTCC
>CAMTPH010000086.1 GCA_947074345.1 uncultured Bacteroides sp. | reverse complement strand
TCTCTTTGAACTTGCTCATGAAGGTATGTACCTCTGTCATTTCTTCCATCATCAATGCATGTTCAGGCGAGTATGATACGTTGAGCATTACCTTTTGCGCGTTAAAGATATCGTTGTTGTTGAGAAGTGGTGAGTGCAATGAATCGTCGATCGCTTTTGTTAAACGGTTTTCGCCTGTACCATATCCTGTACCCATGATGGCTACACCACCATCTTTCAAGATAGTGCGTACATCGGCAAAGTCAAGATTCATTTTACCGTGCAGTGTAATAATCTCTGCGATGCTCTTGGCTGCGATAGATAATGTATCATCGGCCTTGCCGAAAGCATTCATAAAGGTAAGATCCGAATATATCTCTCTTAGGCGCTCGTTGTTAATAACCAACAATGCATCTACATATTGAGCTATTTGTTCTACGCCATCGAGTGCTTGGATAATTTTCTTTTCGCCTTCGAATATAAATGGGATGGTAACAATACCAACTGTAAGTATATCTAAGTCTTTTGCAGTACGCGCTATGATAGGTGCTGCACCAGTACCTGTACCACCACCCATTCCGGCAGTGATAAATACCATTTTAGTACCGTCGTTTAGTAGTCCTTTGATATCTTCAAGACTCTCTTCGGCAGCTTCGCGTGCACGTTGTGGTTTGTTTCCAGCGCCCAATCCGTTTGTGGCTATTTTGCCCAACTGTATCTTTACAGGGATAGGCGAATCCTTCAAAGCTTGGTTGTCTGTATTGCAAACCACGAAAGTTACATCGTGTATGCCTTCTCTAAACATATGGTTTACGGCGTTTCCACCTCCACCACCTACTCCAATCACTTTAATTATTTTAGGCGATTCGCTTGGCAAATCGAATGGTACAATATGGTCCATAGCTATATATTAATGATTGTTATACTTATTATTTTAAATCGTCGTCAGAGAAAATCTGTTGTGTAAACTTTCCGATCGTCTTTTCAATCCAGTTAGGACCTGTCTTCTTTTTACGCTCTTCTTCTTTTCTGATTTTTTCTTTTCTGATTCGTTCTTCTTGTTCTTTTCTCTTTTTGGCTTCTTCTTTAGCAATTTCTTCTTGCTCTTTCAAAGCTTCATCTTCGTTGAACAAATCAACAGGCTCTACAGGTTGTGGTTGTGGAGCTGGTTTTTGTGCCACCTTTTCGGTAGAACAACAGTTTTCTTTTCCGGTAAGAAGCAAACCAAAGATGGTGTTTTGAGTTCCGTCTTTCTTCAATAGCTCTTCGTCTATTGTGACAGCTTGAGACGTAGTACGCGCGAAACGAACTTTTTCAATCTTCGTCTTCTTGCGCATCAGAGCATCAATATTCTTTAAGTTAGCTCCTCCACCTGTGATGATGAATCCCGCTAATAGGTTCTCTTCGTAACCGGTTTGTTGTACCAAGTTCCATATGTTCATGATAATCTCTTCAGCACGAGCTTCGATAACACTGTTGAGCAAAGCGATTTCAATCTTTCTTACGCCATCCTCAAGTAGGTGCATAGCAGGATCTTCGTTGTCTCCTTCTTGATACATTACATTGCCAAGAGTCAACTTCAATTGTTCGGCTTCGCTCTCTTCAACCTTCAACGATGTGATGTCGCGAGTAATGTTATTGCCTCCCAATGGAACAACAGCTAAGAATCTTAGGATATTGTTTTTGTAAACACTTACAGTAGTGGTGTCTGCTCCGAAATCTACCAATACACAACCCAAACGACATTCTGTTTCGGTCAATACTGATTTGGCAGTAATCAGAGGAGCTATAAAGTAATCGGCTATCTTTATCTTAGCTTGTTCGAAAGTACTTTCAAGCTTTTTCTTTAAACTAGCACGTGCCACAATGTTTAAGAAGTTACCCATAACATGGTTTGAAGCCACACCAACTGGGTCTACTTGTAGATTGTTTCCGATTTTATATTCTTGAGGGATTACATCCAAGATCTCCATATTTGTCAACGCGAAGTCTAGATTCTCGTCGCAGATAGCGTCAACGAACTCTTGCGAGATAATAATCTCTTCGTCAAGGTTGCGAATCACAGCATTCTTGACAGTATGCAATGACTGACCGCCAATGCCAACATATACTTTAGCAATGGTGCGTTTTAATTGATCTTCAAGTTGACTGATTATATAAGTAAGGCTTTGCGCCGTTTTATCAAGATTGTAGATCACTCCTTTGCGAATGAAAGAAGATGAATCTTCGGTGGCATAAGCCAAGACCTGCATGCTGCCGTCGTTGCCTTTTTTTCCTGCAATACCGGTTATCTTTGACGACCCGAGTTCAATAGCAGCGATAAATTCTGTTGTAGCCATATCTATAATATAATGTGTCGGATAGCAATTCTTTGACAGCCTTGTATCTGACTAATTAGTTTTTTAAATGTATATTGTAAAATAGAAGTCGATTAGTTATCCCTACGGGTACAAACAATTTGATTGTCTATTTCTACATTAATGCGCGAATATTTATCCCATCCTATCTCGTTTAATCCTTTCTGATAGAATGTCTTTAATCGTTTAAGCTTTTTATCGTAATTTTCAAGCCTTCCTAAGTAAATAATATGGTTGCCTACACGAGGTACTAGCTCCACATACTTACCAGGCAATACATTGATTTGCTCTATTTGGGCATTCCAAAATGAATTGTTTTGCAAAAATACACCAAAGTTATATAATTCATTCACAGCAAACGACTTTTCTACTGTGCCACTTACAATTGGTTTGTGCGCAACACAACGTATACCTGAAGGCATAATTTCTCCTTTATTATCAATATAATAATCTTGTTGTTGGTTGTTCATGACACGCAAGATAGGGATGCGCTGCGAAATCTCTACAAACAATCGACCACTTGGAGTCCAGTAACACTCAACCCTATCAATCAAAGCGTGGTTGTTAAGAACCTCTTCGAGGTTCTTTGTAGATACTTCATACTTTGATTTACCAATAGGGCTTATGCCATTTTTTTGTAATATAGAGGTGATTTCTTTCTTATCGACAAAACCCGAGTGAACTGTATCTGTAATAAGAAGCTCAAGGTTTTGACATGCTTGGTTATCTGTTCTGGCATTCAAAAAGGTTGTAGCTGCTACTAAGTAGGCTACAATCAATATCGAAGCTGTATAAAGAAAGATACGTTTCAGCATAGGGGATATATAATATATAGAGTTTGTATGCTCTAATTTTATCTATTTATTATCAGTCAACTACTGAAGTCTTTTATTTAACTCATCAGTAATGGCTGGGATGTAGCTATCAATATCGCCTGCTCCAAGTACAACAAATACTTCGAGTGGCTTGTCTTGCAAGATATTCAAGAGATCTTCTTTCTTGAATAGGCTCTTCTCAACTTGTGGGTTGAGATTATCATAAATTAATTCGCTTGTTACTCCTTCAATGGGCTTTTCGCGTGCTGGATATATATCAACTAACATCACTTCATCGGCCAATGAAAGACTGTCGGCAAACTCTTTATAGAAATCGCGTGTGCGAGTATATAAGTGTGGTTGAAACAGTACCGAAATCTTCTTTGTGGGGTATAACTCACGAATAGACTTGATGCTTTGTTCAATCTCCGAAGGATGATGTGCATAATCACTTAAGAAGACAATCTTATCTGTTTTGATCTTAAAGTCGAAACGTCTGTCTACTCCTCCAAATGATTTCATTCCCGCTTTAATTTCTTCATCGGTCATGCCGTTAAGATGAGCAATAGCCATAGCTGCTACACCATTCTCTATATTGATGCTGATAGGAACACCCAACTGAATATTGTCTATTCTAACATCAGGACCTACGAAGTCGATAAAGATCTCGCCATTGCCAATACGGATATTCTCAGCATGAAAGTCACCTTCGTTTCTTGAGTAGGTAAATACACGTACCTCATCGTTTACCTTTGGTTGAAGTGATATATCCTTGCGAATAATCAGTGCGCCACCTGGTTGAATTAAAGATGTATAGTGCTCAAAGCTTTTAAGGTAAGCTTCGGGAGTTTCGTATATATCTAAATGATCAGGGTCAGACGATGTGATAACCGACATGTAAGGCGATAACCAATGGAACGAACGATCGAACTCATCAGCCTCGATTACTGTATAGGGACTGGTGCTTGAAAGCAATAAGTTAGTACCACTATTCTTAGAAATACCTCCCAAAAAGGCATTGCAACCAATGTGTGATTGATCAAACAAATGCGCAATCATAGTAGATGTAGTTGTCTTACCATGTGTACCGGCAACACAAAGACCTTTACTGTTGTGGGTGATTGTTCCTAATACTTGCGCACGCTTCTGAATCTCGAAACCATGTTCGCGGAAGTAAGTCAACTCGCAGTGATCGCTTGGAACAGCAGGAGTTAATATAACCAATGTATCATTAGGATCTTTGCATTCATCAGGAATCAATGCAACATCTTCTGCATAGTGAATCTTTGCACCTTCGGCAATTAAAGCCTCGGTTAAGGGAGTAGATGTACGGTCGTATCCAGCTACAAACTTACCTTTCGATAAGAAGTAACGCACTAAAGCGCTCATACCTATACCGCCAGCACCTACAAAATATATAGATTTGATATTCTCTAAATTCATTGTTTAGCTAATTTAATAACTTCTTCAGCTATAATCGACGCTGAATGGGGGAGCGCTAATTTAGCAATTTTTTCACTTAAACAATTCAACTTGTCTTGATTTAATATTAAATCAAGTGCTTCGGGAAGTAATTTCTCATTCGCATCGCTGTCCTTAATGTATACGGCAGCCTCTTTTTCAACCAAAGCCATCGCATTCTTTGTTTGATGATCTTCAGCTACATTGGGCGAAGGAATTAAAATCACCGGTTTCTCTAACAAACAGAATTCAGAGATGGAACCAGCTCCTGCGCGAGATACAATTAAGTCGGCAGCAGCATAAGCTACTCTCATGTCTTTGATGAAGTCTGTAATATATAGATTGCTGATTACTCCATGTGGTTTAACAGCTTCCCTTACCTGATTGATATAGATCTTGCCCGTTTGCCAGATGAACTGTACCTCCGGATGGCTTTTGATGAACTCTATATTATTAAGGAGTGAATTGTTGATGGTGCGTGCTCCAAGACTACCACCTAATATAAGTATAGTTTTCTTGTTCGCATCTAACTTGAATGATTGCAATGCCTCTTCACGAGAGATAGTGCTATCAAGCAAATCTTGTCTAACAGGATTACCCGTCATCATGATCTTGTCTGCAGGAAAGAATTTGTCCATACCATCATAGGCAACACAAATGCGATTTGCTTTCTTTGCTAATAACTTATTGGTGACACCTGCATATGAGTTTTGTTCTTGTATTAATGTAGGAATACCCATCATGCCAGCAGTTTTCAATGTAGGTCCACTGGCATATCCGCCAACGCCTACCGCTACTTGTGGTTTAAACTCTTTGATTATGCTTCGAGCTTTGAGTTGGCTTCGCAACAGTTTAATGATTACTGCAAAGTTCTTCCAAAGGCGTTTACGGTCAAAGCCGGCTATCGGTAGACCTATAATCTTGTATCCTGATTCAGGAACTCGTTGCATTTCCATTCTACCTTCAGCACCAATAAAAAGAATATCGGCATCGGGTTGTATCTTTTTAATGGCATTGGCTATTGACACTGCAGGAAATATATGTCCTCCAGTACCGCCGCCACTTATGATTACTCTAAGTTTTTCCATAATCAATTAATCATTTATGTTGGTCTCTTCAATAAACACAACATCGCTATTGAGTATTTGAGCAGTTGGTTCGGCTGCTTGTTGTTGTTCGAGAAGAGCTAACTTCTCTTGTGCTTCAGCTTCTGCCAATGCTTCTAGTTTCTTTTTCTCTTCTAGTGCAGCTGTATATCTACTTACACTTAATATCATACCAATAAAGGCACAATTAATAAATGTAGCTGTCCCACCTTTACTAATGAGTGGTAGAGGTTGTCCGGTTACTGGTCCTAGTCCAACTGCTACACACATATTAATTAGTGCTTGCGATACAAGCATCAATGCTATTCCCATCACAAGAAATGCAGGAAAGGCTCGTTCACATTTCTGCGCTATCTTGCCTGCTCTAATTAGTAGCCATATGTAGAGGATAACAACAAAGGCTCCTCCTAATAGCCCGAGTTCTTCAATGATAATAGCGAAGATAAAGTCAGAGAATGCCTGACTTAAGAAATCCCTTTGTACTGAGTTGCCGGGAGCTTTGCCAATAACATTGCTTGTTGCAATAGCGATACGTGCATGTGCCACCTGTGCATCCTTGTCAATGTCGAATTTAGCCGGTGGTATATACTCATCATCAAAGAAATTGGTAATACGATTCTTCCATGTCGGAGCGCGGTGCAATCCAGGAATATTGGTTCCCTCGGGAACAACCATAATTACTGTAACAGCAAACACGGCCAAGACTGTTAATGTTCCTGCCAAACCAAGCAGTTTCTTCCAAGCTATTTGTCCGATAAACATCATTGCATACACTACACAGAATAGCATCACTGCAGTCGAGAAGTTTTCAGAACCAATTAATATACACATAATACCAGTAAGTATTAATATGTATTTGAAAGCTTTACTTCCGCCATTCTCTTGGTCTTGCTTTTTGGATAATAGATAGGCTGTAGCAATGATAACAGCCATCTTGGCTAGTTCGGACGGTTGAAACTGAACACCCATGAACGATAACCATCTAGCAGCACCATTTACACGGTCGCCAGTGATGAACCCCATTGCACTAACAAAGCAAAGTAGCCCAAAAGATACAGGATATAAGATAACGGGAAACGTTTGAAACCATTTATAAGGGATGTTGTGAACAAATACAACAATGACAACCCCAATCATCAGTATTACCGAATGTTGAGTAATAGGTCCCCAGTGATCACCACTTTTATAAGTCAGTGTACTGGCTGCCGAAAATACTTCGACAATCGAGATAAGACACAGGAATAGGAATATAATCCAAATAACCTTATCGCCCTTAAATATGTTTCTCAGTAGATCCACTTTGCTCTCTTCGTTTTTATAGTTCTCTTACATATTTCTTAAATTGCTCCCCTCTGTCTTCGTAGCTTTTGAATAAGTCAAACGAAGCACAGCATGGGCTCAACAATACAGTTTCTCCCTTTTGGGCAAGTTTGTATGCAGCTTCTACTGCATCCTTCATTCCTGTTTGAATATCGGCAACAGGCAAGCCTAGCTTATCAAAACTTTCGTGAAGTTTCTCATTATGTAATCCAAGATATACAAGAGCCGAACACTTCTTCTTAACTAAGTCTTCGATCTCAGAGTAATCATTTCCTTTGTCTTTACCACCTATGATTAAAACAGTCTTTGTTGTCATGCTTTGTAGTGCATACCAGCAAGAGTTCACATTAGTAGCTTTAGAGTCATTGATAAAATCAATACCGCGTACACGAGCCACTTTCTCTAAACGATGTTCTACACCCTGAAAGTCAGACAAGGCTTTGCGGATATTATCTTTGGTGATGCCAGCAACATTAGCAGATATGCCTGCAGCCAATGAGTTATAAAGATTGTGTTGCCCGGTCAAAGCTAGCTTTTCTTGTTCCATATTGAAAGCAATAGGTTCAGTAATCTTCAACTCTTTATCTTCAAGGAAAGCTACAGAGTTATTTTCCTTTAATGCAGAGAATGGATACAAGTGTGCTTGAAGACCATATTTCTTAAGTTCTTGCTTAATAATAGGATCATCATTCCAGAAGATGAAAGCATCATCTTGTGTTTGATTTTGAGTGATGCGGAATTTTGCATCTATATAGTTTTGCATGCTATGATCGTATCTATCCAAGTGATCAGGAGTGATGTTCATCAAGATAGCGATATTTGCACGAAATTGATACATATTGTCTAGTTGGAAAGAGCTAAGCTCAATCACATAATAGTCATGATCTTCGAGAGCAACTTGTAGTGCAAGGCTATTGCCGATGTTTCCAGCAAGTCCCACATTCAATCCTGCGCTTTTAAAGATATGATAGATTAAGCTCGTTGTAGTAGTTTTGCCATTCGATCCGGTGATACAAATCATTTTAGCATTTGTATATCTGCCGGCAAACTCAATTTCAGATATGATAGGAGTGCCTTGTGCTTGAAGCTTTAGAACCAATGGCGCATCATTAGGAATACCCGGGCTCTTAATAACCTCATCAGCATCTAATATAAGATCTTCAGAGTGTTTCCCTTCTTCCCAAGCAATATCGTGTTTATCCAATAGCTCTTTATATCTATTTTGAATAGTAGACATATCCGAAACAAAAGTTTCATATCCTTTTGTTTTGGCTAATACTGCTGCTCCAGCTCCGCTTTCTCCTGCTCCTAATATTACAATCTTCTTCATCTCTTTCTCCCTTGAATTTCTTAATAAATTTGTTTGTTGTTTATGAGTTATCTAACCTTTAATGTGATAATAGTAATGGCTGCCAAAACAATAGTTACAATCCAAAAGCGGACTGTAATCTTTGATTCATGAAACAGATTGTGTGGTTGAGTAATTAATACTTTGCAACCTTCTTCGATCTGACTCATTGAAGTACGAAAATGATCGTGAATAGGTGCACGTTTAAACACACGTTGCTTCACGCCTTTCCTTTTCCCCATTTTATAATAAAAACGTTGAGCTATTACCGATATGCTTTCTACTAAGAATATACCACATAGAATAGGAATTAGTAGTTCCTTGTGAATGGCAATCGCAAAAACCGCAATAATACCACCAATAGTTAAACTACCTGTATCTCCCATGAATACTTGTGCCGGATAGGCATTGTACCATAAGAATCCAATCAATGCACCGATAAATGCACATATAAATATAACTAGTTCTTCAGACCCAGGAATATACATGATGTTTAGGTATTGAGCCAACTCCAAGTGGCTCGATACATAAGCCAATATACCAAGTGTAACACCAATGATGGCCGACGTTCCTGCTGCCATACCATCCATTCCATCGTTTAAGTTCGCCCCGTTTGATACTGCCGAGATAACAATTATTGTAACGAATACGAACAATATCCAACCGGCTGTTTTGGCATGTTCGCCCATGAATCCCACAAAATCGGCATAATCAAGGTTATTGCTTTTCAAGAATGGAATTGTTGTTTTGGTTGACTTCACATTCTCATTCGAATGAATCACCTCCATCTCTTGTCCTGCCTTAACTACCTCTATGTTTTCGCGGATTACTACATTAGGGCTCAAATAGAGTGTAAGTCCCACGATTAATCCCAATCCTACTTGGCCAATAATCTTGAATTTACCATGTAGTCCCTCTTTGTCTTTCTTGAAAATCTTAATATAATCGTCTGCAAACCCTAATGCACCAAGCCAGATAGTGGTTATCAGCATTAGTATCATATATACATTATGCAGTTTGCCCAATAGTAAACAAGGAATTAAAATAGCAACAATTATAATAATACCACCCATACTTGGCACACCAACTTTACCAACTCCAAAAGGATCAATCTTGGCATCACGTTGTGTCTCGGTAATTTGCTTTTTCTTTAACAGCTTAATAAACTGAGCACCAAAAGTAGCCGAGATTAAAAGTGCAAGTATAACAGCCATCAACGATCGGAAAGATGTATATCCAAATACCCCTGCACCAGGAATATCCATTCGTTGTAACCATTCAAAAAAGTAGTATAACATGTGTGTTTATTTAGCTATTTATTTCAAATATTTCTTTTACGATCTCTTTATCATCGAAGTGGTGTTTTACTCCCTTTACGTCTTGATAATTTTCATGTCCCTTGCCGGCAATCAATATTACATCGCCTTTTTCGGCAAACATACAAGCTGTTTTAATAGCTTCTTTGCGGTCGGCAATGCTGATTGTTTTACGCATATCCTCTTTTGTAAGACCAGCCAACATATCGTTTATGATATCTTGTGGTTCTTCAAAGCGAGGATTGTCTGAAGTAATAATTACTCGATCGCTTTGTTTTACAGCCTCTTGAGCCATGACAGGTCGCTTGCCTTTGTCTCTATTTCCACCTGCGCCAACTACAGTAATCACTTTTCCTTTGCCTTCGAGTACACCATGTATCGCATTTAGCACATTTACTAAAGCATCAGGAGTATGTGCATAGTCTACGATTGCTGTATATCCTTGTGGCGAGCGTATTGCATCAAATCTACCAGCTACCGGTTTAAGAGTGCTCAATGCGATTAAAACCTCTTCTTCTGATTTGCCGAGCAATACAGCAGCGCCAAAAACAGCCAAAAGATTGTATGCATTGAACTTACCAATAAACTGTACGGCTAGTTCTTTATTGTTAAAGTCAAGTAGCATTCCTTCGAAGTGCGACTCAAGTACGCGGCCTTTAAAGTCGGCTAAGCTTCTTAATGAATAAGTATATACCTTCGAACGAGTGTTTTGTGTCATCACCAAACCGTTCTTATCATCAAGATTCACTAAGCTGAAAGCCGTTTTAGGCATATCATCAAAGAACTTCTTTTTCGCTTTCAGGTAGTTCTCAACTGTTTTGTGATAATCTAAATGGTCGCGAGTAAGATTCGTGAATATACCACCTGCAAAAGTCAAACCACTGATACGCTTTTGATCAACGGCATGCGAGCTAACTTCCATGAAAGCATATTTACATCCCTCATCAGCCATTTGTCCCAACAATTTATTGAGAGTGATAGGGTCGGGGGTAGTGTGCTCTGTAGGTACAGGAGTTCCATCAATATAGTTACATACTGTAGATATCAACCCGGTTTTATATCCGAAATAGCGGAATGTATCATATAATAATGTAGCAACAGTAGTTTTACCATTAGTTCCGGTTACCCCAACCAATGATAGCTTGCTAGTTGGATTGCCATAAAAGTAAGTTGCTACCTTACCTGTATCCTCTTCGCTATCTTTCACTTCAATGTAAGAGATACCTTCGACTAGTTCTTCGGGTAAATATTGGCATAATATAGCCGTAGCGCCTTTATCTATAGCCGATGAAATATACTGGTGGCCATCAGCCTGAGTGCCTTTAACGGCAATAAACATATTGCCCGCCTCTACTATACGCGAGTCAATATTCAAACCTGTAATCTCTTTATCTGTAGAACCGATTGTCTGTATCGGTTTTATGGCTTTTAATAATTCACTTAATTTCATAACGCTTTCAATCTATTATAATGCGAACTGTAACTTATTACTTTTAATTTAGAGTAAGATTGATAATCTGTTTCCCGGTTATCTTAGTTCCCGGTACTATCGATTGTCTTTTTACTTTTCCAACACCCGAAATGCGAACTTTAACACCTTTGCTTTCGAGCAGATAAACAGCATCTTTCGCTCCCATTCCAACAACCGAAGGGATTAAATCTGCAGAGATATCTTTTTTGTTCAGTACAATCTCATCTTCCATTAATGTATTAATGCTCCAGTCTTCTTTCTTCTTATTATGCTTGAATGCAAGCTTGTTATCAATATTCAAGTCATCAAGCACTTTTATTATCTGGTTAACCTCACCCGACTTAACATCAGGCAACGACGCTGTCTCAGTTTCTACGCCATGATTCATAGGCAGACGTAGATCTTTTGCATACACACGTTCGGCAATTTTACCGAACACACTACCTGCCATTGCTCCACCCGATGCAGGTAAACCCGGTTTTTGTATAGCTACAATGCAGCTATATTTAGGAGCTTCTGATGGGAAGAACCCACAAAAACTAACTAAGTAGTTGGTTTGGCCGGTCTTGTATCCTGCTGTACCTTGCGATATCTGTGCAGTTCCAGTCTTTCCTGCTACCGAGAACTGTGGACTGCCGGCTTGTTTGCCCAGTCCATCAAACACAACTCGTCTAAGCATTTCGCGTATTTGAGTCAATGTTTTATCAGAACATATCTTAGGATTGATAACCTCAGTAGGGAAGTCAATCACTACATCGCCATCTTTTAATGCCGCCTTAACAAATTTAGGCTTTACCATTTTCCCATCGTTCGCGATAGCATTATAGAATGTCAACGTGTTGATAGGCGGAACTTGCGTTTCGTATCCGATACTCATCCAGGGAAGAGTAGTTTTAGCAAAATAGCGATCTTTCGGACCCTTGATATTTGGCTTTCCTTCTCCGGCAATCTGCAAACCCAATGGCTTATCAATACTCATGCGCGATAGTCCATCTACAAACTTCTGCTGATTGTTTCCATAATGTTTGTTGATAAGGTAAGATACTCCTACGTTTGAAGATACCATCAAGATGTTTGTAGCATCCAATTTACCATATCCTCCACGATGCCAGTTGTGGTCTTTCATTGGGCGGCCCGATATCATCATGATACCATTTCCTGTTTCAACTTCAGTCTCAGGAGTAATATATCCATCTTCGAGAGCCACCATCATCGAGGCTGTTTTGAATGTAGACCCCGGTTCTAGCATATCACTAATGGCATTGTTGCGCATTTCGTAATAATTGCCATC
>CAMTPH010000085.1 GCA_947074345.1 uncultured Bacteroides sp. | reverse complement strand
GTCAAACCGTTGCTACCCATACCACCGTTGTACTCTTTTTCGTAAGTTGCTTGTCCGTAAGATGCCAATCCAACAATTACATCACCTGGGCGGATATTTGCATTGTCAATTACATCAGAGCGTTTCATGCGGCAAGTAACAGTACTATCTACAATGATAGTGCGAACCAAGTCGCCTACATCGGCTGTTTCGCCACCTGTTCCATATACGCCAACACCCATCTCACGAAGTTCGTTCATCAATTCGTCTGTACCGTTGATGATAGCCGAAATAACTTCGCCCGGTATCAACATCTTGTTGCGACCAATAGTCGATGAAACCAAAATATTGTCTACAGCACCAACGCATAGTAGGTCGTCAATATTCATGATTAGAGCATCTTGTGCAATACCTTTCCAAACAGATATATCACCTGTTTCTTTCCAATACATGTAAGCCAAAGACGATTTAGTACCGGCTCCATCGGCATGCATGATGTTACAATATTCAGGGTCACCACCCAAAATATCTGGAATTATTTTACAAAAAGCTTGAGGATAAAGACCTTTATCGATGTTCTTGATTGCGTTATGTACATCTTCTTTTGATGCACTTACACCGCGCATCATGTATCGTTGATTACTCATGAGTGAATGAAATTTTTGTATACGTCTGCAAAATTACAGATTTTACAGCATATAAGAAAATTATACACTTTCTTTCTGAATGTGAAGTATCTATTTAAGTAGATAGAATTACTGTCTATTAGATACAGAGTCTATATATTGCGTAATTGTAATCTAAATAAAGCGGTTGATAACTGTTAACTATTATCGTGCTGGGTGTATATAAACAACACGATAACTGTTAATAGTTATCGTGCTCTGTGTAGTATTCTTGAAGTTGTTTGTTGTATATCGAAAACGATTAGTTAAGAATTGGCTTACTCTATCGGCTTACTGGCAAATTCGGCTAGTAAGTTTGCAACATTATTGTGAGTTATGGTTGACGACTTTGTTTTGCTCTCTTTTTCAATCAGGTTGTTTTTGGTTTGTGTTATATCCAACCATGTATGATAGATGATATCTGTAAGCGATACATTCATTTCTTCATTTTGGGTTTTACCATCGCTTGCCTTGTTGATTGTATCTTTTCGTACCTCAGTAGATTTCAGTCTTTGATTAATCCAGCTGTCAGAATAACCCTGCTTATTATAATCGGCCATGGCTTGGTTGATAGATAGCAATGGATCGTTTAGTTGCGTAAGACGTTGTGCGCCAACTTCTGCCATCCACTGTTTAAACGGCTCGGCCTTTGGCGAAGGAATAACTTGAATGATACGTAATAACTGTTCCATATCGGCAACATCAGTTTTATACATCTTACCATCCGAAGAGCGCATCTTCAGTTGGTTACAATTTGTAACCGACTCGTTACCGTCTCTTTTTAAGCGATGCTTCATTACTTTCCAGTAATTATTCGAATTAGGGCAGTCTACCATTGCCTCAATGACATCTACTATCGAAAAGTACCACTTATCGTTCTCTTCATTCCATAACGAACGTATTTTGTTTTCTTTAAATAGGCTAATTGATTTGTGCTTTATCATATTGAAGGGATAACTAAATAATAGCAATTTGATTAAATATTGTACTTTAAGTAATGCAAATATATAAAACAATGATGTATTGCAATAACTTTGGGGTATAATATAGCATTTGGGGCTAAGATTAATTGAATAATCTTAGCCCCAAACATGATAGAATATCTAAATCGTTCTATTTTCTTAGAATTGCACTTGTGGTGCAGCAGATGCACCTTCGGCAGCTTCAAAGTATGGTTTCTTGTCGAATCCGAACATACCCGCAATAATGCTTTTAGGGAAACGACGAATAGCTGCATTGTATGTTTTTGCTGTATTGTTGAAATTGGTACGAGCTACATTGATGCGATTTTCTGTTCCCTCTAACTGAGCTTGAAGTTCAAGGAAGTTCTGATTTGCTTTCAAGTCAGGATAGTTTTCTTGTATTGCCAAAAGCTTACCCAAAGCCGATGATACAGCTCCTTGTGCTTTTTGGTATTCAGCCAATTTAGCAGGAGTCAAATCGTTTGCATTAACAGTTATTTGAGTTGCTTTGCTACGAGCTTCTACCACAGCTTCCAATGTTTGTGATTCGTGTGCAGCATATCCTTTTACAGTATTCACTAAGTTAGGTATAAGGTCTGCACGACGTTGGTATTGTGTTTCTACATTGGCCCATTGAGCATCAACATTCTCTTCTGTGTTTACTAAACCATTGTATGAAGAAACACCCCAAAAGAAGCATAACGCAACAATTGCGATAAATACAGCAAAGATGATAACTAATTTTTTCATGATTTTCTGTGTTATTTTGAATGATTATTGTACTTAATTACTTGAATTAGAAGCGTGAACCGGCTCCGCCGCCGCCTCCGCTGCCACCACCGAAGCTTCCTCCGCCGAAGCCACCGCCTCCGCCTCCAAAACCTCTACCTCCGAAGCCGCCACCAATGATTGGTCCGCCTCCGCCGCCACCTCTTCCGCGATAATTGTCGTCGTGGCTTCTATGGCGTCTAACAATTGTGTTGCCACAGTTAAGGCAGGTGTATGTTATGTCTTCTATCTTGATACCGTTTTGTTTTGATATCAATAGTGTTCCGGTACGTTGCAATTTATGTTTGTTGCATTTTGGGCATCGAGAATTGTTCCAAGCTGTCAAAATACTAGCTAAAGAGAATAGTCCAACAAAACCTAAGATGATAAATATCATAGATAAATCATCTTTTTCTGATTTATTGTTTACTATAACAGGGGTTGTTCCATCGAGATGACTGCAAACGGCTTTGATACCACTTACCATACCTTGACTCCAATTGTTATTTTTAAAATATGGAACCATATCGGTCATCTGAATGCGCTTGCAAATAGCATCGGGCATATCGCCCTCTAATCCATAGCCTGTATAAAACTGTACGCAGCGTTGATCGGTTACCAACAAAATGACTAAACCATTGTTGGCCTCTTCTTTTCCGATACCCCACTTATTAAGTAGGTTATGCGAGAAGTCAAAACATTCTTCTTGCCCGATTGATGGTACAACAATAACTGCTGTCTCGATACCTGTCTTTTGTTCAAGTTGATAAAGCATTCTGTCTATACTGTCGCGTGCGTTGATAGATAAAATGTTATCAGGGTCGTTTACATAACGTAATTTGTTTTGCAAACGTACTTTAGGGATGTTGTCTACGGTGTAAACTTTATTGGCTGCTTGCAAATTGATACAAGCTACCAATATGAATAAAAAATATAAGCTGATTCTTTTCATTTAATCTTAATAGATATATTTATCGACAAAGTTCTTTACTTTCTCGGTATATTCTTCTTTATAGTCTTTGTAAGACTCAGCATGCGCTGCACCGGGAGCAATCCAAAGTTCTTTAGGCTCTGATTTAGCGTCATAAAGTGTATAAACCATTTCGGTTGGCACATAGTCATCATCACCACCATGTATAAATAACATAGGGTAATTGCATTTTTTTACTTGATTGAGTGATGAGGCTTCTTTAAATCCCCATCCGTATTTCTTGTTGCAAAGCCAATCTGCAGCATAGAGTATTGGGAATGCAGGCAAGTGGAAATCTTCTTTCAGTTGATATTTGAATTCGTCCCACACGCTGGTATAACCACAATCTTCCACAAAACACTTGGTGAATGGTGGTTGTTCGTCGCCCGATACCATCATGGTTGTTGCACCACCCATCGATATACCATGTACCACCATTTGTGTATCTACGCTGTCTTTAAATAGTTCGTTGGCAACATGCATCCATTGCATTACATCGAGTCTATCTTTCCATCCCATTTGTATGGCCGAACCGCCACTCTCACCTTGGTAGTGCAAATCGGGTAATAAGATGTTGTAACCTAAATCGTGGTTATATAGATACCCAATCATAAACATACGTATAGCATTGTCTGTATATCCGTGTACAATTGTGGCTGTTTTGTTGGTTGGCTTGGGAGCTTTAATGTAATAACCATGCAACCAAATTCCTTCGGGATTAAGAATGAAGGTGTCGCGTATGGCATTGATTGTAGTTAAACTATCTACCCATGGTTGAACAAATGGATAGTTCTTAAATAGATACTCATAAGAGATAGCATTTTTATGTTCTACCTTTTCATATGGCGTTAGTGAATAGCTGATTAAATATGAACTACCACCAAGTACAATGCTTGCTAAAACTATAAGAATGATTGATAGGGAAATAATCCATCTTTTGCTACTTTTCTTCATAGATGCTTAACTTTTGATTTCTATAAAAACCTTTGTGTAATGTTGGGTTTATCTTTGCCAAATCTCCCAAGCTGCAAATGCTTGTAATAATAACATTTCCAACCCATTTTTGGTTACTGCTCCTTTTGCTTCTCCTTTCTTCATGAAAAGAGTCGTATTGGGATTGTACAATAAATCGTAGAGTAAATGATTGTGAGTAATAAACTCATAAGGTATAGCTGGGCATTCATCAACATGAGGATACATGCCAACGGGAGTACAATTTACGATAACGGTGTACTCTTCGATAATTTCTTTTGTTAACTCTTTATAGGTAAACATGCCTACACGTGCTGTGCGTGATACATATTTGCTTTCAATACCCAACTTCTTCAAACCATGAAACACAGCTTTTGATGCTCCGCCAGTGCCAAGTATCAACGCTTTTTTGTGCGATGGTGTTAAGAGTGGTTGTATCGATTCGGTAAAGCCAATGATGTCGGAGTTATAACCGATTAATTGTAACTTACCTTTGCTGTCACGATTGAATTTTATGACGTTAACAGCTCCTATGCTTTCTGCATCCGGGCTTAATCCGTCTAAGAAGGGTATAACCTGTTCTTTATATGGGATAGTTACATTCAGTCCTTTAAGATTAGCATTCTCAGTAATGACATCCTTGAATTCTTCGATGGTTGGTATCTCAAAGTTGACATATTCTGCATCTATATTCTCGGCTTCGAACTTTTCATTGAAGTACCCTTTAGAGAAAGAGTGTTTTAAAGGGTAACCTATTAAACCATACTTTTCCATAATCGTAACAGTTTATGTGAGTTATTTTGTTGCGGTATACATCGTACATATACCAAATGTGAGTGGTTTTATATCGACCTTACTAAATCCTGCTTTAAGGATTGCTTTTCTCATAACCTCGCCTTGTGGGAAAGCTTGGATACTTTGAGGTAGATATTCATAAGCAACATTATCTTTCGACATGATGCGACCTATTGTTGGTATAATTAGTTTTGAGTAAATAGCAAACAATTGTTTCATAGGGAACTTCTCGGGTGTAGTAAGTTCAAGTATCACCATGTGACCACCTGGAGTTAATACTCTACACATCTCAGAAAGTCCTTTGTCTAAATCGGCAAAGTTGCGTATACCAAATGCAACAGTTACCGCATCAAATTGATTGTTATCAAACGAAAGAGAAGTACAGTCTTCTCGGGCAAAAGATACTTTACCCGAGAGACCTACTTTTTCTACTTTAACTTTGCCCACTTCCATCATTCCTTCCGATATGTCGGTTCCAATCAAATGGTCGGGTTGCAAGAGTTGTGCCGAAAGAATGGCGAAATCACCTGTGCCTGTAGCGACATCCATGATGCGCATTGGCTTGAATGGTTGCAACCATTTAATAGCTTTCTTTCTCCAACTCTTATCGATGCCAAGCGATAATGTATGATTTAGCTTGTCGTAAGTTGGCGCAATGCTATCAAACATTTGTTCTACTTGAGCACTCTTTTCACCTTCTTGATTGTAAGGTTTGACCTTTTCTTGGGCGTAGTTCATTATTTTGTTAAATATTCAGTGATATTCTTTTCGATACGTTCAGCAATGTTAGTAGTATCTTCTTTTACAAACTTCTCGCCAGTGATGTTTTCGAATAACTCGATATAACGATCACTAATGCTTTGAACGATTTCTGGAGTCATTTCAGGAACGGTTTGTCCTTCTTTACCTTGGAAACCATTCTCCATCAACCACTCACGAACGAACTCTTTTGAAAGTTGCTTTTGAGCTTCACCTTTTTCAAAACGTTCTTCGTAACCATCTTGGTAGAAGTAACGGCTTGAGTCTGGAGTGTGAATCTCGTCCATCAAGTAGATTGTACCATTGTGTTTACCAAATTCATATTTAGTATCAACAAGAATTAATCCACGTTCAGCAGCAATCTCAGTACCACGTTTGAAAAGATCTAATGTATATTTCTCAAGGATAGCATATTCTTCTGGAGTAGCTAAACCTTGTTTCAAGATTTCTTCTTTTGAGATATCCTCATCATGAAGTCCCAATTCAGCTTTTGTAGTAGGAGTAACGATTGGCTCTGGGAATTTTTCATTCTCGCGCATACCATCAGGAAGTTGTACGCCGCAGATTTCGCGAACACCATTCTTGTAAGCACGCCATGCACTACCACATAAATATCCACGAACAATCATTTCAACAGGGAATCCTTCGCAAAGAACACCTACAGTTACCATTGGGTCTGGTGTAGCCATTTTCCAGTTAGGGCAAATATCAGTTGTAGCGTCTAAGAACTTAGCAGCAATCTGATTCAACATTTGTCCTTTGTAAGGGATACCTTCAGGAAGAACAACATCAAATGCAGAGATACGGTCGGTTGCTACCATTACCAATCTGTCGCCATTAATGTTGTAAACTTCGCGTACCTTACCGTGATACACACTTTTTTGTCCAGGGAAATTAAAATCTGTTTTAGTTAATGCTTTCATCTAATTTTTAACTTTAGCTATTATAATGAAGATTTATTGCTTCTTGTTTTCTTTTGCTTCAAGTGCTTCGGCCTTACGTTTGTCACGTTCAACCTTTTGCTCTTTATCGAACTTCTCGTAAGCATCAACTACTCGTTCTACCAATTTATGTCTAACGATGTCTTTTTTGCCTAGTTCGATGAAGCTAATACCTTTTACACCTTTCAATATACGCATGGCTTGTACTAAGCCTGATACTTGTGAAGGCGGTAGGTCAATCTGAGTCATATCGCCCGTTACAATCATCTTTGTGTTCATACCCATACGAGTCAAGAACATTTTGATTTGTTGGGCAGTTGTGTTTTGAGCTTCGTCGAGTATCACTACAGCATCGTTCAATGTACGTCCACGCATAAAAGCAAGCGGTGCAATCTGTATGATGTTGAGCTCAAGATACTCTTTCAACTTGGCGGCAGGTATCATATCTTGCAAAGCATCATAAAGAGGTTGCAAGTATGGATCGATCTTCTCTTTCATATCGCCTGGTAAGAAACCTAGTTTCTCGCCAGCTTCAACAGCAGGGCGACTTAAGATGATCTTTTTTATTTCTTTGTTCTTGAGTGCACGAACGGCAAGAGCTATTGCAGTATAAGTTTTACCCGAACCAGCTGGTCCGATAGCAAATAC
This sequence comes from uncultured Bacteroides sp., assembly GCA_947074345.1. Taxonomy (GTDB): domain Bacteria; phylum Bacteroidota; class Bacteroidia; order Bacteroidales; family Bacteroidaceae; genus Bacteroides. The sequence goes on along the minus strand of CAMTPH010000085.1, from coordinate 5,283 downwards.
CATATCATTCTTATGAAATCCATCAACTAACTTCTGTTGGTTTTCGCTTCTTGGAATAATAGGTTTTCCGTTAACGCTAAATACAATGACGTTGCCAGTCTTTTCGCCTTGCGGGTCGTTGCCTTTGACTATATCGACAATAACCTCTTCTTTTAGCGAATTGTATTCAGCACAATACTTTTCAAGTTTGATGATGTTCTCTTCGAATGCGCACATCTCTAGTTCATCGCCTAGTACTTTAATCACATTGCCACGTGCCACTATGCGAAGTTTAGGATACAATGCTTTCAATAATTGAATATTGACATTGTTTATTCCGAAAAAGATAACGGGATCTATATCCTCGAGAACGATTATTTTTTCTATCATTGTATTGTATTAAAGAAAAGTATGCGCAAATTTAATGAAAGGTTTGTATACTCAATAACGATATTGTCGATTATTTAGTTTTAAATACACTTAACGAGCCGTTATATGGAAGCATCCTTGCTTTACTTCATGTTTTATATAACATTTCTTTTCTTTTTTAAGATCTCTTAGAACCTCAGCCAATACCATCTTCAATGTATCCGAACCTACACTCTGTAATTCTCTTCCTTTGGGATCTTTGATTTGTTGATAGCGTTTCCAGCTAATATCAAATGTAGTGGCATAAAAGTGTGCCGAGTTAAGCGAAGCATTTACATTGCTTGTTCGAAGCTTCTTGACATCATGGGTGGTGCGGAGTACCGATGTTACAATCACTCGATATGGATTTAATCCTTTCGAGCTTAGTGAATCCTGAAAGTTCTGACCGATAGAGTTCAACAAATCGTTGGCTCTTGGTACAAGATAAGGGATAGAGTGAGTCAAGGAATCTAAATGATATATAGGGTTTGTCTGTACAGTTGCTAGCTTTTTATTAGCTGAAGGTACATCCTTTCTGCTATCGAGTGGTTTGATGCCAATCTTCTTTGCTGACGAAAGATGCAAGTCGTTTAAGTCATTGAATGCGCGTTTGTAATTTAAAACTCCTTTGATGTTTCGCGGTTCATTCATTTTCATTGGCTGCTCTTTGCGAGAACAGGCTGTTGTGGAGCAAAACAGAATAATTAAAAGTAAAGCAAGTGTTGTCTTCGAGAAATTCATATCGTTCTATCGTGTTATTAGACTACAAAAATAGTTTTTATAATGATAAAAACTATATCCAATCTCTAAATGCACTATCTTTGCACCTTATAAAACTGTTTGAAAGAGAATATTGTGTATAGATATTTTATATATTTAGCCTACGATGGCACCAATTATCATGGTTGGCAGATACAACCCGATCGTATTACGGTACAAGAAGAATTTAACAAAGCGCTTAGTACGTTTCTGCGAAGTGACATACAAGTGATGGGTGCCGGACGTACAGATACAGGTGTTCATGCATCGATGATGATAGCCCATTTTGATTTCGAGAATGAACTTGACACAAACATGGTAGTAACCAAACTCAATAGAATGCTTCCTCGTGATATCTCTGTATTTGATGTACGTAGAGTTAAACCAGAAGTTCATGCACGATTTGATGCAATATCGAGAACATACAAGTATTATGTTACTACTATTAAGTATCCTTTCAATCGTTTTTATGCTTGCCGTCCGTTCTTCTCTTTAGACTTTGAGAAGATGAACGAAGCAGCAGCTACCTTGTTTGATTATACAGACTTCACAAGCTTTAGCAAACTACATACTGATGTAAAAACGAATAATTGTCGTATTATGCATGCCGAGTGGGTTCAGCAAGATGAATATACTTGGGTGTTTACTGTCAAAGCCGATCGTTTCTTGCGCAATATGGTGCGTGCCATAGTGGGTACCCTCTTCGAAGTAGGGCGTGGATTGATAACTGTCGAAGAGTTTCGTCAGGTTATTGAACGTAAAGATCGTTGCGAAGCAGGACATTCTGTCGATGCAAAGGGATTGTTTCTTGTTGATGTAGCATATCCCGACGATATCTTCTGTTAATATATAAAACTAAGTTTTCATGTGGTTACTTCTTGCCTTTACCTCAGCAGCGTTGCTGGGCTTTTATGATGTGTTCAAAAAGAAAGCGTTGCACGACAATGCCGTTTTACCAGTATTAGGTTTAAACACGATATTCTCTAGTCTGATATTTCTACCATTCATAGTGCTTTCGTATATCGATGGAGGTATATCAAGCCAAAGCATGTTTTATGTTCCCCAGGCAGGGTGGGAAGTACACAAGTTTATTCTACTCAAATCAGTCATCGTACTATCTTCGTGGATATTCGGTTACTTTGGGATGAAGCATTTGCCCATTACCATTGTAGGCCCTATCAATGCTACTCGCCCGGTAATGGTACTGGTTGGTGCGATGTTGATATTTGGCGAGCGATTGAATCTATATCAGTGGATAGGTGTTTTGTTGGCCATCTTTTCATTCTTCCTTTTAAGTCGTTCGGGCAAGAAAGAGGGAATAGATTTTAGCAAAAACAAATGGATTCTTTTCATCGTATTAGCAGCTATAACGGGTGCTATCAGCGGACTTTACGATAAATATCTCATGAAGCAACTCCACCCGATGTTGGTGCAATCGTGGTACAATATCTATCAAGTATTCATCATGTGTCCTATCTTGGCATTGTTGTGGTGGCCCAAACGAAAAACGACTACTCCCTTTCGTTGGAGTTGGGCTATTATTTTCATTTCAATATTTCTATGTGCGGCCGACTTCGCTTACTTCTATGCGTTGAGCTATCAAGATTCGATGATTTCAATTGTCTCTATGGTTCGTCGTAGTAGCGTTATTGTATCGTTTGCCGTAGGTGCTATGGTGTTTCGCGAGAAGAATCTTCGCAGCAAAGCTATCGACTTGGTATTGATTCTTATCGGTATGATATTCTTATATATTGGTACGCGATAGTCGCTATCTTTTATTCTACATTTTGTTTCAACTATAATAGCATTATTAAACCGGTATAAAGTTTAATAGAGCTTGAAACTTATTACACTATTTATTTGTTATTACATAGATAAAACGAACTGCAAAGGTTATCGTTTCAAATTGTTATGTATATAATGATATAATAGAATGGCTTACATTGATTATTACAAAGTACTTGGAGTTGATAAAGCAGCATCTCAAGCTGATATCAAAAAGGCTTACCGAAAGTTGGCTCGTAAGTATCATCCTGATTTAAATCCGAATGATAATAATGCCAAAGAGAAGTTCCAAGAGATAAATGAGGCTAATGAAGTATTGAGCGACCCCGAAAAGCGCAAGAAGTACGATGAGTATGGTGAAAACTGGAAGCATGCCGATCAGTTTGAAGCACAAAAGAAAGCTCGCCAACAAGGTGGTGGTGGCTTTGGAGGCTTCGGTGGCTTTGGCGGAGGCGGCGAATATTACTCTTCGGATGGTGGTGATTTTGGTGGAGGTGGATTCTCTGACTTCTTCGAACAAATGTTTGGTGGCCGAGGCGGTGCGCGTGGTGGACGAAGTAGAGCTGGTGGTGGCGCTTATCGTGGACAAGACTTGAATGCCGAACTCAATCTTTCGCTTCGCGATGCAGCCGAAACACATAAGCAAGTAATTAATGTCAATGGTAAGAGTGTACGTATCACTATTCCTGCCGGGGTAGCCAACGGACAAGTCATTAAGTTGAAGGGTTATGGTGGCGAAGGCCCTAATGGTGGACCAAAGGGAGATTTGTTTATTACTTTTGTCATTGCCGATGATCCTATCTTTAAACGTGTAGGCGATGATATTCATGTTACTGCCAGCATAGATTTGTTTACTGCAATACTTGGTGGCGAATACGAAGTTGATACATTAAAGGGTAAAGTGAAGTTGAAAGTTAAACCAGGTACTCAACCCGGTACAAAGGTTCGTCTCAAAGGACAAGGATTCCCTGTTTACAAGAAAGATGGACAGTTCGGACATCTCATTGTTACTTATAGCGTGAGTATTCCTGATAACTTCACCGACGAACAAAAAGAACTGTTCCGCCAAATACAGAGTATGAATAAATAAAGAATCATAATTATGCAAGACGATTTAATTATAATTAGTGACTATTGTCACGATTGCCATATTGACCCCTCATTTATAGCTATGTTGAATGAGGAGGGTTTAATTGAAATTCATGATGAGGCCGATCAGCAATATATCCTTTTAGACCAATTGCCTGAACTAGAACGCTACACTCGTCTTTATTACGAGCTTTCCATTAGTCCCGGAGGTATTGATGCTATCAATAGCTTATTAGAGAGAATGGCTAGCATGCGCAACGAGATAACTCTGTTGCGTGCACAACTCGATGTTTACGAACGATTTGCTTTCGAAGAGTTAGAGGAGTAATAAATACTTGTGGAACTATATACAAGCAAGGCACAAAACCATAGAGTTGCTTCTATAGTTTTGTGCCTTTTACTTATATAGTGATTATCTTATTGACGATAATAAGCTAAGTCTTCGTTATCGAACTTACGGATAAAGTTGAAATGTTTTTCTACTTCAGCCTCTGCATAACGTACATATACTTGAGCCGATGTTTCAAACAACTCAGGACTTGTTGTAGCATCTTGAAGCATCAAGTGGCTCATAATAAGATGAGCAGCCATCTCTACTAAACGGCGAGCACAGAAGTCGAGCATCTCTTGGTCTTTCAAGTCGGTAACTTGAGCAACACAAGCCGAATATTTAGTAGCCATTGTTTTCAAACGGTCTTGCAATGCTTTCATTTCTGGAGATACTTCGAGAGCTTCGTAATCTTTGATACAGTTTAGATATGCACCAGTAGTTACATAGCGAATAGCAGCAACAACTTGAAGCTGTGTTGTACCTTCATAGATAGAAGTGATACGAGCATCACGATAGATACGCTCACAAGCATAATCTTTCATGAAACCAGAACCACCATGTATCTGAATACAGTCGTACGTGTTTTGATTAGCAAACTCACTACCCATACCTTTGCCAAGTGGAGTGAATGAATCGGCTAGTTTGGCAAAACGTTTTTGCTCAGCACGTTCTTCAGGAGTAAGCTTACGTTCTTTAGCGATATCATCGAGTGCTTTGTAAACATCCACAAAACGTGCAGTTTCGTATAGTAATGTGCGTGATGCATCTAGTTTAGCTTTCATCAAAGCAAGCATTTCTGATACTGCAGGGAAGTCGATAATTGCTTTACCAAACTGTTTGCGGTCTTTAGCATAAGCCAAACCTTCATTGTAAGCAGCTTGAGAGATACCTACCGATTGAGCAGCAATACCCAAACGAGCACCATTCATCAA
>CAMTPH010000084.1 GCA_947074345.1 uncultured Bacteroides sp. | reverse complement strand
ATCAGTCTTTTAATTTGTGAATATTGGTATAGTTATTTATTTTCCGCAAAAGTATAATTATTTTTGTCATTTGCAACTATTATCCCAAAATAATTCTTCTTTTCCTGCATCAAAATTTATTTTGCGCGATAATACAAATAAGTAATCTGATAATCTGTTCATAAAGGCTAACAATTCAGTAGAAATAGAATAATCGTTAACCAACCTCAATATAGCTCTTTCAGTACGTCTACATACTGTTCTACAAATATGACAAACAGACGATCCTTTCTCGCCACCTGGAATAACAAAAGCATGTAGAGGAGGAAGCAAATCATCAATGATATCAATTTCTTGCTCAATGAATTTTACATCTTCTTCTGTTAAAACACAAGACTCTGAAACATCTGTTTTATCTGTATCGGTAGCCAAATATGCACCAACAGAAAAGAGTTTATTCTGAATACTTTGAACAAATGCAATATCTTGGTCAACTTCGAGATACGACGCGAGTAATCCCATGAAAGAATTTAATTCATCAACTGAACCATACGCTTCTAAACGTAAATCGGTTTTAGAAACTCTTGTACCACCAATGAGACTAGTTGTCCCTTCGTCTCCTTTCTTTGTATAGACAATGCTCTTTTTCATATTGTTATCAGTTTATATTATTGTAAGATTAACACAAAACTCTTAATAGAAGTTGACCTTGTAGTGCTGTTTTATCTTGGTTTTATCAAAAAAGATAATTCCCAAGCTATAAAGATCAAAAGTTATTCCCGTACGTTCATCATCAATCATGGTTTTCCAAAAACGCCTCATGGAGCGAGACGAATATATTCCCTTTACAACACAGATGCCGTCTGAAGGAATTAATGCAATCAAATTATCAACCTCAGATTTAGAAAGCTCCCTATGTATATAAAGAAAATCTATAGTAGACGGTAGGTTATCCAATTCAACCATCGAATACACTTGTGCATCACGCTTGCCCGCTTTAAGATATAATGATGAAGATGAAGTTGTGCCTAAATCAACAATAGTATTAGGGGTTAAATAATTGACCAAACGAAACAGCAGACGATTAAACTTAATGGAATTATCATTCCAATGCTTTGGTTGATTAACCAATTGTTGATTAATCTCACTTTTCAACTCTTTATAACAGTAATAAGGAGCTCTTTCGTATATAACATGTGTAATCAAATTAAATGCGAAAGGAGAATGTACTCCATAACCACATCTATTTCTAAATCGAAGAACCCATATAAATGGTCGTTTTATATTATCGAAGATATTAATAAACATATTCCTTTTCATTTAATACAAAGAAACAAATATATCTGGATAGACTAACCTAAATATCATATAAGATTAGTATAAAAAAAAGAAAAGCCTTTCAATCATTGATTGAAAGGCTTAGTACCCAGACCCGGGGTCGAACCGGGATGGAAGTGAATCCACTGGTGTTTGAGACCAGCGCGTCTACCGATTCCGCCATCTGGGCGTTTTGCTTTATTGCGATGCAAAGGTACGCCTTTTTTCCAAACCTGCAAGCTTTTTGCTAAAAAAAGATTGAAAAAAAAGATTTATGACCCAATATCACACTCATTATAAGAATATGTATTAATTTAGCAGAAACTAATTAAAACAGTCTCTATCATGATAAATAAAGACAATTATTGTGTCATTATGGGCGGTGGTATCGGCAGTCGATTCTGGCCTTTTAGTCGCAAAACCCTTCCTAAGCAATTCCTAGACTTTTTTGGCACAGGCCGTTCTTTGCTTCAACAAACATTTGATCGTTTCAATAAAATCATACCTACCGAGAACATATTGGTAGTCACAAATGCGATTTATGCTGATTTAGTAAAAGAACAACTTCCCGAATTAAAAGAAGATCAGATTCTTCTAGAACCTGCACGACGCAATACTGCTCCTTGCATTGCATGGGCATCTTATCATATTAGAGCATTGAACCCAAATGCAAATATTGTTGTAGCTCCTTCGGATCATTTAATTTTGAAAGAAGTAGAATTTCTCGAAGCCATACAAAAAGGCTTAGAGTTTGTTTCTAAATCGGATAAGTTATTAACTTTGGGTATTAAACCTAACAGACCTGAAACAGGATATGGCTATATACAAATAGACGAACAAGCAGGAGACAATTTCTATAAAGTAAAGACTTTCACCGAGAAGCCCGAAATTGAACTTGCTAAAGTTTTCGTTGAAAGCGGAGAGTTTTATTGGAATTCAGGACTGTTTATGTGGAATGTAAAAAGTATTATTAAAGCAGGTGAAGCTTTACTACCTGAGCTATCAAATAAGCTAACGGCTCCAGAAGGTATATATGGAACTACTAAAGAGATAGAATTCATTCAAGAACGTTTTCCTACTTGCCCAAATGTATCAATCGACTTTGGTATTATGGAAAAAGCAGATAATGTATATGTTTCATTAGGTGATTTTGGCTGGTCCGATTTAGGTACATGGGGATCATTGTATGATTTATCGGAAAAGGATGAAGAAAGCAACGTTACATTAAAATGCGATTCACTCTTATACAATAGTAATAACAACATCGTTGTTTTACCTGAAGGAAAATTGGCTGTCATAGAAGGCTTAGAAGGTTATTTAATTGCCGAATCAGATAATGTGTTGTTGATTTGCCCAAAAGATGAGGAGCATAGCATTCGCAAATATGTAAATGACACACAAATTAAGTTAGGCGACGACTTCATTTAAACCAAACAATAAAACAGACCGAATGAGCAAATTCCTAATACAATGAATACAGTTTTAAAAAATAAAGAACGATTAGATATTGTTGATGCATTACGTGGTTTTGCGTTATTAGCTATAGTGCTTATCCATAATCTTGAGCACTACAATGTCTATTTTATGCCAGATAATCTTCCAAATTGGCTTACTAATATCGATAAAGAGATTTGGGATTTTCTATTCTTTATGTTTGCAGGGAAAGCTTACGCTATCTTCTCTGCATTATTTGGATTTAGCTTTTTCATACAATATCGCAATGCCGAAAGAAAAGGGATTGACTTTAGGCCAAGATTTGCTTGGCGTATGCTATTACTATTCATCATAGCCCAATTCCATGCTTTATTTTATGATGGCGATATTCTTGTTCTGTATTCTATAGTCGGTCTTTGCCTTATACCTGTTTGCCGGTTGAGCGACAAAGCTATTTTTATCATTGGATTAATACTTATTTTTCAACCTTACGAATGGGGACGAATGATGCATGCCATGATTAATCCTAGTTATACATTCAATCCAAACCTTTATCTTCCATATGGCATTACCTCTACTGAAGTATGTATCACAGGGAATTTCTGGGAAGTTCTTAAAAATAATATTTGGACAGGACAATTATACAGTAATATATGGCAAATTGAAAACGGCCGTTTATTCCAATGCGCTGCCCTATTTATGTTCGGCATGTTATTGGGAAGAAGAAAATGTTTTGTAAGATCTGAAGTCTCGGCAAGCTTTTGGAAACAAGCGATGATATATGCATGTATCGTGATTATACCATTCTATTTGCTTAAAAACTTCATCCCATCACACATTGGCAATCAAAACATAGCTGTACCATGTATGCGCATTTTCGGGTCATTGTTTAATTTTGCTTTTGCAACGATACTTGTATCTATCTTTGTGCAGTTATGGTTTAGGAAAAACAATGGATATCATTGGCAGAAATTTATCATTCCATACGGACGTATGAGTTTAACCAACTATATAAGCCAATCTATCATAGGTATATGCATCTATTACGGATTTGGATTTGGTTTATATAAACTAACCGGTGCATCCGTATCATTACTGATAGGAATAGCTATCGTGTTTGTACAATTATTATTTAGTAAATACTGGTTGAGCAAACACAAACAAGGTCCCATTGAATATTTATGGAAAAAAGCTACTTGGTATAAGCATAAAGACCCACAGCACCACTTCAGAAGATAATCTTAGAAGCAGCTATTTATATTCAAGCAATTCTTGTTCGCCTCTCAGTACACTTAGGGCATTAGATGCTAATGCCTCCAGTTCATCTTCACCCGGATAAACGCTTATTGGAGCCAAGAAAGATACATACTCTATCAGCCTAGGTACGATATATTCAGATCGCGCCATGCCACCGGTAAGCAATATAGCATCTACTTTACCATATAGCGGAACTGCTGCTGCTCCTACTGCTTTAGCAATTTGATAAATCATGGCATCAACTATCAACTTTGCATGTTCATCACCCGATTCAATTGCACGTTCTATCTGAATCATATCAGTCGTATTAAGATGAGCAGCCAAACCTGCTTTGCTACCAGCTATCATCTTTTTTATTTCCTCTTTTGTGTATTTACCACTAAAACACAGGTCTATCAGTTGACCAGTAGGCAATGTGCCGGCTCGTTCAGGAGAAATTGGCCCTTCCCCATCAAGAGCATTATTCACATCGATTGTTTTGCCTTTTGCATGTGTACCAACTGACACACCACCCCCTAGATGACAAACAATCAAATTCAAATCTTCATAATGAGTATTATGTTCGCGTGCATATCTTCGAGCCACTGCACGTTGATTGAGAGCATGCCAAACTGCCATTCTAGGCAATAAAGGCGAACCCGAAATACGTGCAACATCAGAAAGTTCATCGACTACAACCGGGTCAGCAATAAAAGCACGACAATTAGGAAGTAATTCGGCTAGTTCAAAAGCTATTAAGCTACCTAAATTGCAAGCATGAGCTCTCTGTGCATTTATTGTATCAACTCTCAATGCTTCATTCACTTCATAAACGCCCCCTTTTATAGGTTTCACTAAACCTCCACGTCCGATAATTGCATCAAACTCAAAAGAGATTCCTTTATCCAACAATTCATCCAGTATCAACTGTTTACGGTAATCGTACTGATCGATTATCTTTTCATAGTGCGCCAATTCGGCTAGCTCATGGCGAATATTTGTCACCAACACGGGTAGTTCATCTTCATAAACAGCTATTTTGGTCGATGTAGATCCCGGATTAATTGCAAGAACTCTCATATATTTATATTTAAGATTTTGAAGTTAAACAAGCCATTGCCATACTATAATATTTTGATAAGCCTGTATCGCTGCGCGAAGGCAGTACCACCGGACAGATAGGCCCTTGTAGTAAGGCAGCCATATCTGCATTAGCAAAGAGCGCAACCGATTTATAAAAAGCATTGGCCGATTCAATATTAGGGAAAATCAGCACATCAGCTTCGCCATTTATAGGCGAAACAATACCTTTTATATTACCACTAGCCTGCTCGCACGACGTACGTACATCTAGCGGACCATCAATAATTGCATTTCCAAATTCACCCGCTTCGCATAGTTCTACGATATTAACATAGTCGAGCGAATGAGGGAACTTAGCACTTACCTTCTCTGTGCAGTGTATCAACGAAACTTTCGGTTGATCAATTCCAAAGTCATGGCAAACATGTATAGCGTACCATATCATCTCTATGCGTTGTTGAAGAGTAGGACGAGGGATTACCGCAGCATCCGAAAAGAACAACAACTTATCGTATGTAGGTATTTGCATCACAGAAAGATGAGTCAACACCTTTCCGGGAGGAAGTAAGCCCTTCTCCTTATCTAATATAGCACGAAGCAGATTATCCGTATTAATAATACCCTTCATCAAAATATCAGCCCCACCCTCACGTACAATTCGCACAGCCTCACGAGCAGCTTCATCAGGATCTTCTATATGAAGAACAGTAACTAAGTCAGGATATTTTTTTAGTGTCGTATATTTTTCAAGAACAGAAGAATCACCAATCATCAAAAACTCAGCGATTCCTTCTTCGAGTGCACGTGCTATTGCATATTCTGTATTTGGATCGTTTGCACAAACCACAGCAATACGCTTACGTTTATTGAGAGTTTTCAAATGTGCAGTCAACTGATCGAAATTCCTAATAGGTTTCATATGGTTATCATTTTTAGCAAATATGAGAAAATAATTTGATAAATACACACTACTTACATACAAAAATAAGAGGCAACAATATCAATTTGACAGATTTCTAACTAAGAACATCTATCAAATCATGCAACCGATACTACAACACAATTCTCAAAACAGTTGTTTATAGATTTAACATCCATTACTTTGATTATAAAAGAATATATGTACATTTGCAACAATAGTGAAATACAAATATTTATGGACTCAATGAAAATCCCTCCTTATTTAAAAGAAGGAGACGAAGTTGTCATCATATCCCCTTCGAGCAAAATAGACAAATCGTTACTCAAAGGAGCACAAAAACGATTGGAATCTTGGGGACTTAAAGTTAAGATTAGCCGACACGCAGGTAGTTCATCTGGCAAGTATGCCGGAACCGACAAACAACGTTTAAAAGATTTACAAGAAGCATTAGATGACTCAAACATTAAAGCCATCTTTTGTAGTAGAGGAGGTTATGGAGTTGTACATCTTATCGATAAGCTCGATTTTACAAAATTCAATGAATCTCCCAAATGGCTGATTGGTTTTAGCGACATTACCGCAATACACAACACTATTCAGATGCACAATATCGCATCACTTCATGCGCCTATGGCCCGACATCTCACAGTCGAAGCCGAAGATGACGTGTGTACCACACACCTGAAAGATGTTTTATTCGGCAACTTGCCACAATACACTTGTGCTAAACACAAATATAACCAGAAAGGCAGCGCCGAAGGAATATTGCGTGGGGGTAACTTAGCCGTTTTCTATGGATTGCGTGGCACACCTTACGACATCGTTCCTGAAGGAACAATACTCTTTATAGAAGATGTTGGCGAACGACCACATGCCATCGAACGAATGATTTACAATCTTAAGCTAGGAGGTGTACTCGATAAATTATCCGGTTTAATCATTGGTCAGTTTACAGAATACAACGAAGACCTTTCGTTGGGTAAAGATGTATATGGTGCTATTTCTGATTTAGTAAAGGAGTACGATTATCCCATCTGTTTCGATTTCCCTGTCGGACATGTAGTAAACAATCTTCCACTTATCACAGGAGCAAAAGTCTCTTTGGATGTAAACACCAAAGGAGTAGAACTCAAATTCTTATGTTAATATTCTCTGTGCCACAATAGAAGCTATGTTTAAATTCGCTATTTTTGTTGGCACTTACAATTATAACTATATCTAAATGAATAAGAAATATACATTGTGGGTTTTAGCTGCAATGCTTTTCACAGGCACAGCATGTAGCGGTAGTAAAACCCAGAAAGCCGATACCAACCAAACTGAATCCATTACGATTAACGTTCCTCAATTTAATGCCGATAGCGCCTATCAATATGTGAAATCGCAAGTTGATTTCGGTCCACGTGTACCAAATACTAAAGAGCATGTAACTTGTGGCGAATATTTAGCCAATCAATTAGAGAGCTTTGGCGCACAGGTTACCAGTCAATATGCCGATTTGATAGCCTATGATGGTACATTATTAAAGGCTCGCAATATCATTGGTTCTTATCAACCTGCAAACAAGAAGCGTATTGCCCTCTTTGCACATTGGGATAGTCGCCCCTGGGCCGATTATGATCCAGACCCAAAGAATCATTATAAGCCAATACTTGGCGCAAATGATGGAGCTAGCGGTGTAGGTGTCTTGTTAGAAATAGCACGTCAAATACAGCAACAACAGCCCAATCTTGGTATAGACATTATACTTCTCGATGCAGAAGATTATGGTGCACACGCATCAACCAATATCCACAACGAAGAAGCATGGTGCTTAGGTGCACAATATTGGTCGCGCATACCGCATGTGCCCGGATACAATGCACGATTCGGTATCTTATTAGATATGGTAGGAGGGCAAAACCCTACTTTCTATCGTGAATACTATTCAGAGAAGTATGCTAAAGACATCAACAAGAAAGTATGGAATGCAGCCAAGAAGTTAGGATACAACAATTACTTTATCGATGAAACAGGAGGTGGTGCAACAGACGATCATCTTTTTATCAACGAAATAGCAGGTATTAAAACAATCGATATTATCCCTCACAACCCAAAAGGAGATTACTCTTTCGACCCCTATTGGCATACGGTTAAAGATGATATGAACAATATCTATCCGCAAACGTTGCAAGCCGTAGGACAAACTGTGATGGAAGTAATATATAACGAGAAATAAATAAAAACTAAAAAACAAATAGACTATGTCAATTAACGAATTACAAGACGAAGTAATTGCTGAATTCAGTGATTTCGACGATTGGATGGACCGTTACCAAATGCTTATCGACTTAGGCAACGAACTTCAGCCACTTGATGAAAAATACAAGACCGAACAAAACCTAATTGTAGGTTGTCAAAGTCGCGTATGGCTTCAGGCAGACGAAGTAGATGGCAAAGTAATCTTTCAAGCAGAGAGCGATGCTTTGATTGTAAAAGGAATTATCGCCTTGTTGATTAGAGTACTATCGGGCCATACTCCTGATGAGATATTGAATGCTGATTTATACTTTATTGATGAGATTGGTTTGAAAGACCACCTATCGCCTACCCGTAGCAACGGGCTACTTTCGATGGTAAAACAAATGCGTATGTATGCATTGGCTTTCAAGGCAAGAAGTAATCAATAAGAGAACTTATATAAAACAAGAACTCCCGTTATCATCACGCAGATTGATAACGGGAGTTCTTGTTTTTATAGTCATTTAGAAAATGTGTGCACAAATTTTGCCAATAGCATAACCTATTGAGTAGACAGAAATAATTACTAATACTGCCATAGCAAACAGTTTCATTTTACTCTTTTCTATAGCTTTCATAACTATATATAGATTATTCATCATCTTTAAATTCGAGTATATCCCCTGGTTGACAGTCTAGCTCTTTACAGATTGCTTCGAGTGTAGAGAAGCGGATTGCTTTAGCCTTTCCTGTTTTCAGGATAGACAAGTTAGCAGGGGTAATATCCACCTTCTCGGCTAGTTCGCCCAATGAAATCTTTCTTCGGGCCATCATTATATCTAGATTTACTATTATTGCCATATATCTATTAATTTCGCGTCAAGTTAATGTAACAGTTTCTTAAATGGTTAGTTCTTGTTCTTCTTGTAGTTTCACACCTTTGGCAAATATCTCAACGATAAGCACCATCAAGAATATATCCGACCAACCTATTATTCCTTCATAGTTTGCAATAACCATATCAGGAAGAACCACCTGCTTGCTTATCACATGGTAGCTGTACCATTCTAACAATTGAAAAAACGCAATCGCTCCATATACTCCATATACAAATATTCGCAACCTTCTAGCATTCTTACGAGTGAAGATTTGCATTTTGAGTACCGAAATAAGAAAGCGAAAAAAGGCAACTACTCCCCAAATAATAAACGGTATGGAAACAAGTCCTATTACACCAACAATAATATTAAACCAAATAGGCTGCCAACCACCTACCACGATTCTACTACCAATATAGGGTACGTTACTTTTAGAAAGTGTATTGTAAGTTTCGTCCAACATCTTATTTCCATCTTGAGGATGGACTCTAAGCTCAACAGTTTTTCTATATACCAAATCATCAGGTTTCTCTAATTGAATCATGGCATGTTCTACCATGTAGGTATTATCTGTATAGGTCCAATAATTAACTAATGAAACACACAACTCGATAGCCATTAATATCAGAGTGATGATAGCTAATATACTTATTCTCCTCATAATTTATCTTTCTTATCAAATGGTCAATGCTTGTTCTTCTTGCAACTTCAATCCCATCGCAAACACCTGTGCTGCCAATAGCGATGTAAGCCCTAACATCAAAGGCATAATATTGAATCTATCCGAATAAAACACTTCGTAATTGTCGACTGCAAAAGTAGTAATAATGGTAGTAATAAGACAGAAAGCGGCAATCGAAGAAAGCACAAAGCTAACAACCAACAATCCACCTATTATGCGCAATCTACGAATGTTACGGTGTGAGAAGATTTCATTTTGATTGACCTTTACTATAAAGCGAATAAAATAAAGGAAAGCCAAAAACAATAGAATATCTTTCAATCCTTCAGAACAATAGACAATCCATTTATTGACAGATGACTCTTGAATATTACCATCCATTACCAATCCTATTTTTTCAATATACGCCGGTACATAACTATTTGTCTTTGCGTTAAAAACTGAGTCAGGAACACTTGTGTGTGTATAGGGTGTTAATGATATAGGTGTACCGTAGTAACTTTCAGTAAAGTAATTATCATCATACGCATCATTCATGCCGTCTTTAAAAGAAGCACTCGTTTCAGCCATGGTTTGATAGAATGAAAAGCACAATGCAGCTATAATCAATGCACAGATTGTATTTAAAATCTTCTTCATAGTAATATAATTAAATAGTCAATTCTTGATCTTCTTGCAACTTCAATCCCATCGCAAATACTTGCGCTACGATAAGCGAAATAAGACCTAATATCAAGTTGATGGTCGATACAAGATCCGTATAATTAATAGTGTATCCCGATAGACTAAAATAGTCGCTAATATTATAAATATTGATAATATGAGGTATTGCGGCACATATAAAAGCCAAAATCAACACAAAGCCCAACTTACGAAGTCGCTTTACATTCATCCAACTAAATACATGTCCTCGGTTAATAGCCACAATCAGTTTTATAAACCAAATGATAGCTAGTATCTGAGCGATGAAAGATGCAAAAACACAAATAGTCTGTAACACATTTAAGCCAGTACCCATCTCGTTATCTAGTTCGATGGCTATTTTACCCAAATGTGCTGGTACATAAGCGTTAGCAACCTCATTGTAAACTGAGTCTGTGTATGCACCATACATACGCGGTGTAAGAGAAATAGCTTTCATATGCGCACCGGCCACTTCTACTTGAGCGCTCTGTGCCTTCTCTACGGCACTATAACCAGCATTAAAGCCATCAATAAACGCAGAGGAAACTACTGACACATACTCAAACACAGAAAAACACAACACTAACAACACCAATACCGTAAGGATATTTAAACTTCTCTTCATAATATATTATTGATTCAATTCGTTTTCGTTTACTAAAACAAGCTGTTCTTCTACTTCGTCTGTTTTCCAGTTATAGTCTACTTTGACTTTCTTCATCAAGAAGTAGACACCCACCAATACTGCAGCCGCAACAATTGTTATTACGATTTGCATAGAGGGATCTATCAACTCATTAACCTCTTTCACATCGGGATATTTATACATCAACCATACCGATATAGAGTTATTAATGATGTGCATGATAATAACCGGTATCAAACTGGCTGTGCGAAAATAAACCCATGCCAAGATAATACCCATAAAGAAGGCTGGAACGACTTGTGCTGGGTTAATATGGAATAGACCAAAAATAGCGGCTGATATAAGAATGGCCTTAGTAGGCGAATATTTTTCGAGCAACACGCGAGTGATGGCTCCACGAAAAGCATACTCTTCAACAATTGGTCCGATAACAGCTACTAAGGCAATACCTACCCAACTAGATATGATTTGTTCGAAGCTCTGCTCTAATAGATTAGGAATCCAAGTCATTTTAGACATCGCCATCGATATTATCCACATAGAAGATAGTAGCATCAATGTACTCAATGCAACATATTTAATGGTTACAACCGACTTGTCTACATGTATGCTTTTTAAGTAATTCTTACGCCATAGATAGATCATTGCTAAAATCAAACCACACAACAATGAAGGAACAGTTATTTCGGAGATAGCAAGATTCATATCACCAATTATGACTCCTCTTGCCATCACATAAGGCATTGCTACCAATAGACCAGCGACCTGAGATAAGAGAAAATAGATTAAAACGAGTTTTAGAGCAGATTTCATGTTATACGTTTTTGTTTTGTTAGAAGAATGATACAAGGTAGCGTCCAATATTAGCCACCTCTTCGATTTGAGATTTAAGACTTACTGTATCTACTTTTGCTTCTGACATTTCAGAGCCTTTATTAGATTTAGCATTTATCATAGTATTGCAAGCAAATACAGATATAAATGACACAGAAACTATAAATGTAGAAACACTAAAAAATGACTTTTTCATAATACAATTGATTAAATAATTGTTTCTCAATGATTATTTATCGTTTTTCGATATACAAATAAAAAGACTTATTTTCATATACACAAGAAAAACAATAATTATTTATCGAAAAACGATAATATTTTTCTAAAATACGATAATAGAGCCTCACAGATGGGGTAAACGTAGAGACAAATAACAAAATGATACATGAAAAAATAGTAGAATTTAAAGAAAAGAGAGGTGAAGTAAAAGTCTTAATACTCGTAATCAATATAAACAGTAGAATAGATCAATAAGATTAAGCATAACAACATCCGGATGTTTTATAGCACAACACCCGGATGTTTTAATACAAAACATGGGGATGTTTTATCACAAAACATCCCCATGTTATAACACATTGGTTTAATAGTCTAATACAGTACACTATTAAAATAGCTTTAGTTTCTGTCCTGTTTTATGTGTCTTTCTCTACGTGTAAATTACTCTACTAATTAATTTATTCAGGGTTAGGCAATGAATTATAATATTTTAAATATGGGAATACTTGAAGTCAACAAAGACATCTTGTCCATGTAGAAGCAGCTTTTTGGTTCAATACAAAAATAGACTCTATACATCAGACTATCAATAAACTAATTGCGGTTAATTGTATACATATTACTGTTTTATGTATAGGCACTACATTCAAAAACAAAAATTGCCACATACGCATAGTATCGCATGTGGCAATCGGAGTTATACACTATTGTTGCTGTATTAATGTATAGGTATACCTTTATAGAAATCTAATATCTTGATACGGAATAGATATTCGTATTTAGCTTGAAGCAGATCAGACTCGGCAGCTGCCAGGTTTTGTTTAGCTGTATC
>CAMTPH010000083.1 GCA_947074345.1 uncultured Bacteroides sp. | reverse complement strand
AATTGTATATATTATTTTTTTATACATAGCTATTAGTTTTATGATTGATTAAAAGGTCAATTGAGCTCCAAAAGTGAATGTACGACTTCTTGGATAACTGTCATGATCAATATTAGGAGTTAACCCTGTTGCAATATTTACTTCTGGATCATATCCACTGTATCCTGTAATAGTAAGAAGGTTGTTTCCTGAAACATAAAAACGAACTTTACTTAAACTGACTTTATTGGTCCACATTCTTGGAAGGGTATAACCAATTGTAGCTGAGTTTAAACGTAGGAAAGATCCGTCTTCAACACCGTAAGACATACAGATAGGACGCCCTATTGATGTAGGGTTCCATATGGTAGCATTTTGATTAAAGGCTGCTAACACCTCAGGGTTGTAACGTATTTCATTTCCCATATCATCAAAATTGCGCCAACGCTTTTCTGAAGAAATATCCATACTAAAATTATTGTAGTTATTGTCTGTCCATGTAGTCATTACTATTTTATTGGCATTAAACACATCAAATCCATACATAAAATTGAAGAATAAACTTACATCTAAACCTTTGTACGTTGCATTTAATCCAAAGCCTCCAGAGAATTTTGGAGTTGTACGACCAATTATAGTGCGATCTTCATCGGTTAGCATATAAGGGTTTACACTTGTTTCATCTACAGGAGTTAGTTTCTTAAATTTTGCATTACCAGGACGAGGATCACCAGACAAAGGACTAGAGTCCACGATGCCCGACTTTAACTTCCATGTACGAGAAGCAGCATCAAAAGGTTCGAAATCATCGACAGTATAAAACCCATCATTAACAAATCCATAAATTAATCCACTTGTACTTCCTACATAAGCGCGATAATCATCGGTATTTAATAGATTTGTGCTTGCCCATCCCGAAGTTAAAATCCATTCAGATTCCCCACTAGCCAACTTATCAATTTTATTTTTATTATGACTAATATTAAATGTTGCATTTAGAGAGAAATCAGGTTTCTCAACAATAAAAGCATTCAATGAAAAATCAATACCCTTATTCGAAGTTTGACCGACATTTGACATGATTTTAGTATAACCTGTATAACCTGGAATATCTGAAGGGACTAATAGATCTTTTACTGTATTCCAATACACATCAATAGAACCACTGAGACGTTCACCAAAGAAACCAAAATCAATAGCCGCATTACGTGTTATTGTTTTCTCCCACTTCACATCAGGATTGTATAAGTAATTCGTATTATAGAATCTATAATAATATCTATCATTTTCACCCCACCCAGCTGGACGGTTGCTACTTATTCCATAAAGTTTTTGATAAAGATCGGATGCAATACGGTCATTACCAGAAGTACCCATACTCAACCTCAACTTCAGATTCGAAACAACAGTACTTTCTTTCAAAAACTCTTCGTTAGATATACGCCATGCTATAGCCCCTGCAGGGAATACTCCCCAACGATTATTGGATGCAAATTTTGATGAACCATCCGCACGAACAGTAACAGTTGCAAGATATCTGTCATCATACCCATAGTTAGCTCGTCCAAAAAAGGAAGAAATACGAGCAGGTGATGCTGAAGAGGATGAATTTTGATAAGGAGTACCCAATGACAAATTATCAAAAGCTTTTTCAGCAGTTGTATTTTCAGGGAAATAACGAGTTTGATAAGTCTTCACACTTGAACTATTGCTTTTCATTTCCTGACCAACCATCACTTGCAGATCATGAGAATCCTTCACTGTAAAATTATATGTCAATACATTAGTAAACTGCCATTTAGAACCAATATTCATTGACCACTCAGCAACTGGTTGATTATTATTATTTCTAGCAGTGCTTGTACCTATCCCCCAAAAACGACGAGATTCCTGCGTATTATCCTCATAACCAAATTCATTACGCAATGTTAGCCCTTTCATTATATCCCAAGATAAGGCTCCCATATTATTAAATGATCGGTTAATCCTTTTTCTATAATTTCTTTCCGATTCTTCTCTTGGATTAAAGCGTGTCACTTCATCTAATTGGTCTGGGTCATAATAAGTATCATCCTGTGGCAGAGACATATACTCATCTAAGCCCTCTGTAGGAGCCTGACGTAGCGCATTTAATAAACTCACACCTTCTGTTCCCGAGCCGTCTACTCGTTTATACAATAAGCGAGAGCGAAACTCCATTGTTAGAAACTTAAATAGTTTAGTACTTAAATAAGCGTTTAAATTTGATTGATTCAAACCATTACCAATCATCACACTAGGTTGATCTTGGTGTATAAAAGTAATCTTGTATTTCGTTTTATCCGTACCGCCAGATACACTAAGATCTACATATTTAGCAATCGGATTAGTACCAAAGACTTCATCTTGCCAATCTGTCCCAGCATCTCCTTGATAAATATAATGTTCATAAGCATTGCCATATTTATTAATAAATGCTGATGGATTAGAACTTTTTTGACGCGCATTTTCATATTGCATCAAAACATATTCATAAGGATCCATTACATCCAACTTATTTGAAAGAGATTTCGATTGCAAATAGGTATTTAAGTTGATTGACACACGACCTTCATTAGGACGCTTAGAAGACACCAAGATTACACCATTCGCTCCTCTTGCACCATAGATAGCTGTAGATGCAGCATCCTTCAAAACCTCAATAGACTCAATGTCGGTTGGAGGAATATCATTCAAACTATTTACTTCAAAGCCATCTAACAAAATCAAAGGACTATTATCTTGTGTGATTGAACCCCCTCCACGTACTAAAATCTTAATTTCTGCATCAGGTGATCCATCAACAGCTGTAATTTGTACACCTGGCAATCTACCAACCATAGCCTCAGCAACAGATGCTGTTTGTACTTTTTCGAGTATTTTTCCCGAAACACTAGCAACTGATCCCGTTAAATTTCCCCTTTTTTGAGTTCCGTATCCAATAACCACCACTTCTTCCAACTGTCCAATCGCCTCTTTTAATTGAATATATATACCGCTTATTCGACCGTGTAGGGCTTCTTCTACTTCATCCATTCCTACATATCTTACAACAATTACGGCTTTATCTACATTTACGACATTAGATAACGAGAAATTTCCATCCATATCCGTTATCGTCCCTATATCTGTGCCTTTCAAAGTAACTGTAGCACCAATTACTGGTCCATAGCTATCAGTAACACTCCCTCTTACTGTAACATTTTGCGCTATAGCACTCACTGTCATCAATAAAAAGGTTATTATACTTATGATTAATCTATTCATTATCTTGATTATTTAAATGATACGAAGTTTTCAAATTACATTTTCTCAATAGATTGTCCACCTTGATTCTGATAATATACAATATGTTGTACCAGATTATGGAAATAGACCTCTAAGTTAGAGTAACGCCCATTAGGATCGACAGTCGTGTTTATTTGCGCTGCATCTGTTGGATCATTAGGGTCTAATCCATAAGCAATTTCCCAAACATCAGGAATACCATCACCATCTGTATCAGGCCATGCGTTGAGCGATTTAACATCAGGATATCCTTCAGTATCTGTGACGGTATCAATAATTCCTGGACGGGGATTAGTATCTCTTGAACCTGTATAAGTGGCTGTCTTATTTCTTACTTCGTTTATGATACGTTGATCAATAATATCTCTACGTAGACATGCACCCGAATACTCTAACACTCTCTCGTAAGCTATTTCAGCTGTATGACTAGTCACTTTACTAAATGGTTGCGCCGAGCTCATTTTCATAGCTTTCATTTCATCATCCGTAGGATTCAAATCACGCCAGAATTGACTCCAAACTCCATTTGTCCAGTTATCTGCTGTTACATCAGTGCTTTCTGTTATATAATTTCCGTCAATAAATGCTCTTGCAGTAGGATCACTGGATAAAACTCGCCATGCCATACTTCCTGTTCCTGTTGCAGGACCAGCTTTATAGTAGCAGTTTACTAGATTAAAGGTTGCATACTTTCCACCATAACTACCGAAGCCTGATTCACTCCAATTATACATTACATTATTTCTTATATCAAAAAAGCCGATATGATCCCCTTCACCTTCTGTCCCAGGATCAGGTAAATCAGATATACGAGGACATCGACTACTATGATGTGCTAACAATACATGATGAAACGAAGCGTTATCACCACTAAACATAGCACCATAACCATGGGCTCCTTTATCGTGAAAAGAATTATTTAAACTCTCAGAAGATATACTCCATTGTGCTGTAAAGTTTTGCACACCGTAAAATGAAAATGTTTCATCAACACTCCAACTAGAGGAAACATGATCCACTATTGCATTCGTAAAATATCGTCCCCCAATAGCATCTTCCGAATAATCTTCATATTTATCACCTGGACGACATCTGATGAAGCGAATAATAGCATTCATTTCTTTGCTATCTCTAGATAAATTGAATGAGAAATTGTAGTTTTTAATAGTAATACCATCACCAGGTGCTGTTTGCCCAATGATACTTAAGTTTGGCTTATCTGCAAGATAAATACCACGTTTAAGTTCGATAATACCTGATACATCAAAAATGATTGTGCGAGGTTGGCTCGACTTTTCAATTCCATAACGTAAACTTCCTAATATGGGAGATTCACTTTGTGCGTAATCATCCAAATTGGTTACACGATATACTTCACCACCACGTCCACCTGTAGTAAAACGTCCGCCTCCTTCTGCTCCTGGGAATGCAAGCAGTTGTCCTGCAGAAGGATCATCACCTATACTTGTATCTGGTCTACCATATTGAAAGATTTCTACTTGTTGTTCTATCACACTATTCTTTATTGTAACAATTGCTGTACGAGGAAAAATACTTGAGTTATCTTCTATATTTAAAACCACCTCACTCATGGAAGAATTGTTTCTATCAAGTGTTATCCATGTTCCAGTTGATACAATATCATATTCTATAGCATGTTCCTGTTCTATATCAATAGTTAAACTTCTACAACGATATGGTATAATGCATTCATCTTGCTCAACTTTTAATGTGTTTTTTACATTTTCTTGAACAACTTCAATTGTTCGACTCAATATATAATCACCAACCGTTTTGACTACTACTTTCCCTATTCTTTCTGCACCTACATTCGAGGCAATCTTAAGAAAAAGATCTTCAGTTTTAAAACTGCGAGTTGATACTGGTTCAACAACTTCAATCCAATTATCATTTTCCTCTATCACTACAGTCCACGCGATATTAGAGATAACTTGACAAGTCAATGTAGTTCCCGTGAATGGAACGATATCATATGAATAATCTATTAAAATATTGGGATCTGTACCTAGTTGTTCCACGGTAATTTCTTGCTGTATCACATTTCCAGACACTTGCATTGTTACTTTTACCTTTCCTGTACGTATGTCATTCTCTGTATTAGCTTCAAAAAAGAGACGTAAATCACCATTTCCTGTTCCACCTGATTTAGATAATGAAAGCCATTGACTTGCTATTGATTCAACTTCGGCATTCCATTCACCTGTGGCTGTTACATTGATCGTAAATGAACCATCATTATTGGCTATCTTCACATCATTTTTTGACAATTCTAAATTATCACTTGCCATCAATTCGTTCATTTCATTATCCGAACTACAAGCAAAGAATAGAATTGCTAATAGTATATATAATACTTTTTTCATGTTTTTACTTATTATTGTAATTATTTGATCCAATGTGGATCTCCAATTTTTCTGATATACACATCAGATGATTTATCCTGTATAGTAAAGTCCAAATTATCTATATCGGTAAAGAGTACATTCATTAAAGATGTTTCCATAGGTAGTTCTTCTGAGTTGACACCCCAATTTCCTAATACAAAGTCTTGTGTGCAATAATTGTCAGTGAATGAACGTGTAGTCACGTTATTCAAATTAAACCATTGTCCACTACCAGCAACCGTTATACCACTAAATAAATTATTCTTAACCGTCAGGTTGAAATTGCTTGTCTTCCTAGCATCCAAATCGAAGAATATCATAGTTGCAGGAGCTAAAGCAACAAACGTACAGTTCTCGATAGCGATATCAAGTGTTCCTGTCATAGAAGTCATTCCTGTAATCAGAGCCTTAGTCATATCGGCTACATGGAATGTTGAGTTTCTGAATATTATGTTATGGATAGGTGCATCTTGTTTAGTTGATAATCCTATAAATCCACTTCTACTATGATTGAGACCGTAGAATCGGCAATTATCTATTACGAACCTTTCAACAGTTTGAGCTTGACCGGCATTCACCTCTTGATACCACATCGTGCGTCCTAAATCACGAATCTCACAATTCTTAAGGGTGATCTCATTTACATGGAAATATTGATTCTTGAATTTTAAGAAGTCAGAGTCTGTTACTTTTATGTGTAAATTCTCAAAATAAAAAGCTTCCAATACATTATCACCGCTCGAAATACTCATATTTCCCATTTCCATATAAGCCAATTCTTCACCATCTTTTGGTTTTTGGCCCATAATATATAAGCTCTTAGGCAAATCAGTTTGTCTTCCTAATTTATAAGTTCCACCTGCTTTCAAGAATAGTTTCACATCGTCAATTTCACTATCTCCCATCATTGCTGTACATATTTTTTGTAAGTCCTCTTCTGGATTAACATAAATATATCCTTCGGGAATTTTCATTGGTGCAACAGGATTAAATTCCTCTTCAGTCCAACCTTCCGAAGCAATGGTCACTGTATAATTTTGTATCATTGGTTCGTTCTCATTGTTCAAAGCAAATGATATTTGAGTAGTATCATTGGATAATACTGTAAAGTTTCCATCTAACATCTTAGATTGAACCAGTTCGCTGTTTTGGTTAAGGTAATCGATACGAATAGAAACCGACTCATTAATAGAAGCTGTTTCAAACAATACAATATCGCTGGTATAGTTTATCCCACCTGTTGTAGTTGTTCTATCGTTGATTATTTCTGTGGAGTTTATAACATAAGATGCATCAGAGACCTTATATGCTGATATCGGCGTTGTAACAACAGCTCGAACGGTAGTATAGCTTTTATCTGATTTTTTATCAGTTGCACGAAGTCGTAAAACTCCCGTTCGGCTATACATCTGTAAATTTAGTGTTTCTTCAAATGGTGAATTATATTCAACCGGAGTAGAAACATCAAATTTCAATCTGGCTTCTGGATCTTGTTCTATAATTAAATCATTTATATTGTCAGTGGTAGAAATCATATCTGACTGTGTAGTAGATATAATTTTATATTTACCGTTAGGTAGCTGAAATCTATAATGAGAAGTATAGTTAGCGAAATATTCACCATTCTCATTATAAATAAATAGAGGCTTAGTTGATAATCCTGTATTGACTGACCATGATACATCATTGAGATATAAATCTATCTTTTTAACTATAGAAGTTGAATACTTTTCATTTTCGGAACAAGAGACAGTAATAAGTAGAGCGATAAATCCAACCAAAGAGTATAATATTTTTTTTCTCATAATAATCATGTTTAAAATTTAGATTCCTCTTTAATAAAGATTGGCACTAATGCACTTTGATAATTTACACCTCGTGTTTGAGTCCATGAATAAGTAAGGTAGTCATCGTCAAGAATAGCCATATAAACAGTAGAGCGCTTAGATGACTCAAATACAATAGCGGTATCTAATGGACTATTAGTTCTATTTACCTCATTCCCTTCATTACAATACACAACATCTACAGCAGTACGAGAGCTGCCTAACAGAGTTGGAAAAGAATAAATAGATGCGAGATAACCAGTCGTTTGAGTTGTCAAAATTGTCACATCTTGCTGAATACATTCACCAGTGCTTAGTTTATATCCAATTCCTGCATTGGTAAAAGTGACATTTAATTGATCAAAATGATTGATAGCATTTAAAACTACATCCGATTCGGTAGGTTGAAAAATAGCTTGACCTACTAATCGTTTCAATTCAAGGTTAAGAACGTCAATAGTATTGTCAGAATTAAAGCTTACAATTTCAGAAACAAACACACATTTCTGCATTTTTTCATCTTGAAGAATAACAACTTTTGATATACTATCAACATCTTGAAGTTGATAAGCATTTGCCACAGCAAAAGTCTGAAGACTCTCTCCTAATGGCAACTCTACTTGAAGATTACCATTGTTTAATGGAAGACTCTTTCCATATACTAAAGAATCTTTAAGATATGCATAGATACCGATTTCAGTAATACCTTCTTCAGTAAAAGTTTGCATAGAAGATTGACTAAAATGAATATCCATTTTACAAATTTCCGTAGATTCTAATGTATCTTTCGTTTCTAACAATTCATTATCATGCTGTGTACATGAATAGCAAATTAGAAACGAGGCAATTAACAGCTTTGTTAAATGTTTCATAAATATTAGATTATAATTAATTGTTGTTTTTTAAAAGATCGATTAAAATTTGACTCCATATATATTATCGGAAGCCTCTTAATCATTTTCATAACTTAGGGTAACATACTTTTTTGATTTAAGTTATAATAAGACAAAGATAGATTGATGAATAATGAGAGATGGAATAAATTCAGTTACAAAAAGAGGACACTATTAATAAACGATTTGTATACTAATTAACGCAAACTCTTTCTAAATCGCACTTTAGCAACATATACTGCGTACTATTTACATGGTGGATTATCTCTTCATTTTTGCGCATATTTCGGTCAATCACACTTTTATAAGTCTTGTTATTATCATTTTTACTTATCTTTGTTTCAAGTCAACTTTAAAACCATATTATGAAAAGATTTCTTATTTGTTTGTCTATTATATTTGTCTCTTTTTTATTGCATTCTCAACCTATTTGCCAAATAAAAGAATATAATGTAAATAACGGTCTAGCACAAAGTATCGTTACTGGTATTCTACAAGATAAGGAAGGACTTATATGGTTAAGCACATGGAATGGATTAAACAAATTTGATGGGTATACCTTTACAAACTATAAAGCCTCTTCTAAAAAGGAACATTCTCTAACTCATAATCGAATTATATATATGAGTGAAACCATAGATGGGAATTTATGGTGTAAGACTTATGATAGAAAAGTATATATATTCGATCGGAAAAAAGAAATTTTCATTGATGTATTAAAGCCTATAGAAGCAAAGTTTCGTAGAGAACATTTGACTAATAAGGTTTATTCATTAAACAATGGCATAGCTTGGATTATTTGTGAAGGAGGATATTGTTTTAGAGTTGATGAACTGCACTATCAAGAGGAAGGAGGAATAAAGCCCTATAGTACCTTTAATGGAGATTTAAAAGGAAGTGAAATTTTAAATATATATCAGGACTCAGATATGGACGAATGGATAATGACTGACAAAGGCGTTACCATTATCGGACAAAAAATATTGGATAATGATTTGCCCTTCAAATTAGTTCACGAACATAAAGGAGATTATTATTTGATATCTACCTCTGAGAAATTAGCATATTATAATTCACAAACAAACAATATCAAAATAATAGATATACCATATAAAATTGATGCTATAAACTTTATAACCAATTTCAATACCGATTACCTGGCTCTAGGGACAAACAATGGAGTTATTCTGTTTAACACTAGGCTTAATACATTCGAACAAATAGACATTCGCACTCAAACACAACCATCCAATAAAGCATTGTATATTTATGAAGATAAAGTGGGAGATTTCTGGGTATTTTCTGATTCACCAGGAATAACTCGTATTAATTTGAAGAAAAACGAAAAGCAGCATCTTTATACACCTATAGATGAAGTTGTGAACTATGGAAGAGATAGTAGAAACAATGTAATATTCGAAGACAACCAAGGTACTTTATGGGTTATGCCCACTAAAGGAAATTTCAGTTTTTATGATAGGAACAATAAAAAGCTTAGTACTTTTTATTCTGACATTAATAATCCACACTCAGCATTTTCACCACTTATCCGCTATTGCAGCTTAGATAAGCAAGGAAACTTCTGGATTATATCATCACGTGGAGTAAAAAAAATGACTTTCTACCCACACATCTTCAAACTTGAGCAACCAGATGATATAGGAATGGAAACAAGAGCATTCTTATTGGATAGTTCCAATCGATTTTGGATAGCATCTAAAAGTGGGTATATTCGAATTTATGATGAAAATGGAAATCTTATTGGTTATTTATCGCCTAATGGTAAAATAACGTCTGATAAAACAAAATTTACAGCAAATGTTTATAGCTTACATGAAAAAAAGAATGGTACATTATTAATGGGTACTAAAAATCACGGATTGTTTCAACTGACTAAAAAAGACGATTTAACTTTCACGATAAAGACCTTTAATCATAACAGCAAAGATATATATAGTCTAGGTTCTAATGATATCTACTCCATATTTACTGATAGCCAAAACAATACATGGATAGGATGTTATAAAGGAGGATTGAACTTAATGGTTGAAGATGAGGTAGGTAAAATTAAATTCATCAACTACATGAACGAATTAAAAAACTATCCTGCAGATAGCTTTTTAAAAGTTCGCACGATTGCAGAAATAAACGATAGTATATTAATGGTTGGAACCACAAGTGGATTAATCACGTTTTCAACAGATTTCAATAAACCAGAAGAAATTAAGTTTTATCAAAACAAACACAATAAAGATGATAAAGAAGGTTTGCTTGGCAGCGACGTAATGCATATTTATACTGATAGTAATAATAATACATTTGTATTAACATTTACTGGTGCAATCAATAAAGTTATATCTAGCAATCTACTTAGTGATAAAATACAATTCAAAACTTATAACATACAAGATGGCTTAGCTTCTGATCTTGTACTTTCGATGATTGAAGATGAAGAAAAACAATTGTGGGTAGTAACGGAGAATGCACTATCGAAGTTTGATACAGTTAATGAAACATTTGAGAACTATGATAGGGCTGTACTTCATCAAGATTTCAATTTCACAGAAGCAATTCCCACTTTAAACAAGAAAAATCATTTAATTTTTGGTACTGATATGGGATTCTTAGAGGTGATACCATCTCAAATGAAAATGAGTGACTATATCCCACCGATAATCTTTACAGACTTAAAAATTCATGGGAAACAATCTTATGAACCTATCAATGATCTCGAAGAGCTATCACTAAAACCGTCACAACGAAACATCACCATCCATTTTTCAGCTCTCGATTACAATAAGCCTGAGAATATTTTGTACGCTTATCGATTAAAGGGTTTAGAAGAAGGGTGGAATAATAGTGAGAAAAGTCGTATGGCTAGTTATATAAACTTACCTGCTGGCAAATATGAATTAGAAGTTAAATCAACTAACAGCGATGGAGTATGGGTTAATAATGTAAGATCACTACCAATCGTTATTTTACCAACTTTTTGGGAGACACCTTGGGCTTGGATAGCATATTTCATTGCATTCGTCATTTTTACGGGATCTATAGTGTATGCACTATTCTACATCTACCGATTAAGACATCAAGTTGATATAGAGCAACAGTTATCAAATATAAAGTTGAAATTCTTCACCGATATATCTCATGAACTACGTACACCCCTAACACTTATATCTAGTCCTGTAGCCGAGGTTTTAGAAAATGAACCAATTAGTCTAGCTGTTAGAGAACATCTAATTGTTGTACAAAAAAACACAAACAGGATGCTCAGACTTATCAACCAAATATTAGACTTTAGAAAGATTCAAAATGAAAAAATGAAATTAATGATTGAAGAGACTGAAATAATCTCTTTTCTTATGACCATTTCGGAAAGTTTTCAATCTGTTGCTGAAGAAAAACAAATAAACCTAACAGTAAAATCCAATTTAGAAGAGTTATACATTTGGATAGACAAAGACAAAATTGAAAAAGTAATATTTAATTTATTATCTAATGCATTTAAATATACACATGCAAAAAAGTCTATAACCATTTTCGTTGAAAAGAATGATGAAAATGTAAGTATATCAGTAATTGATGAGGGTATAGGTATATCTAACGATAAGTACAATACTCTTTTCAACCGTTTTGAAACGGTAGGACGACCAAAAAATCTTGAACCATCAACAGGTATTGGATTATCACTTGTTAAAGAGCTTGTAGAACTACATCATGGAGATATAACAATTGATAGCAATGTTGGTGTAGGTAGTTCATTTACAGTCACCCTACCATTAGACAGAAACGAATTCAACAATGATAAATTAGTAGAGTTAATATTGGCAGATAGTTCATCTAACTATCCACAAATTACTGTTGAAAGCCAAATTGAAGTTATACATATTGATGATGATATGAACAATCAAACTGATAAATTAACAATATTGATTGTAGAAGACAATTCTGAATTACGAAATTTGCTTAGAGTAATATTACAGAAAAAATATACTATTCTTCAAGCATGCAATGGTGAAGAAGGATTAAGAATAGCATTTGAAGTAATTCCGGACATGATAATAAGTGATGTTATGATGCCTATAATGGATGGATTAGAAATGGTTAGTTCCATTAAAGCGAACAAAGATGTGTGTCATATTCCAATAATTTTATTATCAGCTAAATCAGCATTAGACGATCGTATTATTGCTTTAGAACAAGGCATAGATGATTATTTAACAAAACCTTTTAGCTCAACCTATTTAAAGGCTCGAATAGATTCATTATTTACGCAAAGAAAATTGTTGCAAGAAAAGTTTATCAATCAATTAGCGACAAACAATGAAACTACCATTTGTTCTAGTGAAAAAAGCGATTTCTCTTTAGATCCATCTAAACCAGAAATAATACCTCACGATAAGTTATTCATTCAGCAGATTATGGAATACATAGAGGAGCAAATGGACAATCCCGATTTGACAATTGATGATTTCAGCAATAAGTTGCTCCTCAGCAGAAGTATTTTCTATAGAAAATTAAAATCCATTACGGGACTATCCCCTATTGATTTCATCCGTGAAGTAAGAATAAAGCGTGCGATACAGCTTATTGAAAGTGAAAGTTATAATTTCTCTCAAGTGGCCTATATGACAGGATTTACAGACCCTAAATATTTTAGTAGATGTTTTAAGAAATATTCCGGAATGACACCTAGCGAATATAAAAGCTCAATAAGAGGCTAATTTATATTATATCAGGTTTCTAATTCTTTACAATATTAATCAAATAGTGCTGTTTCTTTTAATCTTCACTCCATTAAAACGGGTGGAACCTCGTGGTTAATACGAAACAAAATCAAGATATTGTTCGTGGTCTGAAGTGTTTTAGAAAGTTTATTGAATAACTGAGTATTATGCGCCACATTTTCAAAACCAATTCCACAATTACCGTCCATAATAATTGTAGATATTGAGGTGAACAC
>CAMTPH010000082.1 GCA_947074345.1 uncultured Bacteroides sp. | reverse complement strand
GCAAGATTTAGTTAACAATTTATCGATGAATCTGTTTTAAATAGTAGAACCAACTTATTACTCTAAATTAAGTATCATTATGAAGACAATTGCTTTATTGCTTTTATTGTGTGGTATGAGTTATACACCACCCATTTATTGGGAACAAATGACGCTCGAACAACAACAAGATGTCTTGCAACTTGAAGGTATATCTGCTAATGCTGTTGAGTATTACGAAGGCAATTCTTCGAATGCAGAAGATATTGATATATTGAGTTTGCTTGAAACACTTATTCAACCTCAATCAAATCTGGGCGTAAAAGCATTCTACTTTAATGTTTTTAATAAAGTAGTAACGACTTCCGATGGTAAGCTAAATCAAATATTGCCGCCATATATAGTCGATATTGTTGTAAACGAACCTCAATATATTCTTAATTACTTCATTCGAAATAGCGAGATGATGCAAACATATGCTTCTCTATTAGGTAAAGCATTCTTTAATCAAAATGAATCATCTAATGGATTGTGTACTTTCGATCAGTTTCAAAATCAATTAACTCGCGAGACTATCGACTATCCACAGTTTCAAACTATCCAAGCTGAGTTCTTTTATTTTATACAGAAAACAATCAATGAGCAGCGTCGAGATGAACATAAACATAGTTGAAAATTCATAAGAATTATCTAGTTTATTATGATAAAATGATAGCTTGAGAAACGTTTATAAATCATTATGATTTATTTAGAAGTTGATTTGTGCTCTTTTTGTCTTCTGAAAATGAGTAGTTTATCTATCTGTATTCCTTTAAATGCGAATGATTTGCGATTAATGAACAGGTTAGAGTAGGTTGTTGGTATTGCAACTATGCTTTATCTTCATTATTTTTGCATTTCAATTAACAACAGATAGTTTGATTAAAGAAATAAAAGACATATTATCAAAAGGACTTGTTTGTCTTATCATCGTAGTATTTATGATGGTAAGCTTCATCAGTATGTCTTCTAATACTTTAAAGAAACAAGATGACTGCTCTTTTGTAATTGAAAATGCAAACAAAGAAAATGAACTTGCTTTATCATTCTTGTTAGAGATTGTAAACAGCAATTCATTGACTAAATCATCCGATGATTCTTCTTCTCAATCAATGGACGAAGATTCTTCACATTTAGATTTAGACTTGTTTCACTCATCAAGATTTGTAAATGGAAAACATGGTATTTCTGAATGCAAATCTAAAAAAGCATGTGCGAGCGATAATCATAATGCTCCACATATTGAATTCTTATCACCGCCTCCCGAATTCACTTCAATCGTCTAATCTATTGTCTCATTATCAGTATATACTGATACTTGATACACTGTTCACATTTGACTTCTGTCTATTAAGACAGAACATGACACTATATTATTATATTTCAGAATATCTATGATATAGTTTACGTCTTTGTCTTTACAAGGATGTGCTATATTATTGCCTATTCTTAGTTAAACGCATTATAGAATATGAATTTCATTTCAAATTTAAAATCAAATTTTTCATCAGGTTTAGTAGTTTTCTTAGTAGCATTGCCATTGTGTTTGGGTATTGCTTTAGCTTCTGGTGCACCTCCTTTGGCTGGTGTTATTTCAGGTATTATCGGGGGTATAATAGTAGGCTCATTGAGTAATTCACCAATCAGTGTATCTGGTCCAGCAGCTGGTTTGACAGCTATTTTGGTTGCAGGTATAGCCGAATTAGGTTCTTTTGAATTAATGCTTATGGCTGGTGTTATTGCTGGTTTAATTCAAGTGTTATTCGGATTTCTTAAGGCCGGAAGTATTTCAAATTACTTTCCAAACAATGTAATCGAAGGTATGTTGGCCGGTATTGGTGTTATCATTGTTTTGAAACAAATACCAAGTGCTTTAGGTTATACAGATTTAAGCGAAGAGGGCGCGTCTTCTCTAAGTTATATATTCTCAGACTTCCCATTGTTTGTTCAAACTATCATGTCTCAAATTCATTTGGGCGCTATTGTTATTACTCTTATTTCGATTGCAATATTGTTGATTTGGGATAATGTGGGCGCTTTGAAGAAACTAAAAATGATTCCAGGAGCTTTGATTGCTGTAATTGTAAGTATCGCTTTAAATCACCTTTTCAAAGTAATTGGATCTCCATTATATGTATCAGAAGCAATGCTTGTTGAACTTCCTGTTGTGAATAATATGGGTGAATTGGGTCAATTGCTAGTATTGCCAGATTTCTCAGGAGTATTCAATTCGAAAGTATGGGTGTTGGGTGCAACAATCGCAATGGTTGCTTCAATCGAAACATTGCTTTGTGTTGAGGCTGCTGATAAGATGGACGTGAAGAAAAGAGTAACAGATACAAATCGCGAATTGAAAGCTCAAGGTATCGGTAATCTTTTGAGTTCTGTAATCGGTGGTTTGCCAATGACATCAGTAGTTGTTCGTAGTTCGGCTAATGCTCGTGCAGGTGCAACATCTAAGTTATCGGCTATTATCCATGGCGTATTGTTATTATTGTGTGTGTTGGTTATTCCGATGGTTTTAAATCTTATTCCATTGGCAACGCTTTCGGCAGTATTGATACTTGTTGGTTATAAGTTGGCTAGACCAGCTATCTTTGTTCACTTCTGGCACAAAGGACGTTTGCAGTTTATTCCATTTGTTGCAACTATGTTGGCGGTAGTCTTTACAGACTTGTTGACAGGAGTAGGAGTAGGTTTGGTAATTAGTATCGCCTTTATTCTATTGGGTAACAAAAAGAAAGCATATCATATACTCGAAACTGCTTCGCCTGATTCAAAACATTTATATATTACTTTAGCCGAAGAGGTATCATTCTTGAATAAGGCTGCTGTTAAAGAGACGCTAAACAATATTCAACCTGATATGGAGATTGTAATTGATGCTTCAAAATCGACTTATATTGCTTCGGATGTACTTGAGTTGATTGAAGATTTTACCAACAGTCGTGCACGCGAATTGAATATATCAGTCGAGTTGATTGGCTTTAAAACTACTTATGATGAAGTAGCAGAAGGTGAAAATACTGCTGTTACAGTTAAACATCATGCAGCGATTTAAATAGAGTTTATATAAGAAACATTAAAGCCGTAAACTAATATGGCTGTCAGTTATTATTAATAAATTAAAAGAAGAAAAAAATGAAAATACATACATCAGAAACTTTAGCAACAATGACTCCTCAAAAGGCTCTTCAATTCCTTAAAGAGGGTAATGCGCGTTTTGTACAAAATCTTAAATTAAATAGAAACTTATTAGACCAAGTACAGTATTACAAACATGGACAACATCCTTTTGCCATTGTACTTAGTTGTATGGATAGCCGTACATCTGCCGAGTTGATATTCGATCAAGGTTTAGGAGATATCTTTAGCTTGCGTATTGCGGGCAATATCTTGAATGATGATATTATTGGTAGTATGGAGTATGCTTGTAGTGTAGTCGGTTCTAAGCTTATCATGATTTTAGGTCATAGTAAATGTGGTGCATCACAAGGTGCATGTGCCGGTAAGAAAGTGGGCCACTTAACTCAATTGCTTTCAAAGCTACAAATTTCAATTGACCAAGTAAAGTACGAAAAACCATCTTGCTGTCAAACTTCTCCTGAGTTTGTTGATGCTGTGACGCAACACAACATTCACCATACTATGGACGAAATCTTAAACAGAAGTGAGGTTTTGAAAGACCTTTACGATCAAGGTAAAATTGGTTTGGTAGCTGCTTACCATCACTTAGATACAGGTGAAGTAGAGTTCTTGTTTGAAGATATGCCAAAAGAGGTTGCTTCTACAGAAGAATAAGATTCATCATTAGTATAAGAATGATTTTAAAAGAAAAGGTCTGAAGACGCAATGTCTATCAGACCTTTTTTCTTAATGTATAGTCAAAAGTTATATTTTACTTGGATCTAACTTAACGTATCTGATATTTTCTCTACGCCATGTGTATACTATATGAACCATGCTATCTGTACTTTGTATAACCGATGGATACGAATATTCTTTCATCAATAAATCGACTAAAGTCAAATTCATATTCCAGTTTATTCCATCGTTTGATATGGCTACATTGAGTGGTGTGCGCTTGCGATCTATGTATGCACTCTCTTTAGCTTTAACATGATTATATACCATTAAGAAACGGCCATCGTTAAGGTTGATGGCATCTATCCCCGAATTGTTATTTGGTACATTAAGAGACTCCGGTTCGCTCCATGTCAATCCGTTGTCATTAGAGAAAGATGTAACAATAGCTTCATTTCGCGAACGGCTAACCATTTGTAGCCTTCCATCTTTGTGTTTCAATAGGGCAGGTTGTATGATATCCCATCCATTGTCATTGATGTTGGCTGTTTTAGACCATGTTTCGCCTAGGTCAGGAGTGCGTTCAAAGTGAATTCTCCAACCATCTTTTTCAGTACTTGAGCCACATATTAGCTCATTGTTAACCAATATAGGCTTGTTCTTTACAGGACCTAATATGCCATTAGGCAATTTTTCGGGATATACCCATGTTAACCCATTGTCATATGAGCGTACTAGATAACCAGTCCAGTCTTGAACGTTTTCTCCTATTTTATAGAAAAGAATTAGTTCGCCATCGGGTACTTGATACAATACAGGATTATAACATGCCTTTTTTTGGTTCTCATCGATATGTCCATCTACAACTAGTGTTGGTTTAGTCCATTTGTTGTCTTCCAATCTGCTCACGAATATGCCAACATCAGAGTGTCCTTCATATTCTCCTCCAAAGAAAGCTACAATTAAGCCTTTTGGTGTTTCGGCTATGGTGGGCGAGTGTACTGACGGAATTGATAGGTTATTATCAATAAATTCTTCTTTCAGTATACATTTCTTTTCTGCATTTTGAGCAGTAATGGATATAAGATGAAACAATAAAAATAATAAGGTAAGATAAGCTTTTTTCATTTGATATGCTGTTTGTTTGTTTAAAAGAGATATTCTATCGAAATGTGTTTTTCTGATTGCAAAGTTATTATTTCTATTTTAAATAATGTAATATAATATTAATTAATTTAAGTAGAGGTAGTCTGCTATCAATTGTAGAGACATAATTTGTTAATGTTAATTGATGTGTTAAAGTGTAAATAGCTTCATTGTTGTTTGTTGTTCTAAAAGCGGTATTGGTTTATGGTTATTACTCTCATTATGTCATATATGGCTACATTAATGTTCTGTTTGTCGCAATATAGAGAAGATGTTTGTTTGGTTGATATGAAACAAATAACTTCGACTATTGTAATTAAATAGAGATTTGATGAGACTTAAAATTAACACAATTGCTTTAGTAGCGGCTTCTTGTTTCTTGTTGGGAAGTTGCGATTTAATAGAGTATCATCCGTATGATGTACGTATAACAGGAGAAACAGATATTAATGCAAAGAACATAAAACGAATTGAAGATAGCTGTAAAGATAAAAACACAATACGGTTTGTCTCGATGGGCGACACGCAACGTTGGCACGATGAAACGGAAGATTTTGTAAAACACATAAATAAACGCAATGATATCGACTTTGTATTGCATGGAGGAGATGTTAGCGATTTTGGTTTAACAAAAGAGTTCTTATGGCAGCGCGATATCTTGAATAAACTGACTGTTCCGTATGTTGTTTTGATAGGAAATCACGACTGTGTAGGCACGGGCGAAGATGTTTATCGTAAGGTATTTGGCGAAACGAACTTCTCGTTTATAGCAGGTGATGTAAAGTTTGTATGTCTCAATACCAACGCCATGGAGTTTGACTATTCAAGACCGATACCCGATTTTGACTTCATCGAAATGGAGTTGACTAATCTCAAAGATGAGTTCTCTAAAACTGTGATTAGTATGCATGCCAGCCCATATTCGGATGTCTTTAATAATAATTCAGCTAAGCCATTTCAATATTATGTACGTCAGTTTCCTGATTTACAGTTTTGTACAGTGGCTCACGATCACAATGTAACAGTTACTGATTTGTTTGATGATGGCATTATTTATTATGGTAGTACAAACATTAAAGACCGCTGCTATCTATTGTTCACTATAACTCCCGACAGCTACGAATATGAAGTTCTCTATTATTAAAATAAGTGTAGCATTGTGCTGCCTGTTAACTTTTTGCTCAACTAACTTATATGCCGATGAGTATGTAGAGGTGAGCCACAAATACGATAAAAGAATTCACCGTTATCAGGAGAATTGGAATAAAATTATACCTACCGATGCTACCGTTCAGTATGCCGGGGGCATGGGATTAATGTCTTTTGGTGTAGGATGGGATTATGGCAAGCGCAACCAATGGGAAACTGATGTGCTGTTTGGTTTTATTCCGAAGTATTCTTCTAAGCGAGCTAAAATGACAATGACTTTAAAGCAAAACTATATACCTTGGAGTTTCAATATAACGAATGGATTTTCTATCGAACCTCTTACTTGTGGAATGTATTTTAATACCGTTTTTGGGAGTGAGTTTTGGGTGCGTGAGCCCGATAAATATCCTAAGGGGTATTATGGGTTTTCAACAAAAATACGTAGTCATATCTTCTTAGGACAACGTTTTACGTTTGCTATTAATCCCGAAAAGCGTTTTCACTCTAAAGCGATATCTCTGTTTTATGAGCTAAATACGTGCGATATGTATCTTATTACCGCTATCACTAATAAGTATTTACGCCCACGCGACTATTTAGGGCTATCGTTCGGTCTCAAGTTTCATTTCTTTTAGAATTGTATAATCGGTCGATGTCTATTGTTATACACAGATCAACGTAGATACTTGCTTTTATCTGGTTAGGTATATTGTTGCGTACGATAACTGTTAACTATTATCATGCTGAATGTTAAGGTTTGGCGCGATAACTGTTAACAACTATCGGCGTATTGTCTTGTTGTCGAGTTGGTTTTTATGGATTATTGTAAACCGAATTATATAAAAAAATGGGTATACCAATTAAGGTATACCCATTTTTAATATATAGACAATCTTATCGCTTAAATATAGATGTATTTAAGAATAAACATGATAGCCAAGATATACATTGTTATTGTAATTTTCTTGAACTTACCACTCAATACATTGATGATTACATAACTGATCATACCTAACAAAATACCATCAGATATAGAGTAGGTAAGAGGCATCATAACAACACAGATGAATGCAGGTATCGACTCAGAGAAACGATCGAAATCGATGAGCTTTATTGGAGTCATCATAAACAATCCAACCAATATAAGTACTGGGGCAGTAGCTGCCGATGGAATTGCTAAGAATAGTGGTGAAAACAATAATGATACCGCAAAACAAATAGCTACTGTAAAGGCTGTAAGACCTGTTCTACCTCCTTGAGCAACACCCGATGCACTCTCTACATAAGTAGTTGTAGTAGATGCGCCGAAGCAAGCACCCAAAACGGTTGCAATAGCATCTGCCATGAAGGCTTGTTTAATCTTTGGTATTTTACCATCAGGTTGCATCATGTTGGCTTTTGTTGCTACGCCAACCAATGTACCTATCGTATCAAACATATCTACAAAAAGGAAGGTAAATACAATTACCACCATATTCATAGAAAATATCTCGCTCCATTGAAATTGCATAAACACAGGCTCTAATGACTCAGGCATTGATATAACACCTCCATAATTAGTAATGCCCATTGGGATACCGATTAAGGTAGTGATTAAGATACCTATCAATAAAGCTCCAGGTACTTTTTTTGTAACAAGTACAGCAGTGATAATAATACCAATGATAGCTAGCAATGCACTACCCGAAGTAATGTTGCCTAATGTTACCAATGTAGCATCGCTGTTTACTACCAATCCTGCATTTTGCAAACCGATGAATGCAATGAACAATCCAATACCTGCGCCAATAGCGTTTTTGAGAGTTACGGGAATGGCATTTACAATAGCTTCGCGCAAGTTGGTTAAGGTAAGAATGATAAAGATTATCCCTTCAACCAAGATAGCTGTCAATGCAAATTGCCATGTATGGCCCATACCCAAGCAAACAGAGAATACGAAGAATGCATTCAATCCCATTCCGGGTGCAAGAGCAAAAGGTAGTTTTGCCCAAAAAGCCATCACGAGTGTACCAATGATTGCTGCCAATGCTGTAGCTGTAAATACTGATCCTGCTGGCATACCGCACATAGCAAACATATTTGGGTTTACAGCCAATATGTAAGACATGGTAAGAAAGGTAGTTATACCAGCCAATATTTCGGTTCTAATCTTATGCTTTGTAGGATCAAAACCTAATAGTTTTTGAAAAAAAGTCATTGATTTATGAATTTATATATGTTTTAGAATGTCCATTTTGCAGCAAGGGTAGGGATTGCATAAAATCCTTTGCCTACAAAGTTGTTTGAAAGCTCTAATTCTCCACCAAAGCTAAGGTTAACATCATTCATACCTTTGATTTTATTCATGTTCACCCAGAACTGTGGTTCAGACAAGAAGATGTATTCTGTATTCATCCAAGGGCGGTGTTCGCGCCAAAAGTCAAAGAAACCAGAGAATGTACACCATCCTTGTGCAAACTCAATGCCCCATACACCCGTAATTTGGAAGTTTTGTTCTTGCTTTTTGTTCATCGTATCAACTGTACGAGGGATGTATTTGTACATTACGCTCAATGACCAAGTTTTAGTATAGTCTTTGCTATGTCCAGAATAGGTAGGACCAAAAAGCCATGCATTGTTGAATGAGCTAACTTTACTGTTCAAACCACCATCAAACTCAACATGGATAGATAACCAGTTAAGCTTAGATTTTTGCCAGAAGTTAAACTCACGAGAGATTTCCCAATAAGCACCAACGGCTTTCTTATTATAATCCATATCAACAAAGAAATATGTGCTACCCCATTTGTCAGGTTTGAACATTTCGATAGTTGTAGTGATAGGAGCGCGATCGGCTGCATCGCCATCTAAATCGCTGTAAAGGTTTCTACCAAAGTCGTAGTGGAATTGAATGTTTTGAGACTGTGCAGTTAGTACTATCGCGAATAGTACCATGGTCATGAAAACTACTTTTTTCATAATTGTATAAGTATTGATTAAAATAAGAATTATTATAGTTCAAGATTCATTGAAGTATCACCTTTTTCGTTAACGCCAAACTCATAGTCTTTACCTGGCAAGATAGCGTTAAGTGCTACACCTACGATAGCCGATACGGCCAAACCCGAAAGGTTTGTAAAGCCAATAGAGATAGATGATCCTTCGGCACCATATTGAATTCCGATAGCTAATACAAGAATAAGAGCTGCAATAATTACATTGCGCGATTTGCTGAAGTCAACTTGATTCTCAACGATGTTTCTTACACCTACTGCCGAGATCATACCGTAAAGAACTAATGATACACCACCCATTGTTGCTACTGGCATAGCGCTTACAAGGGCTGCGAACTTAGGACTGAAAGAGAAGATGATAGCAAATACTGCTGCAATACGAATAACACGTGTATCAAACACTCTCGTTAGATTCAATACCCCTGTGTTTTCGCCATATGTAGTGTTGGCAGGTGCGCCAAATAGAGATGCTAATGCTGTAGCAACACCATCACCCATCAATGTGCGGTGTAAGCCTGGAGTAGTTAAATAGTTTTTTCCTACAGTAGAAGAGATAGCACACATATCACCAATATGCTCAACAATAGTAGCTAGTGCGATAGGCATGATGGTTAATATCGAACCAATTAGCAAACTGTAGTTAGGATTTTGAATGACAGGTATGATTGTGTCTTGTTGTTTTACAGGCAATCCAATCCACGATGCAGATTGAACACCGCTAAAATCAACTTCGCCAAGGCAAGCAGCCAATCCATACGAACCGATAACTCCCAATAAGATAGGGATAATCTTAATCATTCCTTTACCCCAGATGTTGCTTACAATCACAATAGCAATTGCAACAATAGCAATCAACCAATTGGTTTGGCTACTAGATATAGCAGTACCCGACAGTGTTAAACCAATACTGATAATGATAGGACCTGTAACAATAGGAGGGAAGAACTTCATTACTTTTTTAGTTCCGTACACTTTGATTAGTGCAGCAACTAGAAAGTAAATAAGGCCGGCAAAGAATACTCCGATACATGCATAAGGCAATGATTCGGCTTGTGATAGTCCATATTCTTTACCAAGAACAACTACAGTACTATAACCACCTAAAAAAGCAAATGATGAACCAAGAAAAGCGGGTACTTTGTATTTCGTCAATACATGAAATAGGAGAGTTCCTAACCCAGCAAATAGTAATGTAGCCGATACCGATAGACCAGTGATGGCAGGAACCAAGACTGTAGCACCAAACATAGCAAACATGTGTTGTAATCCCAAAAGCACCATTCTGGGACGTCCTAAAGAGCGTGCATCAGTTATGCAGTCTTCAGTAGAAGATTTTTTATTCATCCGTGTAAGAAATTA
The DNA here is from genome assembly GCA_947074345.1 of uncultured Bacteroides sp. Lineage (GTDB taxonomy): Bacteria > Bacteroidota > Bacteroidia > Bacteroidales > Bacteroidaceae > Bacteroides. Next base: position 3,242 of record CAMTPH010000082.1, on the reverse strand, counting down.
TTGTATATAGTTTTATTTCACATAATTTGTAAGAAAGCCCTGTTTGTCTGGAGACAAGCAGGGCTTTGTATTATGATTTAGTCCAAATTGCGTTTCGATATGTGTGTATGAAATAATGACACATAGATGTTTTCTTTAGCTTTTATATTTCTTCTGCAAAGATATGTATAATTTATTAATACTTTATTCTAGTTGCGTTAATTAATTAGCAAGATTATATAAAAAGATTGTTTTAGATATTAGAATGATAGTCTCATTGTCAAAAACATGATCTCTTGTGATTCTATTTTCTTATCCAAGTCCATTTATGCCAGATAGCTTCTAGTGGACCAAAACGATGATTGTTGAGCCATTTATTGCTAAACCATAGTTGAAGTATGAATATAGCGAAACCGATGAATAGACTAAGTGTACTGCCAATCACTGGAGCTAGATTTAAACCGATAGGCATAAAGATTAATGCTCCTATGTACGATTGAGAAAGATAGTTCGTTAAACTCATTCGTCCATAACAAAGCAAAGGATGTGTAAACGATTTGAATGAAGATAGATTCCAGTATAGCAAAACAAATGATGAGACAAGTACAATAGTGAAAGCAAACTTCTGCCACATATCAAGTATTATTCCTCCATAGGTTCCTTTGCTTAGTTCGGCAAGTTGCAATAATGGAGCAAATAGAATAGCGCAAATGATTAATGCATTTCTCCAGAACTCTTTATTATATTCATTTTCTTTGAAGAGGGTTAATCGTCCGCTAACCATTCCTAATAGAAATAAACCTCCAGTTTGAGACAATCTTCCATTCTCTATGGCCCACAATAAAGATGCTTTTTGTCCGGCTCCTAGATTGGAAACAAAGAAATCACTAATGCTGCCACTCTTTGCTGCCACTGCAACTTCTTCATAATATATTCCATTCAATTGTGGAGTAAGATCTCCCCATATAAACAACTGTATCCATTCGTATGGTTGAAGCAAGAAGAAGATGGCTAAAGCCAAAACATACTTAGTCGACCAATTGCGAGTGATGAATAATAGAACGCTCATAATAACGAACAACAATAATACATCACCACCTGGAAATACCAAAGAATTAATTATTGCGAATACAAATAGCAGAATCATTCTCCATAAGAACCTATAGCCAAAGTCTTTTCCCTTTTTAATTTGATTGTTCTGTTGAATGAAAAAGGTTAATCCAAAAAGCAATGCAAATATGGCATAAGATTTTCCGGCGAAAAGAGTGAATATTACATCATTAACTGCTTTGTCGAGAAAGTTAAGCCAAGTAGGTGAGTCTTGCGGGTAAACAAAATAAAGGAAATGCTCCATGCAGTGCACTAATAAGATTGCAAATACAGCAAAACCTCTTAAAGCATCTACTACTTCCAATCTGTCTTTGAGTTTTAATTCTTGTTTTATCATGTTGTTATTAGATTATGTCACATTGTTAATTAATGTGCGGTGTTTGTTGTGCAAAAATAAGATTAAAAAAAGAAATTGATACTATTTATTTATTATATCTGGTCCTAAAAAAGCTTTGTTTTTATACTATCACAAAGAGTTAAAATAATATTAGTAAATTAAGAAACTCATGTTTACTTTTGTCCCATCAACTTATATAACCTTTATAACAGAAAAACATGAATTTTAGAAAACTCACTTTTCTTGTTGGAACTTGTTTATGGTGTAGTGCAATAATGGCACAAAACGTATCAATTTCCACTCCCAAATCGTCAATGGTTCTTTCTGCACCTATCGGAGGTAATCTCAATTATCTTTATTATGGTGCTAGTTTATCGCAAACAGATTTAGAGAACTTAGAAGCCGTCGAGCCTAACTTATATTCTGCTTATCCTGTGTATGGCATGCAGTGCCCAACAGAATCTGCTTTGGCGGTAAAGCACGCCGATGGCAATATGAGTTTAGAGATGGAGGTGGTAAATGTTAGTACACGACAAGAGAATGACGGCACAGTTACTGTCATCGAATTAAAAGATAAGGTATATCCGTTTTTTGTGAATGTGTGCTATAAGCCACTCAATGGTACTGATGTAATTGAAACATGGACCGAAATAAAGCATCAAGAGAAGAAGCCTGTTACACTTAACCGTTTCCTTTCGGCCTATTTGCCTATACGTAGAGGCGATGTATGGCTTTCGCATCTATATGGATCGTGGGCCAACGAAGGCAAACTCGTACAAGAACGTTTAGAACCAGGTTTGAAGATGGTGAAGAACAAAGATGGTGTGCGCAATTCTCATACAGCTCATCCCGAAGTAATGTTCTCGCTCGATGGTAAACCTCAAGAGAATAGTGGTGCTGTGATAGGCGCTGCATTATGCTATAGTGGCAATTATAAATTAATGGTCGATACACACGATGATGAATACCACCATTTCTTTGCAGGTATCAATGAAGATAATTCAGCCTACACACTTCCTAAAGAAGAGGTATTTGTTACTCCTCCATTAGCTTTGACGTATAGTGATGAAGGATTGAGTGGAAGTAGTCGTAATTTCCATAAATGGGCACGCGATTATAAACTAGCCAATGGCAACAAGCTTCGCAAGATACTATTGAATAGTTGGGAAGGGGTTTACTTTGATATCAATCAAGAAGGCATGGACCAGATGATGAGTGATATAGCATCAATGGGTGGCGAACTATTCGTGATGGATGATGGATGGTTTGGTGATAAATATCAACGCAATACCGATAACTCTTCGTTGGGCGATTGGGTGGTTGATAACCGTAAGCTACCCGATGGCATTGAAGGATTGATTCGCGATGCTAAGAAGAATGGCGTGAAGTTTGGTATCTGGATAGAACCAGAGATGGCCAACACCACAAGCGAACTATACGAGAAGCATCCTGATTGGATTATCAAAGCACCACAACGCGAACCTGTTTTAGGTCGTGGAGGTACTCAAGTTGTACTCGACTTAGCGAACCCTGAAGTGCAAGACTTTATCTATAATTTGGTAGACGATTTAATGACTAAATATCCCGACATTGACTATATTAAATGGGATGCTAATATGTCTATCCTTAATCATGGCTCCAACTATCTAGCAAACGATAAGCAAAGTCATATGTATATAGAGTTTCATCGTGGATTAGAGAAAGTGTGTCAACGCATACGTGCTAAATATCCCGACCTAACAATACAAGATTGTGCTAGTGGTGGCGGACGAGCTAACTATGGTTTGTTGCCTTACTTCGATGAGTTCTGGGTAAG
>CAMTPH010000081.1 GCA_947074345.1 uncultured Bacteroides sp. | reverse complement strand
GGATTAAATTCTGAACTATTTGTCATTTAACTTTTAAAACGCTGATATGATGGATGGTAGGATTACACTTTTAGTATTGGTTAAGGAATGTTCTTATTATAACACACATTATATATTACGCGCGCGCGCGAAGAGAGCGGGATTTTGAATTCTCATAGAAAGAATTATAGAGAGAAATAAAGTGTTTTCAAGGTATCAAATTGAATTTTAGAAAGAATAAGAAATCAATAATGATAATTATAACCGACATACAATACGCTATAAGCTATTAGTCGTTATGAAAAAGAGATTATTCTTCATAATTAATACGAATCGTTTAAATATGAAGAACACATAAAGAAGTCCAAAACATTCAGCCAGCATAGATACTTTTTTTTATTATATATCAAAAATATCCTGTAGAATACTTCAACGCCTCACAAATAACACAACGTCCTCCTTTAGATATCTATACCAATACAAAAAAAGCCATCTAAAATAAGACAGCTTTTTGTATTTAAATTATTACCAAATCCAATGTTTTTGCCATCCGGCATCAACATACCATTGAAGAGTTTGATAATAAGCATTCCATTTAGTAAAGTTTGCATAAGGGATATATGTCCCTATTCCTGAATAAAATTCAGGGTTAATATTTACTATAACATCACCATCGATATAATCTTTGTACACAACAGCTTTATTTAATTGTTCGGTCCACAATAAAGGTGTATTACCATCGGATAAACAATCAATAAAAGCAGCAATATCATAAGAAGAATAAGACAACTCGCCTCGACCGTAACCATGATTACGATTTAAAGAGAAAAGATATGAACTATTGAACATATCCAAATTAGAGCCATATTCTTCTAAAACTGAGCGCATAGAGCTTGCAAGAGCATCTAATTCAGATGTTTTTACCACAGCTATAGTAGCCCATTTATAATCATATGTTTTATAAAAATCAACAAATTGTTTTGCAGCATTTATAACGCTAGTCTGTTTATCATTTACCTCCATCAGATATTTAGTCATATCCTTATATGGAAATCCGGCAGCCATTACTTCAGCAGGCGATAAGATTAAATAATCAGCTACATTTCTTAATTCGTAAGCGACCTCAACTTGAGACATTAAACAAGCATCCATCAAAATAAAGTCAAAACGAACATTGGTTGCCAATAGAGCCTCGTTTAAATCCGGTATTTCAATTTTCTTACCACCATCATCGCCTAGAGAGCGCGATCTGGAAACATCAGCAGGCAACCAACCAGTTGCATGAGATCCGAATATCAAGCCATAGCTATCAGAAGGACAAAGGATTTTAACATCATTAATAACAGAAGTAATCACTTCTTTAGATGAAGAATTCTGTTCACTATACGTCATAATAACCTGTCGTTCGCTAACATTTCCATTATCATCTACTACATATTTAAATAAAGTGGGTGATGAAAAAACATTATTATAATATCTACCACCATCCCAGTAGATTACAAAAGTACCAGCTGATTTAGTTTCTTTCAAACCTTTTTCGACAGCAGCTATATTGGCATAAATATCATAACTAATATTATTATTAGCGATAAGATACATCAATACAGTTCTCGGAGAAGTCTTTTTCTCATCATATGAATGATTATCCTTACAGCCAGAAGAGGTAATAAGAATAAATAACAGTAAGAAAAAAGATATAATTTTATTCATATATCGGGATTAAAATTTAGAAAATAAAAAAAAGAGATAGTAATCTATCTCTTAACAACAATCGATTTACTCCATTTCAACCTTCGTAAATCGAAATTTATCATTAGGAATAAGATCTAGCTTTACCGATTTAGCTTTCTTATATTTGCTTAATATATTATTTTGCTCTTTATCCAACTTACTCTTATTCTCAGAGAAGTATATCATACAAGTCCGATTAGGAAGACCGGCATTATACTCTAAATAATTTTTAAGCTGATAACTATAAAGCTCTCTATGAGGTAAGAAACCATTATTATCTAGATGAACACTATCAAGTAATTGCACATTAGTATAATAAACTATAGTATCAGTAAAAGAGGCAGACACACCAAATACATAAACTGGTTTTTTCTCACCTTTCTTCTTAATAGAAAAAGCCGAGCAAATGGTAAAAACAAGTGCGACAGCAAATAGTATTTTAACGTATTTCATAATCTTGTATTAATTTATATGGAGGCAAAGTTAACAAAAAACCGACCCTATCCTATAAGATAGAGCCGGTTTTTTTTATTTCCTTTATTCGAAAACTAACATATCGCCTTATCCCAAGTACGATTTGAGCAATTTACTACGATTACTTTGTCTTAATCTTCTGATTGCTTTTTCTTTAATCTGACGAACGCGCTCACGTGTGAGTCCAAACTTATCGCCGATTTCTTCTAATGTCATTTCTTGTTGACCGATACCGAAAAACATCTGTATGATTTCTTTTTCTCTATCGGTTAACGTAGAAAGTGCTCTGTCAATTTCCCTCGCAAGAGACTCATTAACCAAAGAGCGGTCCGCCATTGGCGAATCATCATTAACCAACACATCCAACAAGCTATTGTCTTCTCCTTCAACAAATGGTGCATCCACCGAGATATGTCTACCTGACACTTTTAGAGTATCAGAAATTTTATCAACCGGAATTTCTAGTTCATCGGCTAATTCTTCAGGAGAGGGGCGACGTTCATTTTCTTGCTCAAACTTCGAGAAGGCTTTGCTAATTTTATTCAAAGACCCTACTTGATTAAGCGGAAGACGAACAATACGTGACTGTTCTGCTAAAGCTTGCAGAATAGACTGACGTATCCACCATACAGCATAACTAATAAACTTAAAACCGCGTGTTTCGTCAAATTTTTCGGCAGCCTTAATCAACCCTAAATTACCTTCATTAATAAGGTCGGGCAAACTCAGCCCTTGATTTTGATACTGCTTGGCTACTGATACTACGAAACGAAGATTTGCACGCGTTAGTTTTTCCAATGCTATACGATCGCCTTTGCGGATGCGTTGAGCTAGCTCTACTTCTTCTTCTACAGTGATAAGATCTTCACGACCTATTTCTTGTAAATACTTGTCAAGAGAAGCGCTCTCTCTGTTAGTGATACTTTTAGTAATCTTAAGTTGTCTCATTCTTATAAAACAGATTTGGAGTGCAAAGTTAGTACAAATAATTTGTTAACTTACTACATAAACGTAACTTTTTCTACTTTATTATAGAACTATCAAAACAAAAAGGACACCAACAAGTTGATATGTGATGCCCTTTTTCTATTTTGTTAGCTAAAATTGTATTTCATGCAATAATGTGATAATTTATATAAAATTTCACATCTACAATCATAGTTTACTCTTGAGTTAAATCAACAGCATAATATCCACGTTTTCCAGATGGGAATACACCAGTTAAGAATAGAACTTGATTAGGAGATTTGACTGCAGTTTTCAATACATTTTCAAGATCAGCAACCGAGCGCAATGGTTGGTCATTAGCTTTCAATATAATGAATCCTTTACGAATTCCTGCTTCAGCCATTTTTCCACCATTCACACCAGTAACTTGTAAGCCATATCCTAGATTCAATTGTTTTTTCAAATCTTCAGGAAGTTCAATGAAGGCAGCGCCTAAAACATCCATTCCTGTATCTTTTATAACTTTTGTGTTACCTTGTTCATTCTTCAATACAAGATCTACAGATTTTTCTTTCTTATTGCGCACTAATTTAACTGATACTTTATCACCAGGTCGATGTTGCGCTAAAGCCTCTTGCAAATCAGCAAAACTATTTACTTTTTTATTGTCTATTCCAACAATCACATCATCCTCTTTAATATCTGCTCCAGCAGCTGAACCGCCATCAACAACTTCGCGCACCCATACACCGCCAGTCACACCAAACTCTTTGGCTTTATCTCTAAGTGTTGTACCCGAATTATCAATTTTTTGTTGATCTTCCATTAAGTTACCACCCAATGAAGCACCTTTAATGCCAAGTAAAGCACGTTGAACAGTACCAAACTCTTTCAAATCGGCAACAACTTTAGTCATAATCGTTGTTGGAATTGCGAAACCATATCCGGCATAAGCACCAGTTGGAGACGAAAGAACAGAATTTATACCAACCAACTCACCTTTAGCATTGACTAATGCGCCACCGCTGTTACCTTGATTAATAGCCGCATCAGTTTGAATAAACGATTCGATACCACCATTGTATACTCCTAAAGAACGAGCCTTTGCACTAACAATACCAGCAGTTACAGTTGAATTAAGATTAAACGGATTACCTACAGCAAGCACCCATTCTCCTACTTTCAAGTTATCAGAATTACCTATTGGAAGAGTTGGCAAGTCATCAGAAGATTCGATTTTAACTAAAGCGAGGTCGGTACTTGGATCGGCACCAATCAAGCGACCTTTAAACTCTCTATTATCATTCAATTTGACAGTTATCTCGTCAGCTCCATCAATCACATGATTGTTGGTAACAATATATCCATCTTTAGAAATAACGACACCCGAACCAAAGCCTACTCTAGGTTGCGATTGTTGTTGTTGCCCACGTCCTCTACCACCAAAGAAATATTCAAATATATCTGTAGGCGCTTGAGCAGATTGAGCCTTTGCTTGCTGAGTAGCTTGTATATGAACTACTGCATGAAGAGAATTTTCTGCAGCTCCTGTTAAATCAATAGGCTGAGTTCTTGCATCGAAAGATGCTAACGAAAGATTTGGACTTTGTTGAAATACATCATTAAATGCAAGAGCTTGATTGTTGTCACTAACTTGCATCATCTTATAAGTAGTAATGCCTGCTACACCGGCACTAAGCAGAACAACTGCACTAATGCCAACCATTTTTTTTATTACTTGTCCCATATGATTAAGTTATTAATTAAAGTGTTAATACTTATTTCTTATTTAACTTCTTGTCGTTAAATTAAAAACAAATATCATACGCTTATTATCAAAAGGGTCTATTTTTGTCCACTTTTAACAATGTAGGTTATAACTTAACAGCAGTTAACGGCCTGAACTGACATATTTACATTATTAATATGACAGAAATTATGTTTCATTACTTCTCTTATACAAGATCTGAATCATTCAATACACAGCTAACAACAGCCAAAAGAACTAATAACAGTTATATTTTTAACACCCCTACCCCCGGAGTATCACTCAAAGTTATCTTTCCATCAACTACATTCATACCATTAAATCTATCGTTTGATATAAGAAGATTACCATCAAGATCGGCAAAATCTACAATAGGCGACAATTGAGCAGCAGCAGAAACAGCACAAGAAGTCTCAGTCATACATCCAATCATAACCTTCATATCAAGAGAACGCGCCATGTTAAGCATCTTCCATGCTTCACGCATACCCGTACACTTCATTAATTTAATATTGATACCTGTAAAAGCACCTTTCAATGGCAGTACGTCACTCAATCGTTGCAATGATTCATCGGCAAAAGTAGGCAAAGGACTATGTTGAGTAACCCATGCGATATCATCTAATTGAGTTTTGGGCATCGGTTGCTCTACCATCACTACACCTTGATCATGCAACCAATGAATCATATCCAAAGCCTTTTCTCTATCTTTCCAACCTTGATTAGCATCGACAGCGATAGGCAATGAACTAACCGAGCGAATGGTTTTGATCATTTCTTTATCATTGTCGAGCCCTACTTTCACTTTCAAAATATTAAATTGACCCGCAACTTCCTCTGTCTTTGCGCGAACAACATCAGGCGTATCAATTCCTATTGTAAAAGTTGTCGATGGAGTTTTCTCTTTATTTAATCCCCATATTTGATACCAAGGAGCATTCAGCATTTTACCAGTCAAATCATGCAAAGCAATATCAACTGCAGCTTTAGCAGCTGTATTTCCTGGCGCAACACCATCAACATAAGTTAAGATATCATCTAACTGAGTTGGATCATTAAATTGTTCCAAGTCAACCTTTTGCAAGAATGCCATAACAGAATCAATTGTCTCACCTAAATAAGGTGGCATTGAAGCCTCACCATAACCGGTTAAACCATCATATTCTATTTCGACTTGAACATCGGGAGTTGTTTTACGCGAATAACTAGCAACAGTGAAAACATGTTTTAATTGAAGTTCGTAAGGGAAAAATGTCATTTTCATTTTAGCATTCTTACCCCTTTTATTAATATTAATATTGGGAATAAGACTCTTATTCGCCATCAAAGAGTGCGATCCTATTGTTGCACCCAAAGTAGCCAAAGCTGCTGTTTTCAAGAAATCACGTCTATTTTGCATATATTGTTTCGATTAAGATTAATGTATAAAGGTTCTCTTTAGAGTCTATTTATAATAGCTATTTGTTTCTGTTGTATTAATATCCTTTTCCTTATTAATATAAGGTAGAATACGATTAGCATAAAGCAAACGTCCTTTATTGTAAGCATCATAAAGCGAATCATTTGGATTTAAGCCACTCACATAAACATCGCCCATAGAGTGAATAAATCGTTCGTTGCCTACATAAAAAGAGACATGAGAAACCTTGTCTTTAGCACCATCAGTACCTCTGCTACCAAAGAATACCAAATCACCCGGTTCAAGATTAGAACAATCTGGAGCAATTTCTAATCGCTGGCCAACCAAAGCTTGCTGCCATGCATCGCGAGGTATAATAACATCGTGCATCAACAACACAGTTCTTACAAAGCCACTACAATCTACGCCCTTAGTAGATGTTCCTGCCCAAAGATAAGGAACACCCATCAACGAATAGGCTGTTTTTACAATACTATCTGGATGTTGGCTGATTGAATTACGCCATTCACCCTCGCGCATGCCTAGCTCTTTTGGAATAAAAGCGATTCGATTATCGGGATAGGCAACTTTATAATAGCCATCGGTTGTATCAATCCATTTCAAGCGATTTCCTGCTACAACATCAGAAACCGGTTGAGAATTACAGTCAGGCTTTTCGTAGGCTGTACCCGCTTTTGCTGTTATAATTACTTTCTCAGCTTGGTTCCAATCCTTTAAGCCTTGTTCTGTCATTGGTGTAATTGCTTTGCGATGCACCCATCCTGTGTAGTCATCAGGAGTTTGGATTTCATACCATCCTTTATGATTAAGAACTTTGATAGGCATTCCCAATAAGCCTTGAGTCTCCATACCTGAAGTAAACTTACCTTCTTTGCGTATATTACAAACAGAAATATTAACCACGCCACAATTAAGATCAGTTGCAGCGTTACTATTTTGAGCATTCATCTCAAAACATGATGTAAGAATCAATAGAGTAATGAAATAGATTTTTTGCATTGTAGAAAGAATTTGATTAAAACAAAGATAAAGAATTAAGTGTATTATCATTAACAATTTATTGTTATTTTTTTAGTAAAATATCAGTTCCAAAAGATAAATACACGACATAACCATCAAAAAACTATCTATATTGTACTATCAGCATGCAAAAACATTCATTATGTAAGAAGATTATATTTATATATAATAAGAAAAGTAGTCAACTAAAATCATTAAACTACAGATTCAATTTAGTTTCAACTTACTGAAACTTTTGTTTCACCGCAATGGAACAAAGGTTTCGGCCCACTGAAAATAAAGTTTCAACGGGCTGAAACTAATTCTATTTAATTCACTTCACATCGTAGTCAGATTCATTCTTCACACCTTCTATCTCTCTTTGAGCAATATCGGTAGTAAAAAGCGCAACAAACTCATCCCATAATATTTGATTTGCAGGATTAAAATCTTTAGAGTTCATATATTGCAATATGGCATTTTGGTATTGGCGCCCTTCGGGAGTATCTTTTATAGCTTCGAGATTGGTAGTACACACCATCACCTTGCCTTTGCCAACAGCATACTCATACAACAAGCCAAGTTTATGATTACGTTCTATATTATCGACCACTTGAATAAGTGGTTTATAAGCAGGAGAGGTAGAATTCAAAATCATTGGACGAGAATTGCGTGATATGCTCCACCATTGCCAATCACTATGGTTTTCAGTTGGAAAATTATTAAATAAAGGATGAGTTGGATCTGTCAATATAGAGAGTGTGCCCGGAGAAACTTCACGTCCGGCATTCTCGGATATCGATTTAAACATAGCATAGTTCCAATAATCGGGAGTAAACATACCTCCAACACTTTGTCTAACAATATCATCATGATCTGGGATAAGCAACACTGATGCTCCCTTCTTTAATTTCTTCTCTAGCGCGGCATCTATCTTTGAAGTGACATATATTTTTTCTTTAACTGCATCGTACTTTGGATAAACCCAAAAATGATAATAGTTATGATAATTGCCTGTAGAAAGGTTTAATGTCAAACGAGTTGGCTCATGAATATCAATTAATGATAGGTCAATTTTGCCAATAACAGTTACATCGCCTTGTCGAACCTCTGCTTGCAGTTCACCACTTCTCTCCCACAAGCCATTATCGGCTTTAAGAGTCCAAAATAGCGGTTCGTTCCAATTACTCTCCAAATAGTTCGATATGGCAAATTGAATATCTAAAGTTTGGTCATTATTCCAACAATAATCGCTAAAAATAGCCAATGGTATCAACGGAGCGTTAAAACCATAGAATGTTTCGGGAGTAACAATACCTTTACTATCCATAAATGCATCGAGAATACCAACCAACGCTGTTCCCTGACCAGGAAAATCTTGTAAGTCTAACATCTGAAAACCTCCAAATCTTGGAGTACGATAAGCATATTCCATATCAGCTTTGTAACACTCTACAGCGAAATGGCCTGTAGCCTCTTGAAAAGCATGAGCCTGATCAGTCAGATTATTCTCTTTTAATCGTTCACGGAAAATCTGAAGATTATAAGGATAGAGAACTCCATCGTATTTTTTGATTTGGCTATAATCGGGATATATTTGGAATTGGCATGTTTCGTGACCTACAACGGGTTTATCGCACAAAGAAATAGCATTCGAATAATTGCCCATTGTTGATGGCCGAGTATTATTAAGTATTCCTCCTTTCTCAGCATCAACATAAGCAAACGAACTACGCACATGAGTAGAGTAACCATCTCCCCCACCTACACGACATGTTACAAAGAAGTCTTCACCATCTTGAGAACCCTTCCATCCTAAATTATTGTTTGAACCATAATTATAAAGATGCCTATTGTCTTTACTGCGAAAATCATTCAACCATTGTTTAACAATATCGGCATCTACAATATCTAATTCGTTGCCCAATCCTAATGCCATAAATGAAGGATGATTGCCCATATACTCAAGAATCATATCTCCTTCATTCTTCATAAATTGATTTAATACTACATTATCATTTCTTATAATTCCCCAAAGAGGTAGTTCTATTTGAAAATAGATTCCTTCAATATCAGCCGCAGCTAATGCAGCGCGTGGAGGAGTAAAAGAATGACAACGATAGTGATTTATACCATATTTCTTTGCTATTTGGAAAACCTTACGCCATGACGCTACATCCATTGGCCCATAACCAGTAAGCGGAAAAACATTAGAGTCGTGCTTCCCCCTGAGAAAAATCTTATTGTCATTAAGGACAAACTGAGTGCCTTGTGTGGTAAATTCTCTCATGCCAAAATCTACCGATGCTTTATCTTCATCATTGTCACTAGACAAATTAAAGTTCATTTTGTACAATGCGGGATGAAACTCACTCCACAGCAAAGGGTTTTCACCCATATATATAGGAATCTCTATTTTATTTTCACCGGGTTTTAAAGCGATAGCAACCTGCAATGGTTCAACAATAGAGACATCGGTAGTATTCCATGCTGCACCATCAATATCAAGCATTGCATCAATCGCCTGATCTGAGTTAATAGTTAGATAAGCCTTAACCTGTTTATTTTGAACATCTGGATAAATCTGAATATTATCGAAGTACAATGATGGAAGAGCTTCGATATAAAAATCTCCAAGTATGCCATTCCAGTTAGTTTGTGTAGCATCAGTCCAAGCATGCGAACCTTGTATCTCTTTCGGAACTGAAGTATCTGAATTGTCGATAAGAATTTTTAAATCATGTTTGCCTTTACTTAAAGAGGGAAGCATATAACGATGAGGAGCATAGATATGACCAAAATATCCAATACTATCACCATCAATCCACAAAGTACTTGGTTTGGTACGCTCCATGACCAATACGAGTGGTTTATTTGATAAAGAATCAGGTATAAATATCTGTTTTGTATACGCTAACTTTCCCGAATATGGATAAAGACGAGATAGTTGATAAGTAATAGTTGTGTCTTTAATACCGCTACCTAAGTGGTTTTCATCAGTTGTACCTGGCAAATTGGCAATACCTAACGGAGTTTCCCATTGTCCTGCCAAAGAAATTCTCTTTCTCGAAGTAATAAACTGTTGAGCATTAGAACTGAATAAAATACAAAATAACGAGATAAAAGATAAAAGAAGTGTGCGTTTCATGATTTAAGACAATTGTTTCTACAAAAGTAATTATTAAAGCAATTGGTAAAGTAATACTATGTTAACAGAAACTACACATTTTTATTACAAAGTAGAGTTAAAACAATGATTATAGCAGCTTTAATAAACATAAACGCGTTTATAAGAAATAAATTAAAAATCTATTATTCCTTTTATATTGTTATTAAAAGGAATGTTAAGTATCATTTTTAAAATAATTGTTTACTTTTGTAGACATAAAGCAGTAGGCCGGCTTGTCGCGTGTGTTTATTCACAGGAGGAAAGTCCGGGCAACATAGAGCATCCCACTTCCTAACAGAAAGCTGTCCGTGAGGGTAGAGTAACGTAGAAGAAAATAACCGCCATACTTCTTGAAGTAAGGTAAGGGTGAGAAGGTAGAGTAAGAGCCTACCAGCCACATGGTGACATGTTGGGCTGTACGTCTTGGGAGTTGTAAGGTCATGTATACCGGCGTTATGAGAGCTGCTCGCTCCATGTCGAAGGGTAGACCGCTAAAATGATGTGGTGACACCTCATTCAGATAAATGACAGGCACTTTATTTATAAAGAACAGAACCCGGCTTATAGGCCAACTGCTTTTATTTAGAATCTAATATATATTTTCTATGAACAAGAAAATATCCGAAATATGGAAATTCTTAACTGAGGATATTTGGAGAATCACTGAAAACGAAGTGACGCGTACCAAGTATTCTATCTACAACATCATCAAGACTATATATCTATGTATTGATCGATTCATTGAAGATAGAATTATGAATAAAGCTGCTGCATTAACCTACAGTACTCTTCTTGCAACAGTTCCTATACTAGCTATCTTATTTGCAATTGCTCGTGGATTTGGTTTTTCGAACATCATGGAAAGTCAACTTCATCAAGGGTTAGGTGGAAACACAGAAACGACAAGAACACTCATGCAATTTGTTGATTCATATCTATCAGAAACAAGAGGCGGAGTTTTTATTGGTGTAGGTTTAGTGTTATTACTAGGTACCGTTCTTAATTTGATTAATAATATCGAGATTACATTCAACCGAATTTGGAACATTAAAAAGATGAGAAGCTGGCATCGAATGATAACAGACTACTTCTCAATGTTATTAATCACCCCTATCCTACTTGTTTTATCAGGCGGTATTACCATTTTCATGAGCACCATGCTCGAACAAATGACTAATTATGAATTACTCACACCTGTTTTCAAAATTCTAATCGGGATCATTCCTTTTGCATTTACTTGGCTCATGTTTACAGCTCTGTATGCATTTATGCCCAACACTACCGTAAAATTTAAGTATGCATTTTTATCAGGAATATTAGCAGGTACAGCTTATCAAGCCTTCCAATATCTGTATATTACCAGCCAATTATTTGTTTCAAAATACAATGCGATTTATGGTACATTTGCTGCCCTTCCATTATTCTTACTTTGGATGCAAATATCATGGACTATTTGCTTATTTGGAGCACTATTAACATACGCTTGCCAGAATATTCAGAACTTCAGCTTTGATAAAGACACTAAAAATATCAGCCGACGATATAAGGACTTCATAACAGTTCTTATAATGTCTCTTATCACCAAACGTTTTATGAAAGGCATAAAGCCATATACAGCAGAGGAGTTATCAATCGAATATAAAATACCTATTCGACTCACCAAACAAATACTAAATCAACTATTAGAGGTAGGCTTTTTGAGTGAATCTACAGAAGAGAACAACAAAGGCGAAGAGATTCATTATCTCCCCGCCTTCGATATTAATCAAATGAATGTTGCAATTTTATTTGAGCGTATAGACACCTATGGATCCGAAAACTTCAAAATAGACAATGAAGAAGAATTTGGAGAAGAATGGAAAATACTCATCAGTACGAAAAACGATTACTACAAACGAACAAGCAAAATACTACTCAAAGACTTATAAAACCTTTAATATTTATTATAGCTTACAATCTTATCAATAGATTTACGAATCTTCTTTCTTTTATCTTTAGTTGGATAACCTATTATTATGTCAAGTAGTAATCTTTTAGAAGAAGGTATGCCTACTAATGATTTAATTTTATCTTCATCGAACCAACCCAAGATACAAGAGCCTAATCCTTCGCTTTCTGCTGCTAATGCTATATGAGAGGCAACAATACCGATATCTATAAGAGGAAAGTGCTTATTTTTCCATTTCCCACCTAACTTAGAAGTAAAGTTAGCAGACTCTTCTACAATAAGTATATGAACAGGTGCATCTTTTGCAAACTTATTCATCCCAAGACCTGATGCAGCTTTACCAACCTCCAATGATAATTGTGGCTCTGTTACAACAACAAATCTCCAAGGTTGAGCATTACAAGCTGAGGGAGCCATTCTTGCTGCCTCAAGAATTCGATGCAATTTAGCATCTTCGACCGCTTTATCCTTATCAAAAGAGCGATCGCTTTGTCTATTTATAACTAAATCGCAAAAGTCCATACACATAGCAGGTTTATAGCATCGATATTATTTATAAGCAATCATTCTACTTATATACTTACCAATAATGTCAAACTCTAAGTTGATAACACTACCTACTTTAAAAGTATGAAAATTTGTATGCTCATAAGTATATGGAATAATTGCAACTTGGAAAGTATCATCAGTAGGATTGCAGACTGTCAAACTAACTCCATTTACAGTAACGGAACCTTTATCAACAGTTATATATCCTCTTTTAGCTTTTTCATTATCGAAAGCATATTTAAATGTAAAATACCAACTACCATCGGCATCATCGATTGCTATACAAGTAGCAGTTTGATCTACATGCCCTTGAACTATATGGCCATCTAAACGTCCATTCATCATCATGCTACGCTCGATATTTACTTTATCTCCTACAGCCAATAAACCAAGATTAGAACACTCTAGCGTCTCTTTCATGGCAGTAACAGTATATGTATTCTCCGTTAAACTAACAACAGTAAGACATACACCATTATGAGATACACTTTGATCGATTTTTAGTTCATCAACGAATGAACAGTTAAAGGTAAAATGAATATTTTCTTGTTCTTTTACCAATTCTACTAAAGTAGCATATTCTTCTACAATTCCGGAAAACATAATTAGCTATATTTATATTATACAATAAATTATCAATGTCATAAATAGAATATTGTCAAGTCATAGTCACAACGAACATGAATCCTACAATATCTGTTTATTAATATATGGTGGTAAAGGTACAAAAAAAATAGAGCTTTT
>CAMTPH010000080.1 GCA_947074345.1 uncultured Bacteroides sp. | reverse complement strand
ATTCCTTCACTCGAATTGAGCGAAGATACATTCGTTTATCAAGGGCGATTATAAGCACGATCACTCATTATATCATTCATATTTTCTTTGGCCCATCCTATCAATGCATTGATATGTGGCAATAGTGTATGCGCGCGTTGGGTAAGACTATACTCTACGCGTGGTGGTACTTCTGCATAGACTTTACGGTTTACCAATCCATCTTCTTCTAATGTGCGCAAAGTACTGGTGAGCACCTTTTGCGAGATATCAGGGATGCAACGCTGCAACTCTTTGAAACGAATTACATCATTGCTCTGAAGTAAAATAAGTACCAATACCGACCACTTATCGGCAATGCGCGCCATGATTTGACGAACGGGACATTGTTCTATTGAAACTCCTTGAAAGGGATCGTTATTCATATTCTTATGCAAAATTCTATTTGCTACAAAAGTAAATGAAACGGATTGTTATACCAAACATACGTTTAAATAAAAATATTTTCAAAAATCTTCTCCTTATAACTCATTCAAACTCAACATTAGTTACCTACAAGTAACCAAGCCACATCTTAGTACCTACTTGATTAGCAATAGCTTATCAAGTAACTTTGCAGCGATTTATTAACCATTTAAAAAGAATAAAGATGAAAAAAGTAGAGATTACAGCAAAGGGAACTAATTATGCAGCAACAAATATCGGTTTGTTAAACGAGCTTAGCCAACATGTGTTTACTTTGGCTCCAGGCATCGATATTCCTGGAAGAGTATTTATAGGTAACGATTTGGGTAATACCGGTAGTGAAGTATCATTTGTAACTACACCTGCTGGCTTAGGAGGAGACTTCTTGCATACACATAAAACTAACGAAGAAGTATATATTGTATTGAGCGGAAATGGACAATTTCAGGTAGATGGAGAGTTCTTCGATATCAGCGAAGGTAGTGTGGTACGTGTTTCACAAAATGGAAAACGTGCATACAAAAATACCGGTAATACCGATTTAGTAATGATTTGTATACAAACAAAAGCTGATTCTTTGAAAGATCTAGGCATTACAGATGGTGTTATTCTTGAAGAACCAGTGAAGTGGTAAGATAAAAAAAAGAGCGATGTCTCTACTCACGTAGAAACATCGCTAACACAAACACAAAATAAAACACGACAAAACTACTATACAATGAGGCTTGTCAATTTATTCATTGTTACTAAAATCATATGTTCGCACATACTCATTTAGATCAAGCCCATTGTTTTCTCAGATATCTATGAACAATCTGAGTAGTTATATTTTTCTTATTGAATACCTCTTTCACGAAGTTTCAATTGCCAGTTCCATGCAGAACGCAATGTATCTTCGATAGTTTCTTTGGCAGTCCATCCCAAAACATTGTTTGCTTTATCAGGATTAGCCCATACCTTTTCGATATCACCTGCTCTGCGACCTACTATTTTGTAGTTCAACTTAACGCCGGTAGACTCTTCGAAACCTTTGATTAATTCTAAAACAGATAAACCACGACCAGTACCAATATTGAATACTTCTACTGGCTCTAATTGTTTGCTTTCAAGAATACGATCGATAGCTATCACGTGTGCTTTAGCTAAATCTACCACATTAATGAAGTCGCGGATACAAGAACCGTCTGGAGTATCATAGTCATCACCAAACACACTAAGCTCTTCGCGAATGCCCATAGCTGTTTGTGTAAGGAATGGCACTAAGTTTTGTGGAACACCATTTGGCAATTCACCTAACAATGCTGTAGGGTGTGCACCAATTGGGTTGAAGTAACGCAAAAGAATAGCACTGATAGGTGAGCCCGAAGCTACAGTATCGTGAATAATCTCTTCGTTGATTTGTTTCGTGTTACCATAAGGTGATTCAGCTTTTTTGATTGGAGCTTCTTCAGTAACAGGAAGAATGTCTGGTTGTCCATATACAGTACAAGAAGAAGAGAATACGATTCCTTCTACTTTGTGCATAGGCATCAACTCAAGTACATTTACAAGAGAAACCAAGTTATTGCGATAGTAAAGCAATGGTTTTTGAACCGATTCGCCTACCGCTTTGCTTGCTGCAAAATGTATAATTGCTTTAATACCGGGATGTTTATCAAATACAGCATTCATGCCGTTGAAGTCAAGACAATCTACCATTTCGAAAGCAGGGCGAATGCCCGATACTTTTTCAATATTGTCTACAACATCAGCATTTGAGTTTGATAGGTTATCAACGATTACTACTTCGTATCCGCTATTTTGTAGTTCTACAACTGTGTGCGAACCAATGTAACCTGTACCGCCGGTAACTAAGATTTTTCCTTTCATTAATAATACTTTTAAGGGATGGTTAGATCAAATTAATTGTTAGTTTATGCGACAAAATTAACAAATTATTTAGAACTTAATATATTTTAAACAAATTATTTAGAGCAATCTATCAAAAAAATAAACCGCAAGAGCAATACAGCAAGCCATATTTACCCTTACGGTTTATCTATTATGTTATTTAGAGAGATGTATAATCTTCTTTACAAGATTTATACTACTCCCGAGAATCCCATGAATGCCATAGCAAGTAAACCTGCTACGATCAATGCAATTGGAGTACCTTTCATACCTGCAGGAATCTTCACCAAACTCATTTGTTCGCGAAGACCAGCAAATAGAACCAATGCCAAACCAAAACCGATTGCTGTAGAGAATGCATAAACTACACCTGTAAGCAAGTTATAATCTTTTTGGATAACAAGGATGGCAACACCCAAGATAGCACAGTTTGTTGTAATCAAAGGAAGAAACACACCCAATGCTTGATAAAGTGGAGGAGAAACCTTTTTCAAGATGATCTCTACCATTTGCACCAACGATGCAATAACCAAGATAAAGGTAATTGTTTGCAAGTAACCCAAATCGAATGCATCTAGCACAAACTTTTGCAACAAGAAAGTTACAATAGTTGCAATAGTCATTACGAAAGCTACTGCCATACTCATACCAAGAGCTGTTTCAATCTTTTTAGAAACCCCCAAGAACGGACAGATTCCTAAGAATTGTGCCAACACTACGTTGTTCACAAATATAGCCGAAATAAATATCAATATATATTCCATAATTCTTTCTGTTTAAGGGTTATGCTTTTTTGAAGCGGTTAATGATTGCGATTAGGTAACCAAGAGCGATAAACGCACCAGGAGCCAATACGAAGATCAACATACCGTATTCTTCTGGGAAGAGTTCTGCATTAAAGATCTTGCCTGTACCTAACAATTCGCGAACAGCACCAAGCAATGTCAAAGCGAATGTAAAACCAAGACCCATACCTACTCCATCCAATAGAGAAGAGAAAGGATTGTTCTTAGCAGCGAAAGCTTCGGCACGACCAAGTACCACACAGTTTACTACAATCAATGGAATGAAAAGACCAAGTGTAGCATAAAGCGCTGGTACATATGCTTGCATAATCATTTGCAACAAGGTTACAAACGAAGCGATAACAACGATAAACGATGGAATACGCACCATATCAGGAATGAAACGTTTGATAGAAGAGATAACCACGTTCGAACAAATCAATACGAACATAGTAGCCAATCCCATACCAAGACCATTCATAGCCGATGAAGTAGTACCCAATGTAGGACACATACCTAGTAGGAGCACAAAAATAGGATTCTCTTTGATTATCCCGTTTGTCAATACTTTTAAGTTATTCATATTCTAACTCCTTTCTTATTATTCACTGATCTCGTCAGCAGGTTGAACATTCTTTTGAGTAGCACCCGATACAGCATCGTGTCCTTCGTTAGCAAACGCTTTGTAAGCGTTGTTTACAGCTTGCAAGAAAGCACGTGTAGTGATAGTAGAAGCAGTGATAGCATCAATCTGACCACCATCTTTGTTTACTGTCAATACAGTAGTACCAGGGTTCATACCTACGATGCTACCTTTATTACCTTCTTTGAACCAGATATCAGCTTTAGAACCCAAACCTGGAGTTTCTGCATGCGACAATAAAGAGTAGTTATAGATATTGCCTTCAGCATCGAAGCCTACCAACACTTTCAATTCGCCACCAAAGCCCAATGATGTAGCTTCAACAGCCGAACCAATCCATTTATCACCATCTTTTGCAGGATAGATAATGAAATCGACAACTTGTTTGCCATTCTTTTCAGAATAAACAGTATCGGCTTCAGATACAGGATTGTTAGTAAACGAAGGAAGCACTTGCATCAAGGCTTCGTTTAGGGTTTTCATGTTAGCTTCTGCGATAGGACCTTTTGTTAATCCATTAACAAAGGCAAGCAAAGCTACCGAGATTGCTGTGATACCTGTAAGTACCAACAACATATTTTTTAATGATGACTCTAACTTTTTCATTTCTTTTTTGCCACCTCCCCAAAGCGTTTAGGTTTACAATAGTTATTGATAAGTGGAGTGAATGCATTCATAATCAAGATAGCAAATGACATACCCTCAGGGTAAGCACCAAACACACGGATTATAACTGTCAACAAACCAATACATACACCGTAGATCAACATACCCTTGTGAGTCATTGGCGATGTAGCATAGTCGGTTGCCATAAAGATAGCACCTAGCATCAAACCACCAGTAAAGATATGTGTTAAACCATCAGCATATTTAGTAGGATCGGCCATATGCAAGATGTATGCAAAGATTGCTACAGTAGCAATGATTGATACTGGGATATGCCATGAGATGATTTTCTTCCACAACATATAAGCCAATCCCAACAATAGAGCTACAGCACTAACCTCACCAAGCGAACCACCGTTGTTACCAATGAATAGTTCCCAAACAGAAGGAAGTTGTTGAAGTGCAGATGTATCGCCATGGAATGCTTGACTAACCAATGCCAATGGAGTAGCACCAGTTGTAGCATCTGCATAAGTTGCCAACTGACCTACAACAGGCCAAGTAGTCATTTGTACTGGGAAAGAAAGCAATAAGAATACACGACCCAACAATGCAGGATTGAAAGGATTGTTACCCAAACCGCCGAAAGACATTTTACCAACACCAATCGCAAACAAAGCTCCTATGATGATAATCCAGATAGGAAGGTTTGAAGGCAAGTTGAATGCTAACAATACACCTGTAATGATAGCCGAGCCATCACATACTGTGCAAGTATCTTTCTTCATTAAAAATTTCACGATTGCCCATTCGAAGAATACGCATGCTGCTACCGATGTAGCTGTTACAACCAATGCACCCAGTCCGAAGTAAACAAACGACATGATAAGAGCGGGAACAAGTGCAATAAGCACGCCGTACATATTCTTGCGTACGCTGTCGCCACTATGAACGTGTGGTGAAAGTGATACTATAAATTTATTTTCCATACTTCAATATTATTTAGCTTGACGTGCACGAATCATACCACCTACTTTACCTTTACCCAAACGAAGGAAGTCAAGTAACGGACGGTTAGCAGGACAAGTAAACGAGCATGATCCACACTCAATACAGTCCATGATTCTTTCTGTTTCCATTCTTTCAAATTCTGTGTTCTCGGCAAGAGCAGAAAGCAAGTAAGGTTCCAATCCCATAGGGCAAACACTTACACACTTCGCGCAACGGATACAGTTTTGTATTTCGCCACGTTTCGCCTCTTTCTCATTCATGATCAAGATACCCGAGCTACCTTTAGCAGTAGGTACTTCAGTATTCACCAAAGCCTTACCCATCATAGGTCCACCACCGATTACTTTACCAGTATCAGCAGGCAATCCACCACAAGCGTCAATCAATTGGTTCATTGGCGTACCAATACGAGCCAAGAAGTTTGATGGTTTAGCTACCGACTTACCTGTTACAGTAATGATACGCTCAAACAAAGGTTTGTTCTTTTGAACAGCTTCGTATACAGCATAAGCAGTACCTACGTTTTGCACCACTGCACCTGTAGCGATTGGAAGACCACCACTTGGCACTTGGCGACGGATAACTGCGTCGATTAATTGCTTTTCACCACCTTGAGGATATTGCACTTTCAAAGGAACGATTTCAACACCAGCATAAGTAGAAGCAGCTTTCTTCATGATCTCGATAGCATCAGGCTTGTTGTTTTCGATACCGATGAAGCCTTTGTTTACCTTGATAGATTTCATCAAGATAGAAACACCTACCATGATTTCGTCTGCGTGCTCAAGCATCAATTGATGGTCGGCAGTAAGATAAGGTTCACACTCTACAGCGTTGATGATTAAACATTCTGCTTTGAATGCAGGAGGAGGACAAAGTTTTACTTGAGTAGGAAAACATGCACCACCTAAACCAACGATACCCGCATCAGCGATTTTCTTGATGATTTCTTCGGCAGATAAGTTGCATTCGCGTTTAAGTGTTGTGCTGCGATCGATGCTTTCTTCCCATTCGTCGCCTTCTACATCGATAAAGATAGCTTGTTTAGCATATCCGCTGGCATCAACAATTGTGTCAATTTTAGATACCTTACCGCTTACAGAAGAGTGAATGGCAGCCGATACAAAACCGGCAGGTTCGGCAATCTTAGTACCTACTTTCACTACGTCGCCTTTAGCAACGATAGGTTTAGCAGGAGCACCAATGTGCTGTCCCATTAAGATCACAGCTTTAGCAGGAACCTCTGCCGTGATGATGGGCTGATGTGCCGACAGTTTATTTTCGTGTGGATGAACACCACCAATTCTAAATGTCTTCAACATACAATATATGTATTTTTATCTGTTTATTATTCGGTTGCTTTTGAAGCGTCAGCAGCTGGAGCTTCTTTTACAGGAGCTTTTTCAGCAGGTGCACTTTCTTTAACTGGAGCCTCTGTAGCAGCTTGTACAGGTTTTGCAGCAACTGGTTTAGCTGGAGCATCTTCTGCTTTAGGTTTGCGAGGAGGGAAGTTAAGTTCTGTGATAGTGCTTTGTGGACAAACTTCAACGCACTTACGGCATGATTTACATTTCTCAGGATCGATGTAAGCAAGGTTACTGTTTACAGTGATTGCTTCAAAAGGACAAGCCTTCACACATTTGCTACATCCGATACAGCTTACCGAACAAGCTTTGCGCGCTACAGCACCTTTGTCTTTGTTTACACATGATACATAAACGCGACGAGATTTTTTACCTTTAGGGCGAATCTCGATGATTGATTTAGGACAAGCCTTAGCACAAGCGCCACAAGCTGTACATTTGTCTTCATCAACTTCAGGAAGACCAGTTTCGTCGTTCATGTGAATAGCGTCGAATGGACAAACAGTAACACAGTCACCGCATCCTAAACAGCCATAGCTACAGCCTGTTTCTCCACCATAAAGCGAAGCAGCAATAGCACAACTCTTTGCACCATCATACGTGTTAGTACGTGGACGGTTCTCGCATGAGCCATTACATCTTACAACAGCAATCATAGGCTCTGCCTCTCCTGCTGCTAATCCTAGAATAGATGCAACGTTGTTCATACATTCTTGACCGCCAACCGGACAAAACTTTCCGTCAAGCGAGCCTGCTTTAACACATGCATCTGCAAAACCACCACATCCCGGATAACCACATCCGCCACAATTAGCTTGAGGCAAAACTTCGTTAACCTGTGCAATGCGAGGGTCTTCGTACACCGCAAATTTCTTAGAAGCTGCATATAACACTGCGGCTAATACAAGCGCAATGGCCCCCAAAGAAATTACTGCAATCAGAATCAAATTCATAAATTAGTTATTTTATTGGTTTTATTGTAAATGAAAATTTTTGTGTTAGTCTTGATTTATTCAACCATATTATAAAGTAGTAAGGAACTAGCAATGATAATGAGACAATGGCCGACAGAAGTTCGTCGCTCGTAATGGCCATACACACAAATAGCGACACTATCAATATAAGAAAAGGGATTACAAAAGCCAAAGCAACAGCTTTCATACCCATAGAGACCTCCCCTATCACCATTACACGTTCGCCAACTGTATACGATGAAGCCGAAGCATCGTTTATATCTACGATCTTCTCTTTACTATCTGCCGAAGAGCAATACCCTTTGGCATGACATCCCGAACATGCTGACGATTGAATAATTCTAATCGAAAGATGAGAACCGGTGATGCTTTCCACAATACCTTGATGCTGAATTAAATTAGCCATTTTGCAAACCAAACATTACAAATTGCGGCAAATGTAATCATAATTTATAAATTATGAAGCAAACGAGCGTGTTTTTATCTATTTGAAATTGTTATTTTTTGATTACTTGTTATCGCACACAACATGCAACAAGGGCAACCCATGAGGGTTGCCCTTGCCATATATGTATCAAAATGATTATTTTACCAAGCGTAGTTCAGACCAAAACTCAATAGCTCTTTCAACTGAAAGTAACTAGAACCGGTTGTTGGCAATGAGCTATCGTCATATCGTGCATGAATATATACTTTTGTTGACAAGTAGCGGTTCAATACAAAGTTGAATGTATTTTCCCATTCGATACGAGTCCAACTGTAACTAGTAGTAAAGTCAAGACGAGAATCCCAAGTAATAGAAGGAATGATTTTCCAAGACAAGGTTGGAGTAATTTGCGAACCGAAAGAGTGGTATGTTTTATGACCTTCGTCAACACCAAACTTCACCTCATCTACTCTACTATTTCCAATGTAACGCATATTATAAGTCAAAGGAGCCAAGAACACAGAAAGCGTTACTTTTTTCTTCTTCAACTTATAGTCCATACCGATACTGATATTCACATCGGCAGGCGATAATATTGCAGAAACCAACTCTTCGCTATTGGCCTTGTAACCGTTAAAGAACTGAGTTTTAAACTCTGCAGTAGCGGTATAATACCAGTTTTTGTGCGCTTGCAAACCCAGTTTGCTATACAATCTTAATTGGTCGGTAGTAAAGAGAACCTTGTGATATTTATCCGAAGGCGATGAGTTAAAGCTAACCTTTGCTTCAAGCAAGTTCTCCCATTGCACCTTTTCGCGGTCATTATACTTAGCAAACAATTGCAGATTTGTAGACAAGGCAATATTGCTATCTCCTCCTTTATACCAGTTGTCTGAGATGTAGTTTTGCGCCATCTGTATCGATGAGTTACCACCAAACAGCCACCAGTTAGGCTTATGAATCACAATATTCGATTCACCCACTTCGACTGCAACAGGCTCTGTATCAAAGAGCTTCATCACCTTCGTTTTATGAGCATCTTCTTTAATCACATCTTCGCGATAAGACTGACGGCTCATAATATTTGTTTCGTTAGTAACCACCAATTCAGGAGAGTTCAAGTAGATAGCCATCAATGCTTTATCGACTGCGACGTTTGTATTGTCCCACGACGAGAAACGACCATCATCTTCGACAAGCGGTTCAACAACCGTTACAACAGCAGGTTGATAGTGAGGAACCTCCCACTCCATATTAGAATAGCGTGACATTGGCGAAAAATAGAACGCCAAAGGAGTAAAAAGACGATAATATTGTGGACGATGAGGAAGATACCTCATTTGAGCGACTGAGTCATCCATATGTTCGAGTACACCGATTGAGTTTTCGTAAGCAAAAGAAATAGTATCTTTCTTGCGAGGATTTTCGGGGTTAGCTCTTAAAAACAAGAATGGCCTTAATGCCCCAGACAAAGAGTCAATCTTTGAATGATCCACTGCAGCTACTTCAACATGGCTTTCTAGTAATGGTGCCGCTACATTTTGTGCGTTAGTCAATGACAGATAACAACTTGCGATAAAAAATAAAAACGTACAAATACCTTTCATAAGTTAAATATATTTGTGCACAAAAATACATTTATTAATTTAATTTCCATATACGCCTTATAAAAAAAATATATTCTACTAACTGAACCATAAGAAAATAAATCGATAAATTAATTATCAAATTTTGTTTCATGCACCATGAAACAAGAGTTTCAATGCGGCGAAACTTTAGTTCCAACGCACCGAAACAAAAGTTTCACCGCATTGAAACAAATCTTAAACTATGTAAACCCAGAAGTACATCATGCTATAACATTTTATAATCTACAGATGAAAAAGATATTTTTAGTAAAAAATGTGCGTCACAAATCTAAGTACTTGCTCTTTTTTTTGTAATTTTGCGCTTTTTAATAGGGATACTCTGAGTAGAGTGTTCCGACTAGCAAATAAATAAATTATAAAACAGTTACAACTGTGGGAGAAACAAAGTATATTTTCGTTACCGGTGGTGTAGCCTCTTCTTTAGGAAAAGGTATTATCTCATCTTCCATCGGAAAGTTGCTTCAAGCAAGAGGCTATAGTGTTACCATCCAAAAATTCGACCCTTACATCAACATCGATCCGGGAACATTAAACCCTTACGAGCATGGAGAGTGTTATGTTACAGTAGATGGCCACGAAGCAGACTTAGACTTAGGTCATTATGAGCGTTTCTTGGGCATTGAAACTACAAAGGCTAACAATATTACAACTGGTCGTATCTACAAGAGCGTTATCGACAAAGAGCGCCGTGGCGACTATTTAGGTAAAACAATTCAAATCATTCCTCACATCACCGACGAAATCAAGCGTAATGTAAAATTGCTTGGTACTAAGAAAAAGTTCGACTTCGTGATTACTGAGATTGGTGGAACTGTAGGCGATATTGAATCGTTGCCATACCTTGAAAGCATCCGTCAGTTGAAATGGGAATTAGGTAAAAGTGCACTTTGTGTTCACCTTACTTATGTACCTTATTTGAAAGCGGCAGGCGAGTTGAAAACTAAACCTACTCAGCACTCAGTAAAAGAATTGCAAAGCGTAGGTATTCAGCCAGACATATTGGTATTGCGTGCCGAACATGAATTGAGCGCTGGTCTTCGCAAGAAAGTTGCACTTTTCTGTAATGTAGACGAAAACGCAGTGGTACAAAGTATCGATGCTCCTACTATCTACGAAGTGCCTTTGTTGATGCAAGCTCAAGGATTAGACGAAACAATCTTGACTAAGATGGGACTTCCTGTTGGCGAAACTCCAAATCTTGGTCCTTGGAAAGAGTTCCTAGAACGTCGCGAACTAGCTGAATCTACAGAACCTATCCACATTGCGTTGGTTGGTAAGTACGACTTGCAAGATGCATACAAATCAATTCGCGAAGCATTGGCTCACGCGGGTACATATAACGATTGCAAAGTACAAGTTGACTACGTGAACAGCGAAAAGTTGACAGACGAGAATATCGCAGAAGCTCTTAAAGGCATGTCGGGTGTTATGATTGGTCCTGGTTTTGGTCAACGTGGCATCGAAGGCAAGTTTGTAGCTTTGAAATATGCACGCGAAAACGATATTCCTACATTTGGTATCTGCTTGGGTATGCAATGTATGGCTATTGAGTTTGCTCGCGACGTATTGGGTTACGAAGACGCTAACTCACGCGAAATGGATGAAAAAACAGCTCACAACGTGATTGACATCATGGAAGAACAAAAAGCAATTACCAACATGGGTGGTACTATGCGTTTGGGTTCTTATGAATGTAAATTGACCGATGGTAGCAAAGTAATCGAGGCATATGGCACAGAACATATCCAAGAGCGTCACCGTCATCGTTATGAGTTCAATAATGAATACAAAGATCAATACGAAAATGCAGGTATGAAATGTACAGGTATCAATCCAGAGTCTGGCTTGGTAGAGATTGTAGAAATTCCAGCATTGAAATGGTTCGTTGGTACTCAGTTCCACCCTGAATATAGCAGTACAGTATTGAAACCACACCCATTGTTCGTATCGTTCATTAAGGCAGCTATTAATAAGTAAAATAATAATAAAGATCTAAAATGGATAAAAACACCATTACAGGGTTTGTTCTTATCGCGGCTTTGCTGATTGGTTTCAGCTTTTTGAGTCGTCCTGATCAAGAACAACTCGATGCACAAAAAAGATACTACGACTCTATTGCGGTAGTGCAAGAGCAACAACGCGAAGCACTTGAAGCTAAAACAGCCGCTGCATTGGCAAACGAGAAAGAGACAATCGAGAAAGACTCTACTGCACTCTTCTTTAATGCCGTAAACGGTACTGAGAGCTTCCCTACAATTGAGAACAACTTGTCTAAAATTACTTTTAGCACTCAAGGTGGTCGTGTATACTCGGCTATGTTGAAAGAGTACAACGGACAAGATGGTGAACCAATTGTGTTGTTCAACGCGAGCGATGCAGCAATGAACTTCAACTTCTACAGCAAGAAGGAAGGCGCTATCCAAACACAAGACTACTACTTCAATGTAGTAAATCACACTGATAGCACATTGACAATGCGTTTGGTATCAGACAGCGATAGCTATATCGATTTCATCTATAAACTAGAGCACGATAGCTACTTGGTGTCATTTGATATCGAAGCAGTAGGTATGGCAAGCAAGTTGGCTTCTACAAACTATGTAGACATCACTTGGTCGCAACGTGCACGTCAGTTAGAGAAAGGTTACACTTACGAGAACCGTCTTGCTGAGTTGACTTACAAATTAGCAAACGAAGGCACTAAGACTCTTTCTGCAAACAAAGAAGAGAGCAAAAACTTAGAGCAACGTGCTGATTGGATTGGTTTCAAAAATCAATTCTTCTCATCAGTATTTATTGCTAACCAAGACTTCGACAAAGTAATGGTGAAAACTGTTCCTGAAGTTCAAGGCAGCGGTTACATCAAAGACTACTCGGCAGAGATGAACACATTCTTTGATCCATCGGGCAAAGAGGCTACAAGCATGTTCTTCTACTTCGGTCCTAACCATTACAAAACACTTCGTGCAATCGACAAAGGTCGTACAGACAAATGGAAACTAGACAACTTGGTTTACATGGGATGGCCTGTGGTTCGCGAAATCAACAAATATATTACTGTAAACATCTTCAACTGGCTTACAAGCTGGGGTCTAAGCATGGGTATCGTATTATTGATTTTGACAGTATTGGTTAAAGTGGCTGTATTCCCTGCAACTTGGAAGACTTACCTATCGTCGGCTAAGATGCGTGTGTTGAAACCAAAAATCGCTGTTATCAACGAGAAGTATCCTAAACAAGAGGATGCAATGAAGAAACAACAAGAAACAATGGCACTTTACAAACAGTATGGTGTAAGCCCAATGGGTGGTTGTTTGCCAATGTTGTTCCAATTCCCAGTATTGATGGCGATGTTTATGTTCGTGCCAAGTGCTATTGAGTTCCGTCAACAAAGTTTCTTGTGGGCAAGCGACCTTTCTACATATGATGCGTTCATTACTTTCCCATTCACTATTCCATTGTTGGGCGACCACTTAAGTTTGTTCTGTGTGTTGATGACTGTTACTAATATCTTGAATACGAAGTACACAATGCAACAACAAGACAATGGTTCGCAACCACAAATGGCTGCTATGAAGTGGATGATGTACTTAATGCCATTGATGTTCTTGTTCGTATTGAACGATTACCCATCAGGTTTGAACTACTACTACTTCTTGTCTACTTTGATCAGTGTGGCTACTACAATCATTATGCGCCGTACTACCAACGAAGACAAACTTCTTGCTGATCTTGAAGCGAACAAAAAGTCTCCTCAAGAGATGAAGAAAAGCAGTGGTTTTGCAGCGCGCCTTGAAGCAATGCAAAAGCAACAAGAACAAATGATGAAAGACCGTCAACAACAAAAGAACAACAAACAATAAGTCGTTGATTTAATCATCACATATAACACAATAAAGCCGGGCATCTCATTACTCAGATAGTCCGGCTTTGTTTTAAAAAGAACATTGCAACACATGAAGACCAAATATACATATAGACAAATATGGGTAGTTGCCTATCCCATCCTTATCAGTTTGATGATTCAACAATTGATAGGAATGACCGACACAGCCTTCTTAGGACGTGTAGGCGAAATTGAATTGGGGGCATCTGCATTGGCCGGTGT
>CAMTPH010000079.1 GCA_947074345.1 uncultured Bacteroides sp. | reverse complement strand
TGTTACTAAAAATAGCGTAAACGCTAATAATGGCCGCATCTTGAAATATGAAGGTCTTGATAGCAACACGAACCGCCCTATGTATTCTATGTGGAAAGATAAGCAAGGTAATGCACCAACAACTACTTATGCTTACAACCGCTACTTCGGCGAAACATGGAAACTACAAGTAGGTGTAAGATATATCTTCAACTAATAAACAGATAGAGAAGCTTCTCATAAATATTAAAAGTGGCTGTCTAACTTGTTTAGGCAGCCACTTTTTCTTTGCTAGTTAACAAGCCATGAATAGACGTACCAGAAAGGTAAGCGTCATTAACAAACTAGCGCTCGATATAGATGCATACACACACAACATTAGAAGTAGGATAATTGCTATTGCATAAATTGTTAATCACAAAAGTGTAGCGATAAATAATCATACTACTCCAAAAGAAAAGCCCATTGGAAAAACATCCAATGGGCTTTTTGCATATAGCGTATATTCTATTTCTTAGAACTCTGCGTTGCGTGGAGTACGAGGGAAAGGAATAACGTCGCGAATATTAGCCATACCAGTTACGAATAGCAATAAACGCTCGAAACCTAAACCGAAACCTGAGTGAGGACAAGTACCGAAACGACGAGTATCCAAATACCACCACATATCTTTCATTGGGATATCCATTTCTTGGATACGTGTTGCTAGTTTGTCATAATCTGCTTCACGCTCAGAACCACCAATGATCTCACCAATCTTAGGGAACAATACATCCATAGCACGAACCGTTTTACCGTCTTCGTTTTGTTTCATATAGAATGCTTTGATCTCTTTAGGATAGTCAGTCAAGATAACCGGACGTTTGAAGTGGTTTTCAACCAAGTAACGTTCGTGTTCTGAAGCCAAGTCAACACCCCAATAGATAGGGAATTCGAACTTGTGACCATCAAGAACAGCTTTCTCAAGAATTTGGATACCTTCAGTATAAGGCAAGCGGATGAAGTCTTCTTTCACTACACTTTGTAGTCTTTCGATTAGTTCTTTATCGAACATATCGTTCAAGAACTTGATATCGTCCATACAGTTGTCCAATGCCCATTGTACACAGAACTTGATGAAGTCTTCAGCCAAGTCCATATTATCAATGATGTCATTGAAAGCAACTTCAGGTTCAACCATCCAAAACTCTGCCAAGTGGCGAGGAGTATTCGAGTTCTCAGCGCGGAATGTAGGACCGAAAGTATAGATAGCGCCCAATGCAGTAGCAGCCAACTCACCTTCTAGCTGACCAGATACAGTTAAGCTAGCTTGTTTGCCAAAGAAGTCATCATCATAAATGATTGCCCCGTTTTCATCTTTCTTCAAATCGTAAAGATTCTTAGTAGTTACTTGGAACATTTGTCCAGCACCTTCACAGTCAGAAGCAGTGATGATTGGAGTATGGAAATATACAAATCCTCTTTGGTGGAAGAATTGGTGAATAGCCATTGCCATATTGTGGCGGATACGGAACACAGCACCAAATGTATTAGTACGTGGACGTAAGTGAGCTATCTCGCGCAAGAACTCAAGTGAGTGACCTTTCTTTTGCAATGGATATGTATTATCACAAGCACCAAGAACTTCGATTTCTTTCGCTTGGAGTTCTACTTTTTGGCCTGAACCAACCGATTCAACCATTAGTCCATTTACACTAATACAAGCACCTGTTGTAATCAACTTCAACATTTCTTCGTCGAAATTGCTCAAATCAACAACAACCTGTACATTATTTATTGTAGAACCATCATTCAATGCGATGAAGTTAACTTGTTTGCTTCCGCGGCGGGTACGAACCCATCCTTTAACATTGACCATAGTACCAAAGTCTTCACGCTTCAGTAGGTCAACGATTTTTGTTCTACTAATCTTTTCCATAAAATTATCGTGTATACTATTTATTATATTAACAAGATAGCCAGCATCCGGCAGAAACATAGCATTAAAACTATATTCTATTACCGATTGCTGACTACCACTATATTCATTTATGCGAATTACTCAAACGAACCCATGCGCAAGAAGTTAACTTCTTGTTCAGTCAAGTAGCGCCAATCGCCACGACGAAGTCCTTTTTTAGTTAAACCAGCAAAGAATACGCGGTCTAGTTTCACTACTTTATATCCCAAAGATTCGAATATACGACGAACGATGCGATTTTTACCTGAGTGAATTTCGATACCTACTGAATCTTTTGCTTCATCAGCATAGCTGATAGCGTCTGCACGAATCTCACCATCTTCAAGTTGAATACCTGAAGCGATTTGGTCCATATCAGCTCTGGTTAAGTTTTTGTCCAAGTGTACGTGATAGATTTTCTTCTTCAAGTATTTTGGATGAGTAAGTTTAGACGCCAAGTCTCCATCGTTAGTAAGCAATAGAACACCTGTTGTATTTCTATCTAAACGACCTACAGGATAGATACGCTCAGAGCAAGCACCTTTTACAAGGTCCATTACTGTTTTGCGTTCTTGTGGATCATCAGAAGTAGTTACTGTATTTTTAGGTTTGTTCAACAATACGTAAACTTTACGTTCAACGCTAACTGGTTGATCATGGAATTTTACTTCGTCAGAACGTTTGATTTTTGTTCCCAATTCAGTAACAACTACACCATTTACAGTGATTGCACCAGCTGTGATGAATTCATCTGCTTCGCGACGAGAACAGATACCGGCGTTAGCCAAGAATTTGTTCAAGCGGATTGGTTCGTTAGGATCAACAAATTGCTCTTTGTATTCGATTTGTTTCTTTCTGCTATACTTAGCATTTGGATCATAATCGGCAGTACGGCGTTGTGGACGGTTGTTGTAACGGTTGTAACCACCGCCGTTATTGTTGTTATTATTGTATGGACGCGACGGACGTTGTGGACGATTACCGTAGCCTCCGCTATAAGAGTTACCACCTTCATCATTGTTGTTATAACGTGGACGATAAGGGCGTTCACCTCCTTCATTATTAGAGTTGTAACGTGGACGATAAGGACGATCGCCACCATCTCTATTATTGTTGTAAGATGGACGTTGTGGACGGTCTCCATAAGAAGAGCGTCTG
This sequence comes from uncultured Bacteroides sp., assembly GCA_947074345.1. Taxonomy (GTDB): domain Bacteria; phylum Bacteroidota; class Bacteroidia; order Bacteroidales; family Bacteroidaceae; genus Bacteroides. The sequence goes on along the minus strand of CAMTPH010000079.1, from coordinate 10,840 downwards.
TCATCACCTTCGCCAGAGTTAAATCTTGGACGATAAGGACGATCATTATTGTCACGGTTATAAGTACGTTGTGGACGATCGTTATTGTCGCGGTTGTATGGACGTTGAGGACGATCATTGTTTTCACGGTTGTAGGGACGTTGAGGACGATCGTTGTATGATCTACGTTCGCCTCCATCATTAGGGTTAAATCTTGGACGATAAGGACGGTCGCCGCCTTCGCGATTATAAGAGGGGCGGTTGTAACCACCATCCCTGTTATAAGGTCTGTTACCATCACGGCCGGCTCCTACATTCTCATCATTAGAGTTGTTGCGCCATTCATCATTTTCTGTGCTCATTACTATATTCGAATAAAATTAGACTTTGGCCTCACGGCCTTATTTCTTCACACGTTTATTTTCAATTAATCAAACTCCTGTGTATGTATGGGGAGTTATCAATCTTAATTCACTCTTCACTTCTTCATTAACATCTAACTCATCAATAAAGTTCTTGATAGATTGCTCTGTTATTGCTTGGTTAGTGCGTGTTAATGCTTTTAATGCTTCATAAGGATTTGGGTAAGCTTCTCTACGCAAGATGGTTTGAATAGCTTCGGCTACTACGCTCCAGCAGTCATCAAGATCTTGTGCGATGGCAGGTTGATTAATCAACAGTTTGCCTAATCCTTTTAGTGAGCTTTGTATTGCGATTACGATATGACCAAATGGAACACCTACATTGCGTAGCACGGTAGAGTCTGTCAAGTCGCGTTGTAAGCGAGAGATTGGCAATTTCACTGCCAAGTGTTCAAGGATTGCATTTGCGATACCAAGGTTACCTTCTGAGTTTTCGAAATCAATCGGGTTTACTTTGTGTGGCATTGCGCTCGAACCTACTTCGCCGGCTTTAATCTTTTGTTTGAAATATTCCATTGAGATATATTGCCAGAAATCGCGGTTCATGTCAATCATAATGGTATTGATGCGTTTCATGGCATCGAATATTGCAGAAAGATTGTCATAGTTGGCGATTTGAGTAGTGTACTCTTCGCGTTCTAGACCAAGTTTGTTTGCAACGAAGTTGTTACCAAACTCTTTCCAGTTATATTGTGGATAGGCTACGTGGTGAGCATTATAGTTACCGGTAGCACCACCAAATTTAGCAGTGATAGGACAAGACTTCAATTGTTTCAATTGATTTTCGAGACGGTACACAAATACCATAATCTCTTTACCTAATCTTGTTGGAGATGCAGGTTGGCCATGAGTTTTAGCCAACATAGGAATCTCATTCCAATCTGTAGCATATGATTTTAATTGAGAGATAAGCTCTTCAATCAAAGGATAATACACTTGTTCTAATGCTTCTTTCAAAGACAAAGGAACGGATGTATTGTTGATATCTTGAGATGTTAGACCAAAGTGAATGAACTCTTTATAGTTGTCCATACCACCCATTGCATCAAACTTTTCTTTCAAAAAGTACTCTACAGCCTTCACGTCGTGGTTAGTTACACTTTCAATGTCTTTCACACGTTGCGCATCAGCTTCAGTAAAGTTTTGATAGATTGCTCTTAGTGTTTCAAATGTGTCATTGCTCAATTCAGCCAACTGTGGTAAAGGAAGTTCACATAAAGCGATAAAGTATTCAACTTCTACTTGAACACGATATTTTATTAATGCAAACTCTGAGAAGTAAGCTGCCAATGTTTCTGTTTTGCCTCTATAACGACCATCAATCGGAGATATGGCCGTAAGTAAATCAAGTTTCATATGTTGTTCAGATAATTATCAGATGCAAAGATATTGATTTTTACATCACTTCGTGCAAATCAACGTCATCTATTTTGGCTAATATACACTATTTTTTATATATAGAATACTTATTCTAACAATTAATTACGAAACAATTATTAATAGCTTGTTATAAAGCAGAATAACTTACTATTTGCATGCAGATTATCACAAACCACAGTGCTTATCAAAAGCACTACCACGATAATAGTTAACAGTTATCGTGGTAGGTATATACATTCGGGCTGATAACAGTTAACAGTTATCAGAAAGTTCATTAATATTCAATCATATAAATATACTAATCGAAAAGCATTATTCGATTTAATCAAAACTATAACCTACCCTAATACCATAGCTCCATGCGTTGTAGTTGAGTGATGGATAGTGTTTATAATGGTTGTAACGGTTCACAAAATCGGCAACAAGTTCAATGTTCCAATTCTGCTTGGGATAATATCCCAAACTAGCCTCAACAGTAGTAAAATTAGAGTATCCTTTATCGCCTTGCGCATCTAGATATTTTAGTTTTTCGTTGTACAAGTTTCGCTTCGGATCATAATCTTCCCAAGTAAAAAGAGAGTAATTGTTTGCTTCAAAACTGAATCGTATCAATGAGTCAAAAAGACTTAGAGACAACTTGTTTTGCATACTAAAACCGCTTCCAAAGCTATAGTCGCGATCGCACACCCAATAATAATCTGTCAATCCACCACCTAGACCGATGCCGTTAATAATGGTTGTAAACTGCAGTTTTGTCTTTTTGTTTTTGGATGATGAGTTGTAGTTGATACCTGGTCCCAAAGCAAATGTTTGCGAGAAACGAAAAGGAGTGGTTTGATAATGTTTATCAGATGAATCCCAATAATTGAGGTTTTGATAGATACCAAAATCAAGCGATCGGTTAGGTTTAGTAACCAATGGTTTTGACCATAGCAAGGCCGATACATTCATTCGTCGTACATAGACGGCACTTGCTCTAAAATCGAGAGTTGCATCAACGCTAAACCAATCAAAAGGTTTTTCAACTTCCTCGCGTTCAGGATTATATTCAAGGCCCATGGCTAGTTCGCCAAATCCTTTAAAGCGATCATCCATTAATGGTTTCATCATTCTTGTGCCAAGCGATATATTGAATTCAAAATCCGGTTTATCAACATTAGCATGCGACGAGCGTCGCCAAGCATTGCCAGAGATAACCCGATTCAATCCACTTACTGGAGATATAAGTCCGGCAAATATTTCTCTAAACACTCTATTGACTCCGGTAGCCGAATTGTCGATAATAAGATTAGCGATGCGAAATGAGGCTTCACCAAACATACTTCCGGCAGTTGTTGTGCAAATCAAGTCGCTTATAGAGGGCGACTCATTTTCAAGAAAGAGTTCCCACATTAAACTGCCTCCAAAAGTAAAAGGGAGCGATTGATAGTAATTAAAACCATTGGTACGTGCAGCATTAAAATAGAGTGAGCCATGATAAGGATGCATCAACATATTTGTTCCTAAACAGTCATTATCCCACACAAATCCTTCACGGAAATTATTCTTTATTGTACGTCCGCTGATGTACGCGAAATCAGACTTTGCAACATATCTATCAAAAGCCCAAACACCCATATTGATCGATAGAATCTCACTTGCCGAAATCAAAGTTCGCTTCCAGAGGGAAGATGAGTCAGCCTTAAAAGTATATACCATGTCCTGACTAAAACATGGCGCAAGAAAGAATAAAGCAAACAAAAGAGCAACTGTATTTTTGCTTAACTGTCTCATTTAAAACAAGCGCATAAAAGCCAACCACGACAGATTCGCATCTATCATACTTACCATCAGTTGGCTATAATAAAACAATCTTTTTACCTATATCTTCTTATTTAATTTTCCTGAATCAATAAGAATTTTGTATTTGAACAATAAAACGCTTGTTTAGTTCTGAAACTAATTGGTAAAAAAATATTCTTAAGTGAGCTTGATTTAATTTAACGATTTAGTTTTATGATAAAACCGGAAAAACAACATGATACCTGCACTCGTAAGGCCAAAAGGAAAGGCCATCCAAACTCCCAAGATACCCCACTCCATGATAAATCCAAAGAAATATCCTAAGGGTAAGGAGATAATGAAATAGGCAATAAATGCAATCCATATCATAGGCTTAACATCGGCAATGCCACGCAAGGCATTGGCAAAATTAATTTGCAACGCATCGCCAAATTGATAGATAAACATGGGAATAAAAAGTATGGCAACCATAGCATCAATCTCTGCATCGGATGTAAACAGACCACCAATGCGATAGCGCAACAGAAATATGGCACTACCAATAACAAGTGCCAACACCAACAACAAATGGAAGCCGGCATAGGCCGATCTACGCACATTTAAACGGTCGTTTTGACCTTCGAAGTTACTTACCCTGACAGCTACTGCGGCTCCCATGCCATAATAAACCATAAAGGCCAACTGCGAAATGGTACACATAATTTGGTGAGAAGCAAGTGCCACAGTACCTAGCCAGCCTATCATTATAGCACTCAAGCTAAACGAGGCTGTCTCCATACCCATTTGCAAAGCAACAGGCCATCCAAGTGCATTGAGGCGTTTAAATAAACCACCCGACCAAGAGGCTCTATAAAATCCTTCTTTATAATGTGCAAATCGCTTATTCGACAAAAACACGAACACAAAGATGAGCAACATCACTATGCGAGAAGTTAGGGTGCTTATGCCTGCGCCCAACAACCCCATTTCAGGGAAACCGAACTTACCATATATCAGCAGATAGTTTCCGATAATATTCAAGGTATTGCCAAACAACAAGATCCACATCGATATCTTGGTAAAGGTGATGGCATCGGTAAACTGCTTGAAGGAGTTAAAAAGTAAAACAAAAAGCAGAGAGATAAGAAGGGTTATATAGTAAGGGCGCATCAAAGGTATTAACTCTTCGGGTTGCCCTAACTTATCTAAACAGAGATACAACACAAACATAGCCAATGTAAGGAGCAAAGCAACCAAACCATTGGCTACAAGACTCACACGCAGCGATAATCCTGCTTGGGTATGTTCGCCTCTTCCATAAAAACCACCAACAACCGGGGTCAATCCGTAAGCAAATCCGGTACTAAATATTATCACTAAACCGAAAAGGCTATTCACAAAGGCTGCTGCACCTAGCTCGCTAGTTCCATAATGGCCTATCATGAATGTATCGGCAAACCCCAGAATAATCATTCCGATTTGTCCGATAATAATTGGTATACCTAATAAGAGTAGTGTTTTGTAATGCGACTTATATTGTTGGTAAGTTTTTGATAAAAGCATATCTCGTGTAATTATTTCTCTGTAATACTTTTCTTATAATATAATACAACTCTGTTTGTTGGCACAAAGGCCTTTTGTGCTACCGCTTGCAATTGCTCAGCTGTAACAGCGCGATATTTTTCGACTTCTGTATTGATATCTTCGGCCTTACCGTGAAGTTCGAACCACGCCAAGTTGGTAGCAACGGTCAGATAGTTGATATTGCCGAATATCTGTGTTGATTCAAATTTATTTTTCACCTTCTCTAATTCCTCCTCGCCTACTAATTCGGCTTGCAGCAATTCAATCTGTTCATAGATGGCTGCTTCGGCATCTTCCAGTGAAACACCTGTTGCCGGCTTGCCAGAGATATGAAATAAGCCTGCATCGATAGAGCCCGATATATAAGCATCAATGCTCGAGAAGATTTGCTTGTCTTTCACCAAGCGCTGCACAAAACGGCTCGATGCACCATTGCTCAATATATCCGAAAGAATATCAAATGCATAGTAATCGGGATCTGTTCTGCTGCACATATGATATGCAATATAGAGTGTATCGAGTGGCACATTGCGCTCAACTGTCAAACGTCTTTCTTCGGTTTGCTCCTCTTCTTGCTGATAGTTATTGGCAGTAACATTGCGCGAAGGGATATCGCCAAACCACTTTTCGGTAAGACGTACCGCTTCTTCGAAATCGATATTGCCGGTTATGGCAAGCACTGCATTATTGGGTGCATAATGTGTATAGAAGAAATCTCGTACTTGATCCATAGTAGCATCAGAGATATGAGATAGTTCTTTGCCAATAGTTGGCCATTGGTACGGATGTGTTTTGTAAGCCAACGGTCTTAACAGATGACTTACATCTCCATAAGGCTGATTCAAGCAGCGTTGTTTAAACTCTTCGATGACTACATCACGTTGCACCTCTAGGCTACGCTCTTCAAATCGCAGGCCAAGCATACGGTCGGACTCTAACCAAAAGCCTATCTCGGCATTTTGAAACGGCACAGTAAGGTAGTAATTGGTGACATCATTGTTTGTCCAAGCATTATTTTCGCCACCCGCCAACTGCAAGGGAGTATCGTAATCGGGTATATTCTCTGAACCACCAAACATTAAATGCTCAAAAAGATGAGCAAACCCCGTACTATCGGGGTGCTCATCTTTTGCTCCTACATTATAGGCTATATTTAGTGCTACCATGCGTGTACTGCTATCTTTGCAGTGCACCATACGTAGTCCGTTAGACAATACGTGTCTATTAATATTCAGCATATATTAGTCTATGATAGAAACCTTTAAGATTTTTACATCTTCTACAGGACGGTCTCCACGGTTAGTCTCTACTTGTTGGATTTTGTCTACTATATCCATGCCTTCAACTACTTCGCCAAATACAGTATATTCGTTGTCTAAGTGTGGAGTACCACCAACAGTCGAATATGCTTCGATTTGTTCTTTAGTGAATTGGAAGTCTGGTTGTTTAGCAGCTTCTTCTTGAGCTTCGGCAAAGAGTTTTTCTTGTAGGTTATACAATCCCTCTTCATCGTTTTCTTTTCTCAATTTATAAACCTCTTTCATGTGTTTTTGCGCCAACGCATTGAAAGCAGTTTCTACTTTTTGCTCATTCTTTTGGCGTTCCATATTCAAAAGAGTTGAGTCATTGTACACCTTACCGGTTACAATATAAAACTGACAACCCGATGATTCTTTCTTAGGATTTACTTGATCGCCCATACGTGCAGCAGACAAAGCTCCTTTTTTATGGAAATATTTAGGATAAACAAACTCAGCAGGAATCGTATAGCCTACATCACCCGAACCTAATTGTTTCTCTTTAGGTGCGTTCTTAGATGTTGGGTCGCCCGCTTGAATCATAAAATCTTTTATAACGCGATGAAAGAGTGTACCTTCGTAAGTACCTTCTTTAGCTAGTTTTATGAAATTATCTCTATGCAAAGGAGTTTCGTTATAAAGCTTAATCTTTATATCTCCCATTGTTGTTTTAATGTCAAGCATTGTTTCTTTCTGATTTTCCATTTCTTTTGTATTTTTTGCTTTCGATTGGCAACCTATCATTAAACCAGAGATCGAAATAATTAATAGTAATGATAATACTTTTTTCATAACATATTTATATAAGATTAAGTTTGCAAATATATAGTTTTAGTAGATACAATGTAACTTGTAATAGATATATAAACGATATAGACTCACAGCAAACTTGAATCTAAGAGTTTTAAATATAGATGGAGATTAAAAAGAGGATAGAAAGTTTATTTACTTAAACCCATTCCATAGATTGCCTGCAGGAACAGGCGCCTCTAACTCGATGAGTTGCTTCGATACAGGGTGTACGAAAGAGACAAAACGCGAATGAAGACAAATGCTTGCATCCGGATTAGAACGAGCAAAACCGTATTTCAAATCGCCTTTGATAGGACATCCCATCTTAGCAAGCTGACATCTGATTTGGTGATGTCTACCTGTTTTCAAGTCTATCTCTAACAAATAATAGTTATCTGACTTACCGATGAGTCGGTAGTTTAGAATTGCTTTCTTCGAATTGGGTACTTCGCGGTCGTAAGCGTAACTCTTATTTTGCTTTTCGTTACGAACTAAATAATGCACTAACTCACCCTCGGTTTCCTTAGGTGCATTCTTTACGATGGCCCAATAGGTTTTCTTCACTTCGCTCGACTTAAACATCTCGTTTAGTCGCGGCAAAGCCTTACTTGTTTTTGCAAATATAACAAGACCGCTTACGGGACGGTCTAAGCGATGTGTAACGCCTAAATAGACATTACCCGGCTTGTTGTACTTCTCTTTTAGGTACTGTTTTACAGTTTCCGACAAAGGAGTATCACCAGTCTTATCGCCTTGAACAATCTCGGAAGCGGCCTTATTGACTACAATAATATGATTATCTTCGTAAATTACAGTCATTCTGAAATTACATATTCATACCACCATCTACTTGAAGAACTTGACCTGAGATATATGCAGACATATCTGAAGCAAGGAATGTAGCCACATTTGCAATATCGTCTGTAGAACCACCACGACGCAAAGGAATCTTCTTAGCCCATTCGTTTTTAACTTCTTCTGAAAGAACAGCAGTCATTTCAGTAATAATGAAACCTGGAGCAATTGCATTAGCACGGATACCACGTGAACCTAGCTCTTGAGCAATTGATTTAGCCAAACCAATCATACCTGCCTTTGAAGCAGAGTAGTTAGCCTGACCTGCATTACCATGAACACCTACTACTGATGACATGTTGATAATGCTACCTGCCTTTTGACGCATCATGATTGGAGTACAAGCATGGATAAAGTTGAAAGCAGACTTCAAGTTGATGTTGATAACCATGTCCCATTGTTGTTCAGACATACGCATCATCAAACCGTCGCGAGTGATACCGGCATTGTTTACCAATACATCAATACGACCAAAGTCTTTGTGAATTTCAGCTACAACTCTAGCTGTATCTTCGAAATCAGCAGCATTTGAAGCATAACCTTTCGCTTTTACGCCGAAAGCTTCGATTTCTTTTATAGTGTTTTCAGCATTCTCATCAATAGCCAAATCAGTAAAAGCAACATTTGCACCTTCGGCAGCAAATTTTAAAGCAATAGCTTTACCAATACCACGAGCAGCACCTGTTACGATTGCCGTTTTTCCGTCTAATAATCCCATAATAAAAATGTATTTAAATTATTTATCTGTTTTATGAAGTGCGCCAAATACAATATTGGACACATATTTTTTACGAGTTTCTATATCAAGACCAATACCTATACGTCCACGAATATATGGTACCTCTATGCCTTTTACGCAGTAATGTATTAGCAATGCGGTCATATCCACATCATCAATAAGAAACACTCCTTTATCGACTCCCTCTTGAAGTACGATCTTAAATAAGGAAATCTCTTTTGCATCAAATTTCTTACGAACCTTTTCTACACGCCATATATCGCGAAAAAAATTCGCTCGTAAAGTACCATTTCTATATACAACTTCTTTTACAGCATCTAGACGTGTATAGATCATCTCTATAATCTTCTCATCCGGAGAGATATTTTTCACCGCTACACGCTTCATCAAATCAGATAATATATCTAATTCAGACTCAACGACCGCTGAGTAAATTTCATCTTTACTTTTGAAATAGGTATACAAAGTACGTCTACCTTTCTTAGAAGCTAAAGCAATATCATTCATAGTTGTATTTTCGACACCCATTTTAGCAAATAGCTGTCGAGCCACATCTACAAGTCTTGCCTTTGTTTTAGATACAGTCATAGAAATTAATTGCACATTGATGAATTATTTGAGCAAAAGTACATGTTTAATTTTTACCATACAAGAATTTGCTAAGAATATTAACAATAGCCAAACACCCACAACTAAAATATTATGCGACATAAACAGATGATAATAAGGCTTCTAAAAATATTTAATGAATTTTGACAAGAAAAACTTAGTATATAATTTGCGAGTTAATACAAAAGCAGTACCTTTGCACTCACAATATCGCGGGGTGGAGCAGTTGGTAGCTCGTTGGGCTCATAACCCAAAGGTCATCCGTTCGAGTCGGGTCTCCGCAACTAAAGAGAGAGCGTAGTAATTTTTACTACGCTCTCTCTTTTTATATATCTTATTCAGTAGCTAACCTCCGGGCATTTCAATAAAGACTCATTCAACAGAAAAACAGAATGATTAACCCTTGAATGAAGATACTTCACACCCATTCCTATCACATATTCACTCTGTCAAGATGTACACTTTGCACAACAATCTTCCATCCCCAACTTTAAACACAACCACCGCACCATCCATTTAAGCCCATACATAAACAATTTGCATAAAACTTAGCATAATATTTGCAGGTTAATAAAAAAGCAGTATCTTTGCACTCACAATATCGCGGAGTGGAGCAGTTGGTAGCTCGTTGGGCTCATAACCCAAAGGTCATCCGTTCGAGTCGGGTCTCCGCAACTAAAGAGAGAGCGTAGTGAATTTCACTACGCTCTCTCTTTTTATATACCTTAATCAACAGCTAACCACCTTGTGCCGCAATAAATATTCCTTCAGAAGAAAATATCAAGATCAATCCGGCGGTTGCCGATACATCATATCTACCATATCGCATATCCACTTTATAGAAAGTATAATTAGGGTAATGTTCATTAATGTATTCGGTAATACTAGACGGTAGCACCCCGGTAGGAAGAGCCGACGACTGACAATCTATATAATACCAATCACCTGAACTATTAAACTGAAGCAAAACATTCAAATCTAAAACAACCTCATATATTGTAGATTTCCCCTCTTTCCTCTTTTCAACATACACAAAATCTCTTGAAGGAAAATAATTCGCAATAAACACCTTTGCCTTTTCCGGCAAGTCATCATAACTAACCTCAGAATCTTTACTACAACCCTGCAACATCAACAACCCCATCAACGTCACAACTATAAATATATACTTTTTCATAAGCAACCTATTAGTTCGATACAACATTTACACAATAAAACAACGTACCTATACCGTTGTTCACAGTTTACAACAAACTACCAATAACAAAACCTTCCACAAACTCAAAAGCAAATAATAAGATTAAGAGAAAAAGCAATAAGCCGAAAAGCAATAAAAAAAACAATAGGATTAAAACATCCGTTTATATATTTAGAACACATCGCGAGCAAGAGCATTAATATCAATTGCACAAGAATATAGA
>CAMTPH010000078.1 GCA_947074345.1 uncultured Bacteroides sp. | reverse complement strand
TTTGATAAGGCACACCACCATTTAATGCTCTCAAGCGGTTGTTGCGATCCTTTTCCGGAGTGTTTTTTAGAATATCAAGTACTTGCTCTTTGTGATTCATATCGCTTTGTTGAACTAGCTCAGTCAAACGAACCCAATCTTCACCATTTGCAAATATTTCGATTTGGCTTGCAGGAACATTCATTTGTTTATTGATGTAGTTTTTCAATGCTTCGGCACGTCCGCGAGATAATTCTATGTTTTGATTGCGATGTCCTTCAGGAGAAGCAAAACCCGCAATAGTTATTTTCTCTAAACGAGTGCGCGGATCAGAATTAATGATTGCAATTGCCTCATCGATTTGACGAAGGCTCTCTGCATTGTTTGAGTATTCTGTATCAATTTCAGTTTTTACAACTCTGAATCGTACCGATGTATTACGTTCCATACCGCTATCTTCTTTTCCTACTTCACGTAAGAATGGATATTTAGGAATGCTTTGTGTTGTAATACTAGGTAAATAGTTAGTTTGAGCAACCATTGGTTGTTGAGGTTCAACAAGTGTAACAGTTGCAGCAAGAAGATTTTCAATGTTTTCTACATCGCAACATCCATCTTTTTCCATGTGAAGAACTAGATTAATTGATTTCATCCAATTTTCATATGCTACAGTATCTCTATATAGAATGTTTTGATTAGTTGATACTACATTAGACAGAAATTGACGATTGCTCTTTTTAGATAATCTTTGCTGTTGATTAAATTGTTTCATCCATTTCTTTCCTGTAATATATATAGGAGAGAGCAACCTCGAATTGCTGCCATCCAAGTTTGTAAGTTCTGGATTTACAATTAAACAATAGTTACTTTTTACTGCTTCTTTAGGAGCATTTACACTAAAACTGATGTAAGCTTTATCTTGTACGCGCTCTATATTTACGCTTTCAAACGTAACCTTAGATTGTTGTGCCTGAATGCAACTGGCCGATGTAGCGACCAATAGTAGTATTATGTGTTTTATAGTTTTCATTTGCTTTCCTTATTGAAGTTATTTTAGCATGTATATGATATTCACACCGATGCGAGTAGGAGCAACAAAGTTGCTTTTCTCTTTGCCTTTATAGTCTCCACAAGTAGCACAGTCGTATTTTTTGTAATCAGCATGATAATAACCAATTCCTAGTGTAGCTTCCATGTTCCAGCGTTTGCCCAACACCCATGAATATCCATAAGAAATACCTGTCATTACCGCCCATCCTTCATAACGATACTCTTTTTCTAGTTTTGGCCACGGCCAATTAATGCGGCTGATATTATATTCTGTACCACCAATATGCAAGCCCATAAAGTGACCATAAAAAGCTTCACAAAACCAATAGCGTGCTTCGCCTTGTGCTAGCCAATGTTTCCATTTGCGATTGTCATTAAAGCTAAATGGATTTATTCCTCCAGAGATATCTAGAGTCCATTTTTTAGCAAGACGCATTTCTAATCCAAGATTGGGAGTTGCCGATAAATCGTAAAGCAAGTTGTTTTTAATAGCTAGCTCTTGTCCATTTACTGTAGAAAAAGCTCCGCATAGTATTAGTATGAAACCCAATAATTGTATTTTCATTGTTTTTCTCATCATATTGTTTGTTTAGACATTTCTAATTAATTAGATCGTTTATTTTTAAATCGTTCAATACGCAACGCATTACTCTGTTTATGTTGTAAAGTTGATATGTTACTCCACTGTTCTTAGTTAAATCATATTTAGGAGTTGCTGTGTTAAAGCAGAGTTTACCATTACTCATTTTAATTAAATCCAATAACGAAATTGATTCTATAGGGATTGTTAGTGTATAACTTTTTATTGTGTTGTCATTTTTAGCATCTTCTCTTTTTTTGATGATATTGCTATGCCCTAATACTTCTAAAGTTTCCAATACTTGTTGACCGGTATACGGATATATTCTATATTTTGGTCAGTATATGCAAGTTGTTGTATGATATAAATCATAATTTGTGTTTGATTTGAAAGTGTATAGTTGTATTAAATGACTTGTGTTGTTTCTTAAAAGTTGATTATTATGACGCAAATTAACTATATATTATATTAAGTTATACAATTTATATTATTAATAAATGTTAATCGTGTGAATATTTATTATTCGATAATTTTTCGTATATAGTTTAATGTGTTGTAATATAGTGTATTATATTGTTATTTAAATTAATTAAATATTGTAAATATTGACGGTAGTTATTTGAAGTTGTATTTATTGTTCTATTTCATGTAATATTCAAATAAATTATTGATAGTATGTTAAATGTGGTTGTTTTATTCAACTTTTCGTGTAATTGTATATTGTGCAATATGTGAAAATGAACTTTGAGGAATGCGATTCTTTTGTATTTATCATTCTATAAATTTAATTATTTGTACAAAGTACAATTGATATTAATGAGATTTGTAATTTATTTATCATTATCATGTAGGGTTGTACTGTATTCGTTTATTTGATGCAATTGTTAAAACTAAAACTTTTAGTTATTGTTAACTATTAAAATTAGTTTTAAAACTAAATGTTTTAGTTATTTGTAAACAAAACGATATATTATGAAAGGATTGACAGCTAAAGAAGAAGAAATAATGGGATTTTTCTGGAAGAATGGTCCTATGTTTGTAAAAGAACTGCTTGCTTATTATGATGATCCAAAGCCTCATTTTAATACACTATCTACTATAGTTCGCGGATTAGAAGATAAAGGTTTCATAGCTCACCACACATTTGGTAATACTTACCAGTATTATGCTGCGGTAACCGAAGAAGAGTATAGAAAAGGAACCTTGCGCAATGTGATCAGTAAATATTTCAATAATTCTTTTTTGAGTGCCGTTTCCTCATTGGTTAAAGAAGAAGATATTTCGCTTGACGAATTGAAGAAACTAATCAAAGAAGTGGAAGACGGGGATAAGTAACCAAATACAAATACTATAAAAACAATCTAACTATGGGTATCCTTTTTGCTTACATACTTAAATCATCTTTCTGCTTAGCATTCTTTTATCTGTTTTATAGACTGCTATTGAGCAAGGAGACTTTTCATCGTTTCAATAGAATAGCTCTATTGAGCGTGTTGGTATTATCATGGTTGTTGCCATTGATAACATTTACCGCAAATCAGCCCTCTCAAGTTTCGCAAGCTGTATTTAATATCGAGCAATTGTTGATGATGGCCGATATGAGTGATCTGAATATTGATGGACAAGTAGACTCATCATTGAGTATAAATATTGAAGAATTACCAGCCAAACAGCCTTTAGGTATAATGATGCTATTATTAATATATGTAGTAGGAGTTCTCTTTTTTGTTTGCCGCCATCTTTACTCTATGTTTAAACTTGGTAGGTTGATGCGCTCTAGCCGCAAAGAAATAATGGCAGATGGAGTTAAACTGTATGTTCACAATAAGAGTATATCGCCATTCAGTTGGATGCGATGTATTGTAATATCACAAAAAGATTTAGAAGAGAATGGTCGTGAAATATTGATTCATGAGAAGTCGCATATCAATCATTTACATTCTTGGGATTTGTTGCTGGCTGATATAAGCATCTACTTCCAATGGTTCAATCCTGCAGCATGGCTTTTAAAGCAAGAGTTGCAATCTATTCACGAATATCAAGCAGACGATTCAGTATTAAGAGAGGGTGTTGATGCGAAGCAATACCAGTTATTATTAATAAAAAAAGCCGTTGGCACAAGGCTCTACTCTATGGCCAACAGCTTCAATCAAAGTACACTTAAAAAACGTATTACTATGATGTTAAAACAAAAATCTAGTCCTTGGGCGCGATTGAAGTATCTTTATGTGCTTCCATTGACAGCAATTGCTGTGACTGCTTTTGCGCGTCCCGAAATCTCAGAAACTATGAATGAGATTTCAAATACCAAAATTAGTGATTTAGTTGCAATTAATGAAACTTCATCGCCGGGAATTTCATCAACACAGTCTGTTGATAATACTGTAACCGAGACAGTACAACAAACGTCTGATGATAAAGTTTATGACATTGCTGCTGTAATGCCTCAATTTCCAGGTGGCCCGTCAGCGTTGAATAAGTACATTGAAGACCATATTAAACAATCTGCAGTAAATGCAAACGGTCGTGTAATTGTTCAATTTGTTGTAACTAAAACAGGTAAGATTACAGATGCAGTAGTGAATCGTGGTGTTAATCCATCCATCGATGCCGAAGCAATTCGTTTGGTAAAAAGCATGCCCGATTTTATTCCTGGTAAAAACAAAGATGGCGAAGCGGTTAATGTGAAATATACATTACCAATCTCTTTTAAAGCTACTGCCGATAATAAAACCGATAAATCATCAGCGCAGATAAATAAAATGCTTACTATTGTTGATGGCAAAGAGGTAACTGACGCCGAAATGGCTGCTATCAATTCAGACGATATTAAAAGCATTAGTGTGTTGAAAGATCAAGCTGCTATTGATGCCTATGGAGAAAAAGGGAAAAATGGTGTAGTACTTATCACTCTATATGGTAAAGGTGAAAAACCGGTGGCTTCGACTAGCGAACAAAGTGCCTCGAAAGATGTAGTCTATATCGTAGATGGCAAAAGATTATCACCTTCTGAAGTAATGAAAGTCGCATCTGATAGGGAGTTTGCTATGGTTAAAACCGGTGGTACTGTAACTGCAATTGCTGTAAATAAAAGCAAGCAGCAGGTAGATAAACCTAATGAAGATGAGAAGCCTTTGGTTATTATTAACGGCAAAGTGATGAGCAATAAAGAATTGGAGTCGATAAATCCGAATGATTTTAAAAGTGTTAATGTGCTGAAAGGTCAAGCAGCGATTGATGCATATGGAGATAAAGCAACAAATGGCGTTGTAATTGTTACATTGAAAACTTCATCAGAAAAGTCTGATGACCAATCATCAGATAATCGTAATAAAAAAACCATTGGTGAGCAGGTATATGCAATGTGTTCTAAGTCTGCATATGATGTGAAATCGCGAACTTACTATTTTAATCAAAAAGAGATAACAAACGCACAGTATAGTGAGTTGGCAACTAAGCCCAGTTCGCCCAATAATATTGTTGCATTAAAGTTCAATGATGAAACCAAACATCTTTCGGTTTATATATCTGACTATTCGAATGTTGACGATATGCTTAATTCGCTAGATGATAAGGGACTTTTTTGAACAAATTGAATACTGAGTTCGTTACAATATTACGGTTATGCTTAGCGTAATACCACCTCTTTTGAGGTGCAAAGTCTTAAAAGCTATGACATATGATAAAAAAAACAAAATACCTCGAACAATTACAGGTATTATATTTGTTATACTAGTACAATCCGGGTTAAACTCGGAATTACTATACTCTCTCTCTTAATTGTTTGACGGGGTGCATCAATAGGGGTGCACCCTTTGTCTTTTTCTGCAATCAGCTGATATCGGCCTTTTCGTTGTTTATCCAATTAGTTATGCTATCTCATTTATGAGATTGTAAAAAGCAATATGTGCGCTTATAAAATCATAAATATAAACTACATCATTATATTTTGTTTTAGTGAAGTGGAACTTTTGTTTCACCGCATCGAAACAAAAGTTTCTTCCCACTGAAAATTTAGTTTCGCCCTACTGAAACAAAAGTTTCAATCCATAGAAAACAATGAAACAATTAGTGTTTTGATAATCAAGACTCTATTGATAGACACGAAATAAATCTTAATAGATTAATTATTATAGTAATAGAAGCTATCAAATATTTTAAAGTGAAATTTGTCTTTGTTTTGGATAGAAGCTATACAGAAGACATAGCGAACTTCCCTTCATCAAAAATAGAATAGAAATTATAGGTAATCTTCTATCTGAAATAGGTTTTACCACTATACTTTTTTATTTTGCAACCCATTTGCAAAATAAAAAGTATATCTTTGCTTTATATTTTAAAAGATGAGTAAAAAGCTTAATATATTATTGGTTATTTTATCAGTATTTGTTTTACTGATACTACCTAACATTCCACACCATCATCATGGTAGTTCGGTTTGTGTGGGTAGCCTTACCCATGATATAGTTAATGAAGCTGCTACAGATTGTCATACTCATCATGAATCTTCAAACACAAAAGATGGTAATACTTGTATTGAAGATGCTACCTATATTATCTCAAATGCTCGTAATAACAATGAAGAGGAACATGTAATAGACCTTTTAGACTTGTTTCTTTTCTGTCAATATGAGCTACTATTATCGCTTGATTTTAGTTCTGATCACACATTCATTAAGCATTATTTAAGTCGATATCATTCCGTAGATATCCATAAATTTAATGGCTTAAGAGCCCCTCCTGTATACTTATCCTAATAATTTATTAGTTACATTTTGGACTACGTAAATCGGGTTAACTTATTTATATTCAATATGATTAAGTAGCCTAAATGCATGTTTTTATGTCTAATAATGTATTTTAAGTTCATCCCTGAGTTTCGTAAATGAATTGCTTCATTTATGAAGTATAATTTTATTCAGAAGCATTTATCTTTTAAGAAATAATCCTATAACTAGCTTATAGAATTTTATAGTTGTGATAAACCTTAGTGTTCGTTTCTGATATAAAGAATAAATGGGAGGGAAATGTACGTCAAACAATTAAAATCAATTCAATAATGAAAAAAATAATCTTTAGTTTACTAGTAGTTGCATCACTGATATTTGCCGGATGCAATTCATCTAATAAGGATAATCACAAACACACCTCTGCTAACACTCAACAATCAAAAGATGATGGTCACAATCATGCAGACGGCCAATGTAGTGGGCATGGTGTTGACGATGGACATGCACATAGTACAGAAACACACACCGAAGATGATGGCCATAATCATGCAGACGGCCAATGTAATGGGCACGGTGTAGACGATGGACATGGACATACAGCTGAGGCTCACTCAGAAGATGATGGACATGGACACGGTAAATCATGTGGCGATGAAATTGCTTTCACAAAAAAACAAGCAACTGCTGCAGGATTAAAAACAGAGACTACTAAACCTGCTTCGTTTAGCCATGTTATTAAAACAAGTGGACAAATTCAAGCACCTCAAGGTGACGAGGTTACAATCGTGGCAACAACATCGGGTGTTGTATCATTTACCAATCCATCAATTACAGATGGTACAGCTGTACGAAGTGGTGAATCTGTTGCACATATCTCTGCTAAGAATTTGCAAGATGGTGATCCTGTATTGAGAGCAAAAATAGCTTTCGAAACAGCTGAAAAAGAGTACAAACGTGCCGAAAGTCTTGTTGCTGATAAAATCATTTCTGCAAAGCAGTTTGAACAAGCTCGATTAGAATACGAAAATGCTAAAAACGTTTATCAGTCACAAGCAGGCAATGTTAGTTCGCGCGGAGTGAGCGTAAACTCACCAATCAATGGTTATATCAAGAACCGCTTAGTGGCACAAGGCGAGTATGTATCGGTAGGACAACCAATCGCAACGGTTGCTCAAAACAAACGATTGCAACTTCGTGCAGAGGTTTCAGAAAATAACTTTAAGCATTTAAGAAGCATCAGCTCTGCCAACTTCAAAACAGCTTATGATGATACATTCTATAAGATGTCTGAACTTAACGGTAAGCTATTGTCATATGGTAAGACTTCAAATAATAATTCATTTTATATCCCTGTAACTTTCGAGTTTGATAATGTGGGTGATATTATTCCCGGCTCTTTTACTGAAGTATATTTATTGTCGCAACCACGCGAAAATGTAATATCACTTCCTACTACTGCATTGACTGAAGAGCAGGGTTTACACTTTGTATATATTCAAGTAGAGCCTGAAGCTTTTGTGAAACAAGAGGTTAAAATAGGACAAAGTAATGGTGAGAGAACAGAGATTTTGACAGGTCTCAACGGTGGTGAAAAAGTTGTTGTTAACGGTGTGATGCAAGTGAAACTTGCTGCTGTATCGGGTGCAATTCCACATGGTCACGAACATTAATCTTTTAATCTGCTTGAGTTATGTTGAATAAGATAATTAAGTTTTCTCTCAATAATCGCATGTTGGTCTTAGTGGCCTCTGTGTTATTGCTGATTGGCGGTTTATATACGGCCAATAATATGGAAGTCGATGTGTTTCCTGACCTTAATGCACCAACTGTTGTTGTGATGACTGAGGCTAAAGGTATGGCACCCGAAGAGGTAGAACGTTTGGTTACATTCCCAATTGAAACTGCGGTGAATGGCGCAACCGATGTTCGCCGTGTTCGTTCTTCGTCTACAACAGGCTTTTCTATTGTGTGGGTTGAGTTTGATTGGGGAACCGATATATATTTGGCTCGTCAGATTGTTTCCGAGAAGTTGGCTGTCGTAAAAGATCAGCTTCCTCCTAACGTAGGCAATCCAACTCTTGGACCTCAATCGTCTATACTTGGCGAGTTGATGTTTGTTGCTTTAACCTCCGATTCTACTTCGCTACAAGAGCTACGTACCATTGCCGATTGGACTATTCGTCCTCGAATATTGGCTACAGGTGGTGTAGCGCAGGTTACTGTGATTGGTGGCGAGATTAAGGAATATCAAATATTGTTGAATCCAGAAAAAATGAAACACTATGGCATTGGCTTGAATCAAGTCAACGAAGTGGTGTTGAATATGAATCAAAATGCGGCAGGTGGTATATTATACGAATATGGTAATGAGTATATCATTCGTGGTGTGCTCTCTACAAACGATGTTCAAGCCATGGGTAAGGCTGTTATCACAACTGTTGACGACATTCCTATCTTGCTCGAAAATGTAGCCGATGTACAGATAGGTAATCGTGCTCCTAAGATGGGACTTGCTTCTACGAATGGTGAAGCTGCTGTGTTGATGACTATCACGAAACAACCTAATACGAGTACACTAGAACTAACAGAGAAACTCGATAAGGCATTGGCTGAAGTAAAGAAAACATTGCCTTCGGATGTTCAAATGACCACTGATATTTATCGTCAAGAACGCTTTATCACCAATTCTATTGATAACGTACAAAAATCACTTTACGAAGGTGCTATCTTTGTTGTGATTGTACTGTTCATTTTCTTGATGAATGTACGTACCACTGTTATCTCTTTGGTTACAATTCCATTGGCGTTGCTGACTTCGATTGTGGCTTTAAAGTTAATGGGACTTACCATTAATACCATGAGTTTGGGTGGTATGGCTATCGCTATTGGTTCGCTAGTTGATGATGCCATTGTTGATGTTGAGAACGTATTTAAACGATTAAGAGAGAATCGTAATAAGCCTGAAGGCGAGCGTAAAACGACTATAATGGTAATATTTGATGCTTCAAAAGAGGTACGTATGCCAATCTTGAATTCTACCCTTATCATTATCGCTAGTTTCGTTCCATTGTTCTTCTTGTCGGGCATGGAAGGTCGCATGCTTGCACCACTTGGTATTGCCTTTATTGTTGCTCTTTGCGCATCTACATTTGTTGCTCTAACCCTTACTCCCGTGTTGTGTAGCTATCTTTTGGGTAAGAATAAAAAAGGGGATGAAAAGCTAGAAAAAGAACCATTCATTGCTAGAAAAATGAAAGCAGGCTACCAAAAGCTGTTGGTACAAGCATTGCGTCATAAAACTGTAATCCTATCTGTTACAGGGGCTATCCTTGTTGCTTCTCTTATCCTTTTTGCTACTATGGGACGAAGCTTTCTTCCTCCGTTCAATGAAGGATCATTTACCATTAGCGTTGGTACGCTTCCTGGGGTTTCTTTAGAAGAGTCTGATAGAGTAGGGAGTATGGTCGAAAAAGCATTGATGACTATTCCTGAAGTACAAACAGTAGGACGTAAAACAGGACGTGCCGAACTTGATGAACATGCTTTGGGAGTAAATGTATCGGAGGTTGAGGCTCCTTTTATATTAGGAAAACGTAGTAAAGATGAAGTATTGGCTGATGTACGTGAAAAGTTGGCCGAAATTCCTGGTATAAGTGCCGAAGTAGGTGCGCCTATTACTCATCGTATCGATGCAATGCTTTCGGGTACTCGTGCAAGTATCGCTATCAAACTTTTTGGTACAGATCTTAACAAGATGTTCTCTTTGGGTAATCAAATTAAGGGTGCTATAGACAATGTACCCGGTATTGTCGATCTTAATGTGGAGCAACAAGTTGAACGCCCTCAGCTTAAAATTGAACCTAAACGCGAAATGCTTGCTAAATATGGTATTACGCTTCCTGAGTTTGCTGAGATTGTGAATGTAATGCTTGCCGGTGAAGTTGTATCTCAAGTTTACGAAGGCAATAAAGCATTCGATTTGACTCTAAAGGTGAACGATGAAAGCCGTGAAACTGCTGATAAGATTCGTAATCTGATTGTTGATGCCAATGGACGCAAAATTCCATTGAGTACTGTTGCTGATATTACTTCGTCAGTTGGACCAAATACCATTAATCGTGAGAATGTATCTCGTAAGATTGTTATATCTGCCAATGTTGCAGAAAGAGACTTATTGGGTGTTGTTACAGATATTCAAGATATAATTGATGAACAAATCACACTTCCTGAAGGATATCACATTGAATATGGTGGTCAGTTTGAGAGCGAACAAGCAGCATCACGCACTTTATTGCTTACTTCTATATTCTCTATTTGTGCTATATTCTTGTTGTTGTTTAATCAATTCCGCAATACTACGCAGTCGTTTGTTGTCTTGCTTAATCTTCCATTGGCATTAATTGGTGGTGTAATTGCTATTTGGATTACGGGTGGTGTAATTAGTATTCCTGCTATTATTGGATTTATTTCGCTATTTGGTATTGCTACTCGTAATGGTATGCTGCTTATCTCTAGTTATAACGACTTGAGAGCTGAGGGATATTCTGTTCGCGAATGTATAATGCATGGTTCAATAGATCGTTTAAATCCAATCTTAATGACGGCGCTTACCACTGGTTTGGCTCTTATTCCATTGGCTATCGGTGGCGATTTACCAGGCAACGAAATCCAAAGCCCTATGGCTATTGTTATCTTAGGTGGATTGTTTACCTCTACGCTTCTGAACTCTTTTATTGTTCCTATCATGTATCTCATGACCAATAAGGCGGGTGATAAGAAAGATATTAACCAAAACGAAGTAACGTAAATTTAATGATGAAAAAGATTATATTAAGTGTTGTGGCAATGCTAGCGATGAATTCGTTAGCAGCCCAAAGCAATATCAATGATGTGCTTGCTACGATTGAGCAAAACAATACAACATTGAAAGCGCTTAGAGAAACTGCAAAAGCAGAACAACTGGAGAATAGAACCGATATCTTCTTACAAGATCCCGAAATAGGATTTAACTATCTATGGGGTAACCCTTCTTCGGTTGGGAAGCGTAAAGATTTTAGTGCAACTCAAAGCTTCGATATCCCTACCATCTCGGGTTTGAAGAGTAAAGTGGCTAATCAAAAGAACGAATTGATAGAATGGCAATATAAGGCGGATAGAATGGATATACTTCTCGAAGCTAAATTGTATTGTTTAGATTTGGTTTACTATAACTCTCTTCTTAAAGAGTTGGGTGTGAGAATGGATCATGCTAAAACGATTGCTGCAAGTCTGAAGGATAGATTGGATGCAGGTGATGCAAACATCTTAGAGTATAATAATGTACAATTAAATCTGTCTAGTATTGTTGGAGAGTTATCGCGTATCGAAACAGAAAGAACATCGATTATTGCTCAGTTGGCACGCCTTAATGGCGGTCAGCCGTTACAGTTAGATGATTCAGGTTTTGCGAATGTTGATTTACCTCTGAACTTCGATGATTGGTTTGCGGGTGCATCCGATAAGAATCCTGTTCTTTCTTATGTGAAGCAAGAGGTAGAATTGAGCAAGAAGCAGTTGTCATTGAATAAGACAATGTGGTTACCAACTTTCAGCGCAGGGTATATGCGCGAAGATGTAGTTGGTCAAAAATACGAGGGTTTAAGTGTAGGTGTTTCAGTGCCTTTGTGGTCAAACAAGAATAAGATAAAGCAAGCAAAGAGTGCTGTGTTGGCTGCCGAATCTCGTCAGATAGATGCGAAGCAACAACTATATAGTCAGCTTGAAATATTATACAATCGCACTACCGGACTTAAAAATGTAGCAGAGACATATCGCTCTTCTTTAGACAATGCCAACAATAGTGTGTTGTTAAAGAAAGCTCTTGATGCTGGTGAGATCTCTATGCTCGACTATATCCTTCAATTAGGATTGTACTATGATAGTGTAAATCAAGCTTTGCAAGCCGAACTTGATTATCAAAAAGCATTTGCTGAACTATCTGCTGTTGAATTATAATTATCGTTATAACTCAAAATAGACTCTGATATAGCTTTAGTCTTTAAGACTTATAGCCGTAATAATAAAAAGATTGCCGCATGTAAATGATTGATTTTACATGTGGCAATCTTTTTATAGATTATGATGTATGCTCTTATTTTTTAGCATCGATTATTGCATCACAATACTCTATAATATCCTTTTCCTGATCAGGATGGAACCATTTAATGTCCTTGTCTCGTTTAAACCAAGTCATCTGTTTTCGAGAATAGATACGTGAGTTTTGTTTAATCTTCTCGATAGCAAAAGGAAGTTCCCAAGTACCATCAAAGAAGTTGAATATCTCTTTATATCCTACTGTGTTAAGTGAATTCAAATGGCGTAGTTCAAAGAACGGTTCAGCTTCCTTCAAGAGTCCCTCTTCCATCATGATATCCACACGTCTATTAATGCGGTCATAAAGTTCTTCGCGTTCTCTTATCAACCCCACCTTAATGATGTTGAATGGGCGTTCTTTTTTCTGTTTAGTACGATACGAAGTATAAGTTTTCCCCGTTTGATAGCATATCTCTAATGCATGTACAACACGTTTGTAGTTCTTTAAATCAACAACTTTGTAGTACTCCGGATCCATTAGTTTGAGTTCGGCGCACAAGTTCTCTAACCCTTCCGATTCATATTTCTCCATCATCATGGCTCGAGTCTCCTCATCGATAGAAGGGATATCGTCAATTCCATTACATACGGCATCAACATACATCATCGATCCACCCGTAACTATTACTGTATCATTCTCCTTAAATAACTCTTGGATGATGGCGATAGCTTCCTCTTCATAACGAGCAGCACTATAGTAGTCAGTAAGACCGAGTGTACCAACTAAATGATGCTTCACTCTGCTTAATTGTTCGCTAGTAGGAGCAGCGGTACCAATTTTAAGATCAGCATATAGTTGTCTAGAATCAGACGATACGATATCTGTATGATAGTATTCTGCCAAACGAAGACTTAGCTCAGTTTTACCAACACCAGTAGGACCAATAAGAACAATAAGATTTGGCATAAGTATATATAAATAAAAAAGAGTGTGTTAACGATTTATGCAACCATTAACACACTCCTGTAGTTATCAATTAAAAACGATCTTCGCTAAAGTCTCTTGGGCCCGAAGCTTCGTTGTCTATATCAAATCCATCTTGGTCGAAATCTTCCAAATCAAAATCTTGATCGCCATAGAAGTTTTCATCAATGTCAATGGTACCACCTGTTGCAATCATTTCTTCAAAATCGATAGTTTGTTTAGGCGCTTCACCGAGTTTCTTAGTGCATGCAGCACCAGTCATATCTTTACCAGTGATAATTTCGCTCAATTCAATGAAGAATAGACGCTCTGTTAGATAATCGAACACATAAAGCATCTTTTGCTTTTCATCTTCAACCATCTCACTAATAGGAGTATCTTTCATCAACCAGCTATCCATCTCAGGATTGTAATCCATTTCTTCTAATGTAATCTCTTTCTCCTTTTCCCAATCATCATCACAAATGAAAAAAGAGGTCATTTGATTATCATCATATGAAACCGATTTTAATATCGCTTCATGGAAATCATAAAAAGTAGCTTCCGGATCAATCTGTATTTCTCTTAGAAAATCAT
>CAMTPH010000077.1 GCA_947074345.1 uncultured Bacteroides sp. | reverse complement strand
AGGTAGGTAATGCAATGCCTAAGTTTGTAGGTGGTTTCTCTACTTCATTGAGATATAAGAGCTTCGTACTTGACGCATCATTAGACTTCCGTGTTGGCGGTGCAGTACTTAACTTGCCATACCAATACTTAATGGGACGTGGTACACTCGAAGATTCTATGCCTTATCGTGATGCAGCTCATGGCGGTCTTTCTTACTACTTAGCAAATGGTGTGGTTACTCCTCATAATGGAACTACTGGCCCTAACGGTGAGAGAATCTACAACAATGGTATGATTCTACCAGGTGTGAAAGAAGACGGAACAGTCAACGACAAGATGATTGCAGCAGATAAAATGTACTGGTGGACTTATAACTGGGGTGGATACGATCCATCAAGTGAAACTTATTATTCACACTCAATCTTTGATAACTCATACGTAAAAGTACGCGAAATATCATTGAGTTATATTTTCCCAGAAACACTACTTTCTAAGTTCGGATGCAACAATCTAGTAGTATCTGCATTTACACGTAACCCATTCTATATTTACAAAAATATGCCAGGGTTTGACGCTGAAGCAACAGATGGTACATCTTGGATTTCACAAGCTTGTATTGGTGGTTCAACTGCTACAACTCGTTCGTTCGGCGTATCTTTACGCGTAGGTTTCTAAGAGTAAGAAGTTCATTATTAAACTTATAAAAGAAAGAAACAATGAAAAAAATATTATTATTAATACTAGGGTGCATCACTATATTCGGAACTACCTCATGCTCTGATGATGATTACTCTTCGATATATGCAAACCCAGCAGAAACAACAACTGCTTCATGTGAGAAATTGATGACTGGCGTATTTTATGCGGGTCGTGAGTATACGTACAATGCATATTGGCGCATGTATACATGGGACAATGGTATTATGGGTACTTATGCACAAACTATTGGTTTCACCAACTCTGATGGTAGCTTATACTCTGCCAACGACAGTTACGCAAACAACCGTTGGGAAAACTTCTATGAAGTACTTACTCAATTTAGAGTTCTTCAAAACGTATACGATAATCTGCCTGAGAAAGACAAAGGCACATATACTATTTTCTATAAGTTAGCCGAAGTATTTGTATACGACCATCTATCTCAATTAATTGATGTATTTGGGGATGTGCCATTCGAGAAAGCTGGTTACCTTGCAATCACAGGAGATGTAAAATCATCATATCCTTCGTACGACAAGGCTGCTGATCTTTATTCGATGATGCTTGACAACCTTGGAGGTATCTATACTTATATCAATAGCGCTAAAGGCAGCTTAAACAGTTTGACTACAGCTTATTTGCCTGCACAAGACTTTATCAATAAAGGTAATCTTGATCTTTGGATGAAGTATTGTAACTCGCTTCGTTTGCGTATGGCTACACGTGTTGCATCACAAGGTACATTGGCTAACAAAGGTAAACAAGTGATAGCAGAAATCCTTAATGGCGGATTGCCAATCATTGATGGTTTCGGTGAAACGATCCAAGTATTACCTGACCAAGATGGCTTCAACTACGAAGAAAACTTCCGCGATGGTTACAAAGATCATAGCCGCGCATCACAAGAGATGTTAAACGTGTTGTGTACAGAAAGCAGCTTAGGAGCTAACGACCCACGTCTTCCTATCATGTACTCAAAGAACTCTCTAGGCGAGTATAAAGGTTTATCGACTTCTGAAAGTTATGCAGACCAACAAACAAATATAAACTTCCCTGAATCACAACGTGTATATTCAAGAATTGACTCTACAACTGTTATCTTTAATAGAAACCTAAAAAGCCCTATTATCACAGCAGCAGAGGTTGACTTCATGAAAGCGGAAGCTTATCAAAAAGGTTGGGCTAATGGTGATGCTAAACAAGCATACGTGAATGGTATACTTCACTCTACTCAATTCTATTTTGATCAAAATGCAGTGAGTGTAAGCTCGTATGGAACAAAAATGGACATACCTGCAGAAGCTGACATTATTGCTTATGCACAAAAGAGTTGGGATACAGCAACCGATAAAGAAGCTGCTATCATCACTCAGAAATGGTTAAACTTTGGTTATATGCAACCTTCTCAAGCATGGAGCGAAGTTAGACGTACAGGTTATCCTAACTTGTATTATCCTGCTGACCCTAATGCACAAATCCTTAAATCTATTCCTAGCAGAGTGAGATATCCAGGATCTGAACGCAATAACAACAAAGTTAACTACGAGGCTCAAGTTCAAGAAATGGGTGGAGATGATGCATACAAAAAAGCATTTTGGGCTAAATAATATTCTTTGATCTATAAGAATGATTAATCTCAATCAATAAAGACAAAGAGGATGTGCCTTCTTATAAGGTATATCCTCTTTTGTATTATCCAATATCTTAAAATATCATATTAAATGATATCATTTCATTCTTTGTATTAACCCGCTGATTAAATATTACTATTTTTAAATCGTTCAATTATAATGAATATGAAAAACAACCTTTTCAGAATTATTTTAATGTTCTGCATACTATTCTCAACACAAATTGGAGCACAGACATTTGTTCACGACCAATCTGAAGAGTATCAATGGCCAACAGATAGCTTGGTTGTTGAGAAGCTACATCAGTGGCAAGACCTTAAGTTTGGTATTATCATGCACTGGGGCATCTACTCCGTTCCCGGCATGGTTGAGTCATGGCAAATAACTTCTGAAGATTGGATTACACCCGATACAACTCGCACTTACGATGAATATAAACAATGGTATTGGGGCTTAAGCAAAGATTTCAATCCTACTAAATTCAACCCCGAACAATGGGCACAAGTTGCCAAAGATGCCGGTATGAAATACATGGTATTCACAACTAAGCACCACGATGGATTCTGCTTATTCGACTCGAAAGAGACTGATTACACCATTGCCAACAGTGGCTTTGCAGGCAATCCTAAGGTTGATGCAACAAAATATATATTCGATGCTTTCCGCAATCAAGATATGATGATTGGTTGCTACTTCTCTAAACCCGACTGGCATTCTCCTTATTATTGGTGGCCTGTTAAAGCAACTCCAAACCGTCGCCACAATTACAACATAGAGCAATATCCCGAACGCTGGAACAAATACAAAGGCTTTGTTTACAATCAAGTATCAGAGTTAATGAACAACTACGGCGATGTAGATATCTTATGGCTAGATGGTGGTTGGTGTACTGCCCCACGCGAAGATATCGGATTGGATAGTATTGTTGATATGGCACGCGATGCACAACCCGGACTTATCGTAGTAGAACGTTCTTGTCCAGGTAAACACGAGAACTATCAAACTCCAGAGCAAACGATACCTGCTACTCAATTAACTAACCCTTGGGAAAGTTGTATCACGTTGACTCATGATTGGGGATGGACTCCAAGACAAGTATTCAAGACTCCTGCCAAGGTCATCTCTATTTTGAGTGAGATTGTTGCTAAGGGCGGATCATTACTATTGGGTGTTGGCCCAAGTCCCGAAGGCATTATCGCAGAAGATGTAATTGCTCGACTAGACGAGATTGGTGCATGGATGAAGGCCAATGGCGAAGCAATCTATGCAACCGTTACAACTCCTGTGTATACAAATACCGAACAAAACATATGGTTTACAGCTGCCAAAGATGGAAAAACAATCTATGGTATCGTACCACAAAAAGACGATACAGCATTCCCCGAATTCATCGAATGGGAAGGAAATGCTCCTCGTAAAGGCTCTAAAATAATAACACTCGATGGACGCAAATCATTGAAGTGGATAAACACTGAAGGAAAAACAAAAGTATGGCTTCCAAAGAACGTTAACGGAAGCAATGGAATTGCAATCAAATTTGTAACTATATAACTTTATTTATTGTGAGAAGTATCATTCAAAAGTACCTTGTTATTATCTTGGTATTAACCCAAACCTACAGCTTAACAGCTCAAACAGACTACACAAAGTATGTAAATACCTTTATTGGTGCGGCCGACAACGGTCACACGTTTCCTGGAGCTTGCGTTCCTTTTGGTCTTATTCAAACCAGCCCTGTTACAGGTGCAGTGGGATGGCAATATTGCGCCGAATACATGAACGTAGACTCAATCATTTGGGGATTCTCTCAAACACACCTAAATGGTACAGGATGTATGGACTTAGGCGATATCTTAGTGATGCCTGTTACTCAACGTTCGCAACGCAATGACTACAGAAGTAGCTTCCGCAAAGAGACAGAGAGTGCAACACCTGGATTTTATGAAGTGTTTTTGGATGATGTAGCCGTAAAAGCTGAATTAACTGCTACTCCACACGTAGCTTATCACAGATATAACTATCAACCGGGTGATGAAGTGTCTTTATTAATAGACCTTCAACATGGTCCATCATGGAATGAGAAACAATATCATTCGCGTGTATTGGCTTGCGAAGTGAACCAAGTAAACGATTCTACTATCACTGGTCATATTCGTACCAACGTTTGGGTAACCAAAGATGTTTACTTCGTGATTGAGTTCAACCACCCTTTCAACAATATAAAAGATCTTCCATTGGCTGAGACTGAAAAAGGAAACCGCATGTTGGTTAACTTCGATCTAGGTACAGAAAGCCAATTGGAGATGAAGATTGGACTATCAAGCAGTTCGGTAGAAGGTGCTATTCGCAACTTAACTGCAGAAGTGCCAGGATGGAACTTCAACGAATTAAAGAGTGCTGCTAATAAAGAGTGGAACAGTTACTTCTCGCGCATAGAGATTGAAGGCGATGAAGATCAAAAGAAGAACTTCTATACAAGCTTTTATCATGCATTGATTCAACCTAACAATATTGCCGATGTAGATGGCATGTATCGCAATGCCAAAGGCGAACAAGTGAAGGCAGAGAATGGTAAATTCTATTCAACTTTCTCTTTGTGGGATACCTATCGTGCAGTACATCCTTTCTACACCATCGCTGTACAAGAAAAGGTAGACGACTTTGTACAATCATTGATTGAACAGGCCGAAGTACAAGGGTTCTTGCCTATTTGGGCATTATGGGGCAAAGAGAACTATTGCATGGTGGGCAATCATGCCGTTCCGGTTATTGCTGAAGCATATGCCAAAGGATTCCGTGGTTTTGATGCCGAACGTGCTTTCAAAGCTATCAAGCAAACTCAAACTGTATCTCATGGATTGAAATCTAATTGGGAAGTATATACCAAGTATGGCTATTTCCCTACCGATCTTACTGAAGCAGAGTCTGTATCATCTACATTGGAGTCTGTTTACGATGATTATGCTGCTGCCGATATGGCTAAACGCATGGGCAAGAAGAAAGAGTTTAAGTACTTCGATAAACGTGCCAACTATTACAAGAACTTATTCGATCCATCAACCAAATTTATGCGTCCTCGCAATAGCGATGGTACATGGAAAAGCCCATTCAACCCAAGTGATTTGGCTCATGCTGAAAGCTCTGGTGGCGATTATACCGAAGGTAATGCATGGCAATATACATGGCATGTACAACACGATGTACCGGGTTTGATTAAGCTAATGGGCGGTACTGAGCCTTTTACTACTAAGTTGGACTCATTGTTTACGGTAGAATTAAAAAGTACACTCAACGATGTTACTGGCCTTATTGGTCAATATGCACACGGCAATGAACCTAGCCATCACGTAGCTTATCTATATGCACTTGCCGGCAAGCCCGAAAAGACACAAGCATTGATTCGTCAGATATTTGATACACAATATAGACCAGAGCCTGATGGCTTATGTGGTAATGACGATTGCGGACAGATGTCAGCTTGGTACATGTTATCGGCTATGGGATTCTATCCAGTTGATCCTGTAAGTACACAATATATCTTTGGTGCTCCTCAATTGCCTAAGATGGTTATCAACTTGCCTAATGGCAAAACATTCACCATCACAGCCGAGGGATTAAGCAAAGAGAAGATGTTTGTCGATAAGATCTACCTAAACGGTAAAGAATATAAGAAGAATTACATTAACCATTCAGACATTGTAAACGGTGGAACATTGGTTTACATTATGAAATAACTCAACCAACAAATGACAGGGGTTAAATCTATACTTATCGGAGCGTTAGGATTGATTACTCTTTCTGCAACAGCGCAACAACCGATCTATAAAAACGCACAAGCACCCATCGAAGAACGGGTAGAAGACTTAGTAAACCGCATGACGGTAAATGAGAAAGTAGGACAGCTATGTTGTCCACTTGGTTGGCCCATGTACGAAAAGACAAAGAAGGGAGTAGAACTCTCTGATTTGTTCAAACAACGTATGCAAGCCATGCCATTAGGTTCTTTTTGGGCGGTGCTACGCGCAGACCCCTGGACACAAAAAACATTAGAAACAGGATTGAACCCACAGCAAGGCGCCGAAGCTTTAAATAAGATGCAACGCTATGCTGTGGAGGAAACCCGACTGGGCATACCAATTCTCTTTGCCGAAGAGTGTCCACACGGACATATGGCCATTGGAACAACCGTGTTTCCTACTGCATTGCTTCAAGCAAGTACGTGGGATGAAGGCTTAATGCAACACATGGGCGAGACCATTGCACAAGAAGCTCGATTGCAAGGCGCGAATGTTGGTTATGGTCCAGTCATTGATATTGCTCGCGATCCTCGTTGGTCGCGCATGGAAGAGACATTTGGCGAAGACCCTTATCTAACCGGAATACTTGGTACTGCCGTAATGAAAGGTATGCAAGGTGATAATATCGCAGATGGTAAGCATCTCTACTCTACTCTGAAGCACTTTGCCGCTTATGGTATCCCCGAAGGAGGATTGAATGGAGAGTGCGCCAATATTGGTACACGCCAACTGTTAAGCGAATATATTCCGCAATTTAAGAGAGCTATCGATGCAGGCGTTGGAACCATCATGACTTCCTATAATGCAATAGATGGTGTACCTTGTACAGGTAGCTATTATCTGATGACAGAGATTCTACGTAACCAATGGGGATTTGATGGGTTTGTCTATTCAGACTTACAGAGCATTGAAGGGATATCTAATACCCATCGTTGTGGTTCCAACTACGAAGATGCTTCGGTTATGGCACTTAAGGCAGGAGTTGATATAGACTTACAAGGCAATGCTTACGGCCCAAACTTAGAGAACGCGCTTAACAGTGGTCGCATCAGTATGGATGATATAGACCGCGCTGTAAAGAATGTACTCAGGCTAAAGTTCAAGATGGGACTGTTTGAAAACCCCTATGTAGATCCTAAATTGGCCGCCAAGCAAGTAAGAAGCAAAGAGAATAAGGAGCTAGCAAGAGATGTTGCTCGCAAAGGAGTTGTTCTTCTTAAAAACAATGGCATACTGCCACTAAGCAAGGAGATTAAAGAGATCGCTGTAATTGGTCCTAATGCCGATGTCATGTACAATCAGCTAGGCGACTATACTGCACCGCAAGACCGCAAAGAGATAACTACCGTGCTCGATGGAGTCAAGACTCTATTGCCCAAAGCAAACGTACGTTATGTGAAAGGTTGTGCTGTACGCGATACCACTCAAAGTAATATTGAAGCAGCGGTAGCTGCTGCCAAGCAATCAGAAGTAACGATTCTAGTGGTAGGCGGTTCGAGCGCACGCGATTTTAAAACCAAATACTACTCAACCGGTGCAGCAGATACATCAGAGTCTGCAAACATCTTAGCCGATATGGATTGTGGTGAAGGTTACGACCGCGCCAATCTACACCTTATGGGCGATCAAGAAAAGCTGATGCAAGCCTTGATTGATGCCAAAGTTCCTTTGGTTGTAGTCTATATCGAAGGACGACCATTGAACAAGAATATGGCCGACGAGTATGCCGACGCACTTTGTACCGCTTGGTATCCCGGCGAACAAGGCGGGTTAGCCATTGCAGATGTTTTATTTGGCGATTACAACCCTGCAGGAAGACTACCTGTAAGTGTTCCTCGCAATGTAGGACAGTTGCCTGTTTACTATTCAAAGCATCCATCGCACAACTACATCGACCTTACTGCTAGCCCACTCTATACCTTTGGTTATGGTCTAAGCTATACCAAGTTTGATTATTCAGACTTAATGCTAGCTCCCTCTAGCAATCCTGATATCTATCAGACGATAACTTGCCAAGTAACTAATACAGGCGACAGAGATGGCGATGAGGTGGTGCAATTATATATACGAGATGCTGTTGGATCGGTAGAGACACCACACCGTTTATTGAAAGGCTTTGAACGTATTCACCTTAAAAAGGGAGAAACCAAACAAGTTACATTCAACCTAGGTTTCGACGAGTTGGCGCTGTATGATATAAATATGCAGCACGTAGTAGAACCAGGTAGATTTGATGTAATGGTAGGATCATCATCAGATGATATCCGTCTGAAAGGAAGCTTCAACGTCGATTAAACCACTTATATTCATATAAGGCTTTATAAGTATAACAATTGCCGAATAATCGAATCGAAGAGATATGATGAATGAAGACGAAGAAGATGAAATGCTTTTTAGGGAAATGAACCCCGAAGATGAGTTCTTCATGGGAGATAAGCCATCTAATGAGTATATAGATGAGCCCAATAAAGAAGCAAACATGACGAACAATAGAGGATGTGCTGGATTGTTTACCTTGCTTTTATCTCTCATTGTGGGATGCATCATTTATACATTATAAATAATAGAAAATAACAAAGAAAAGGCTACTTGAATATGATTCAGGTAGCCTTTCTTAAACAATTTTATTAGAGTAATATCATCACTTCTTCTAATAAATCCCAACCTTTCTTTTTCAAGAGATATTACGTTTTTTCATAATTCATTTTTTGCATAACATTATATTTGTTTGTCAGTGTGTGTTCAATTAGAATAAATCAAAATAGACATCTCCTAATAATAATTGTTGTCATATTCTCTCTAACCAGATAATATGTTTTCGATTGATAAACATCGCTTCTGTTATCAATCAATACCCAAATGTATATCGATTCATCTATTAAGAGAAATAATCGATAGAGACAAAAAGTGGACAATGGTAAATTATATAGGTGACAATTATACAACCCACTGATTATATGAATATTACAAGCGCATAAAAATAGCAGTTACATGCTATAAATCTTAAAATAATTGTTCATTTGGCAAAATTGAACCGCATCTCAATCAGCTAAAAGATTAGTTTTTTATCATTATCCCCTTATTTTTACCATTAAAATTCGAATTAATTTATACTCTTTTCTACCGTAATAATAGCATACAAACAAAAAAATGCAATCTAATAATTTGGTTTAGAGCTATTTTTGATTGTATCTTTACAACCAATTGATAAACATACTATAAAACCAACTGATAATGAGTTGTATATTTAACCTTAACAAAGCGATATCACTAATGATATTATTACTTATGTTCTACTCTCAAACATTTGCTCAAGACACAAAAGTAGACTCACTAAAAAGGAGCTATGAGAGTATTAAGAGCCGTAATGAGAAGAAAATCGATGCTGCCAATAACATTGCTTTAAATATATATAATACTCACCCTGATGAAGCTATTCCTTATTTACAAAGTGCAAATAAATGGTCTAAAGAGATAAACTACCTTGAAGGAGAATCGACTGCTTTATGGATTAAAGGGAGAATGAATTCAATAAAAAATAAAGGGGAAGCAATGGATTTATATAATGAGGCTTTATCTTTAGCTCAAAAGGCTAATTATAAAAAGGGCATATGCAGAATTCAAATCTCCATCGCTATACTCTATACCAACCAATTTGAATTTAAGAAAAGCGATAGTATATTTCAAGCAACACTACCAATGGCCGAACTTCTAAATGACGTTACTATACTCAGTAATCTATATACCAATATGTCGCGCAATCCTGAGAGAGAAGGAAGAACTTGGGAAGCGATTGACATAGCCATGAAGGGAGTTGAGTTTTCTAAAAAAAATAATGATCCACGATTACTGGCTAATGCTTATTTTACCGTAGCTAGAAACTATTATAAGATGGGTAAATTAAAAGAGGCATTAGAGTACAATTTAGAGTCGTTGGCTATTAAAGAGCAGATGGATGACAAGATAGGACAAATAATAAGTTCTATTAATATAGCAGGCGTTCACTATGCACAAAAAGATAGTATATCTGCCAACAAAATATTGGATAAAGCATATCTTATCGCAGAAGAATTAAACAACTCATACTACATGGCCAGTTGCTTGCTCAATAAAGGAGTAATCAATAATGAAAATGCGGTAGAGTTAGAATCCTTAGAAAAGGCACTTGCCATATCTAAACCCAACGATATCAATTTGCATCTATCTTGTTTGCAAAACATAACCGCGTATCATCTTAGAAAATCAAACCTTGAAGAGGCCGACAAATACATCAAAGAGTTGATCGCTTTAAATGAAAAGATTCCAAACGATAGTAGAATGGCAGAGATTGAGATGACCAAAGGTATGTATTATAACAAACGAAAAGAGTTTCATAAGGCCATTATCCACTTGGAAAAAGCATATAAGCAATTTCAAACACTTAATTTGAACGAAGGAATCATCAAAACGTTAGGCATGCTAGTTGACAGTCATGCTGAAGCAGGCAATTTTAAAACATCTCTATTGCTTCATATTGATTACAAGAGACTTAACGACTCCATTTTTAATGAGAAAAACATACGCGAACTTACACAGTTGGAGAGCTCTTATGAATACGACAAACAAAAGAAAGAGTATGAGCTACAGCGTGCAGAAAACGAAATGAAGATTAAGAACCAACGTATAATTCTGATTGGTAGTGGAACCCTTTCTATTTTGGTAGCAGGGTTACTCTTCATGTTTTATCGCTCTACCAGACTTAAGAAACGCTTGTTGGCATTAGAACTCGAAAATGTAAATCAAGAGATGGTGATGCGCGAACAAGAGATTGCTGCGGCTAAGTTGAGATTAGTACAGAATGCAGAAAGAGACACGTACTGTTTGAAAATGCTTCAAAACATAGAAGACGAATCAGAAGGAAGCTCAAAAGACAATATGCGATCGCTGATAAGCTACTTTAAAAACCAATCAGACAATACAAGTTGGAAAGAGTTTGAGACACAATTCATTAAGGTAAGTCCACAGTTTTATGATAAACTCAATGCGCTGTACCCTAACCTGACCCCCAATGAGCGAAAGCTTTGTGTATTCTTAAAACTCAATATGAGTAGTAAAGATATTAATAAGATTACTTTCCAATCGGAAGAGGCACTTAAGAAGGCTCGTATGAGGCTACGCAAGAAGCTTAATTTAGACCGAGAGACCAATTTAAATGCATTTTTCCAAAACATCTAAGTAACAAAATACAGTATAATAACTGATATAGCATAGACAATCTATATCAGTTATTTTTTTGCTTATTACTGCCTATTCGATAACTGTTAACTATTATCACGTTAAGTATATACACTTAGCATGATAATAGTTAACAGTTATCGTTCTAAACAGAGCAGATTACCATTCATCGGGTTAAAAACAAGAAACGGATGTATCTTATTACAGATACATCCGTTTGAATAGTTGAAAAACAATTTATATATACTACAACTAATCTCTACGTCTTGATTTCTTTTTTTTGATGCTTCGCTTCTTCCACCAGAAGTAGTAACCCGAAAGCGCAAACACAGCACCCAACAACGAAACGAGACAAGTAATCAATTTGGTGATGAAACCACCCCAAGCACCTACGTGCACCGAGTAAATCCATCCGCGAATCTTACCCGACTTTGGTTGGTCTTTGTAATACTGTATACTCTTAATCTCACCCGTTTGGTTATCAAAATTCACTCGGTCGCTTCCACGCACATTCCCATATTTTGAGGTAGAAACCGAAGCCGAACCCGACTGAATAGTGATATTGCGATAGTTAGGGAATGCATCTTCGATAGCAGATAATGCCTTATTCCACTCAATAGCATTGGCTGGTCTGCCTCCAGAACGCTCTGAACGTTCTCCACTTCTTTCTGGTTTACCTTCGCCATTGGCAGGGCGATTGCCTTGCTCTCCTCTTTCACCACGCTCGCCTTGTGGCTTTTGTTGAGCAGCTGGTGCAGCAGTCGCATTAGGAGCAACTTGTGCGGTTGTATCAACTCCAAAAACGGCATAAAATGCGGTGTTGTACCACTTAAACGACCATGTAAGACCTGTCAGTGCCAATGTCAAAAGAATGATAACGGTATAGATACCACCGGCTACGTGCAAATCATAAAAGAATCTGAACCATCCCTTGTCGCAATTGATTGTTAATCGATTCTTCAATGCTTTTTTAGTACGAGGAGCCCATATCACAATACCACTTATCAAGATGATTACCATAATAATGGTACTGATACCTACAACCGTTTTGCCTAAAGAGAAGCTTCCATCGCGTTTGTATTCGCCCAACAACCAACGGTGTAGACGCATGGTAGTAGCAAAAAACGGACTACGCTTACTTTGGTAGTAAGTTATCTCTGCAGTATATGGATTAACATAATAGCACTCAAAGCGAGCCTCTGTGTTCAATGCCCATGTACGTGATGGGTCTGAAGATATCTGAATTGATTTTATCTCTTTATTCTCGGGCAGTTGCGAACCTACTATCTTTAACACTTTACCTACAGGCATAGCTTCGGCTTGTACCTCTTCTACAAAATAGCGAGATGGGTAGCATATTTCTAATATATCGCGCTCGAAAACAAGTATAGAGCCCGAAATGCAGATGATAGCAATGATGATTCCGATAGGCAATGACAGCCAAAGGTGTATTTTGCTAAATAATTTTCTCATTGTTCGTATAGTTTTTTAATTCCATCTAAGAAGCCCGGAATGAATATGGTTCCATGACTTTCGTTTGTGAAACGATGGGAAATTAATTGATATGTATCTTCTTTTTTATGGAGTATTGACAATAGTTTATCTGCCTTATCCATATGTAAATTTAAACGTTTTTGTGACTCTTTGGTTGCAAAACCGATATAAATTTTCTGATTAGAATGGTCTGATTCGCTCAACTTCGCGGTAGTTTGCTCTATGATGCAACCATTATCCCACCACACACTTGGGTCGAGTATTAAATAGTGCGTAAATAGAGTGGGTTGAGAGATAAATGTACTCATTGCAAATAGTCCTGCATATGAATGACCAATAAGCAATCGCTGGTCTGACAGGGGATATTGCCTCTCTAAAGCTGGCAATAACTCTTCTCGAATAAAACGCATGTAGGCTGTTGAACCACCACCCATCGGTTGCGCATCTTGCATCACTTTTCCATCTCTACCCATAGCCGAAGCGGTTGGGGTAAAATCGCGCGTACGATCATTACTCTTTAATCCGACTAATATAGCCGCTGGCATCAAACCTGTTTTGCCACTGCTATACATATGCTTCATGCCTTGTACTACAGGAAAGTACTTCTCGCCATCTAACAGTATTATAAGCGGATAAGATTGCTTGCTATCTGCATCATAGTCAGTAGGAACAGAAACCCAGTAATGACATGTTTCTACCAATATAGAAGAGTCGATGGTGTAAGCTTTTCCTATAATAAAATCCTCTTGTCCTCGCAATGAATACGAGAACAAGAAGATTAAGATGCAAATAAAAAAACGAATCATTGAAACGTTATATCTTAGTTTTTGTAAGTCAACTTACCTACAGCTGTTACAGCGTCTGAGTTAACTTCCAAGCCTCTTGTAGCAGTAGCTGTTTTTGGGTTAACTTCATAGATAGCTGGTTGGTTAGCATCTGTTGTAGCAAGAGTTACATAAATCTTACCGTTTTCTACGTATGGTGTGTTACCGAAGCCAGACAATACATCTGCCGAAGGTATACCCGATACATAGTTTAATTCTTTTGTTGAACCTTTGAATACTGCAAGCTCTGTTGCAACGAAGTCTACTTCAGTCAATGGTCTATCGTACATCAACATCAAAAAGTAATCGTCGGCAATGTGCCAGCAACGAAGGAATGATTTACCGTTAGTTTGTTCTTCTAGGTTGCAATAGTAATCGTTATCAAACTCTTCAGTGCCTGCTTTGATACGAACTACACCGGCTGGTAAAGTTGTTTGTTGTACTGCAGCAGTCATTGTTTTAGCATAACTTGGCGAGAACACATAAAGATCGCCATTGTCGGCTGCCCAAATAGATTGGTAGTATTGCGAACGGT
>CAMTPH010000076.1 GCA_947074345.1 uncultured Bacteroides sp. | reverse complement strand
CTTCACCACGCGTAAACATACCGATAGAAAGCGCCAAACGCTCACTAATCTTACGATCACGATAGAAGAATACAGGACAAAGTTTACCTATATTTGATAAGATTGAAACGACAACTACGTGATAAGCTATTACCGGCCACGACATCATTGGTTGATCACCTGTAATAGAGCTTATACCTGGTTCGGCTTCTGCATAGTCAATACCTACGAAGTGAGGCATAGCCATACCAACCAAGAACATAAAGAAGAAAGAAATACCAGTTGACACCTTCTCTTCGATAGGTGAATGGCTCTCTGTATGCTTCATTATCATACCCATTACGAAAGCAGGCAATAACACTTCGATGTGTATGCTACCTTCTGCGCCATAGAATTTCTTAGTAATCAAGTAAACCCCTTGGCAGATAATGAATATAATCGTAGAATAAAGCAATATCGCTTTCCAGTCTTGGCGGAAATTAAACTTACTAAGATATTTCCAACCGAAAGTAAGAAGCAAGAATACGACTACAATAATCACAATTAATTGCCAACGCAATCCAATCATCATTATCTGTAACGGAATCATTAGAAGAATAGTATCTAAGTCGTCAAAAATTGCTAATACTTGTATCTTTTTATACATCCAGCTCGATTTTAAACCAAGAGCAGCAAGCATAGTAAATAAGATACCTGCAGATGTAGGAGCAGCAAAACGACTCAATAATAGATTTTCTTTCCAAGCTTCCCAACTATTCCAATATTCGGGCGGTAGAAGAATGAAGATATAATATAGAGCAATTAATATCCATGGTAGAGCAGCTGTGGCCATTGCTATAAAATAATCGGCGGCATAACTCTTCCAACGAGTTTTATCTAACTCAAATTCTCGTCCTACATTTATCATGATAAAACCAAGACAAATATAAAGCAATGTATTTGATGTTGTTTTTATTACACCCTCTGCCGGAATTAATTGCGAAACAACCAACCCCAGTATCAGAAATACCGAAAATAATAGCACCTTTCTCATTCGTTAATCTTTTAAATAATTTATAAATAGTTTGTTTTTAGTCTAGTTTTAATACGGCTAAGAAGGCCTTTTGTGGCACTTCTACACTACCGATTTGTTTCATGCGTTTCTTTCCTTTCTTTTGTTTTTCAAGGAGTTTACGTTTACGGCTCACGTCACCACCATAACATTTGGCAGTTACGTCTTTACGTAAAGCTTTAATAGTTTCGCGTGCAATGATCTTTGAACCAATAGCAGCTTGAATAGCAATATCAAACTGTTGACGAGGTATCAGTTCTTTTAGTTTTTCACACATGCGACGTCCCATATCGTAAGCATTGTCAACGTGTGTCAAAGTAGAAAGTGCATCAACCGATTCACCATTCAATAATACATCTAGTTTTACTAGTTTAGATGTACGGAAACCACAAGGATGATAATCAAATGAAGCATAACCTTTAGAAATACTCTTCAAACGGT
This sequence comes from uncultured Bacteroides sp., assembly GCA_947074345.1. Classification (GTDB taxonomy): domain Bacteria; phylum Bacteroidota; class Bacteroidia; order Bacteroidales; family Bacteroidaceae; genus Bacteroides. Next base: position 12,931 of record CAMTPH010000076.1, on the reverse strand, counting down.
CGTAGAAGTCGATTACGATTTCACCAAGAGGCATATAGTAATGTAGTTCTACACGATTGCCCGAGATATACTCTTGTTTGAGCAACTCACCACGTTTTCCAAGACAAAGCGACATGATTGGACCGATATAGTCTGTTGTAGTAATAACAGATGCCTTGATATAAGGTTCTTCAATATGGTCAATTAATGTCGGATCGGGCATACCACCAGGGTTATGCACCTCTTTCATTTCGCCATGTTTGTCGTAAATATTGTAAGAAACGTTTGGTACAGTAGTGATAACGTTCATATCGAACTCGCGATCTAAACGTTCTTGAATGATTTCCATGTGCAATAAGCCAAGGAATCCGCAACGGAAACCAAACCCAAGAGCCAAAGAAGACTCAGGTTGGAAAGTCAACGATGCATCATTCAACTGAAGTTTTTCGAGAGATGCACGAAGATCTTCGAAATCTTCGGCTTCGATAGGATAAAGACCAGCAAATACCATTGGTTTCACCTCTTCAAATCCGTCGATAGCCTCACTACAAGGATTAGATACCTGAGTGATTGTATCCCCTACCTTAACTTCTTTCGATGTTTTGATACCCGAAATAATATAACCTACGTCACCAGTACGTAGTTCTTTTCTTGGCACCATATCCATTTTCAACACACCGATTTCATCAGCAAGATACTCTTTACCGGTATTGAAGAACTTCACCTTATCGCCCGAACGAATTACACCGTTCTCGATTTTGAAGTAAGCAATAATACCACGGAATGAGTTAAATACAGAGTCAAAAATCAAAGCTTGAAGAGGAGCATTATCATCGCCTGTTGGAGCAGGAACACGATCAATTACAGCTGTTAAGATATCTTCGACACCCATACCGGTTTTACCAGAAGCGCGAATAATCTCTTCGCGTTTGCAACCAAGTAGTTCTACGATTTCATCTTCAACCTCTTCAGGGTTGGCACTTGCCATATCGCACTTATTGATAATAGGCACAATCTCTAAATCGTGCTCAATAGCCATATATAAGTTCGAGATAGTTTGAGCTTGTACACCTTGTGATGCATCAACAATAAGAAGTGCACCTTCGCAAGCTGCGATAGAACGAGAAACTTCATATGAGAAGTCAACGTGCCCCGGAGTATCAATCAAATTCAGAATATACTTTTCTCCATTGTGCATATATTCCATCTGAATGGCATGACTTTTGATAGTGATACCACGTTCTTTTTCCAAATCCATATCATCCAACATTTGTCCGGATGTTACAGTAATGGTCTTTGTAAATTCCAACAAACGGTCTGCTAGAGTTGACTTACCATGGTCAATGTGAGCGATAATACAGAAATTGCGTATATTCTTCATTTTGTAAACTAAATCGATTCAAATAATTACTTAATCATCTTAGCTTGAAAGAATAATTAAAATTAATGTTTTTAGCACACTAGTTTTCTAAAAATTACTCTTCAAACTTAGGTACAAAGATAGCACTAATTTATTAAATGATAAAATATAGTATTTGACACTATCATAGGCAACTGTTAAAACTTATAATGAAGTATAAGATTTAGTAAATAAAAAATGCGTTACGACATGATATCGTAACGCATTCTTTATAATTCTTTCTTCGTTTAGCTTATACTAGCTTTACATAAAGTTCTCCTTCAAGGTCTTGTGTGGCAACCTTTTCTTCACGAAGCAACCAACCAAGTCCTAGAAACAAGTCTTTATCAACGAGTTTAGTCGCTTTTTTAATTTGTTTTGCAGTTAGACCTTCAGTTCCATCAAGTGCAATCCAGATTTTTCCTGCAGTTTCACCAGCTTTTTCTTTTAACATCTGCTTTAATTTTAGTTAGACATAATAAAAACAAATTACCTATGAAATAGGATTTTAAATAATAACCTTTGCAAATATATAAATATTTCATGTTATACAACATACAAGACACTATTTTTTTCTTATTTATTTTTAAAATAAGTTGTTTTTTACTCAAGAAGAACAAGAATAAGGGTCTACAGCATATAATTGACTAATATTTGTTAACTACAGAAATCATCGATCAAATAGTAAATCATACTTATTAATCGGCACTATTACGTGCTAAATATTCGCCCCAAATACGTGCAGCTTCTTCTACCATTTTGGAACAAGGACGCTTTATATAATATTGCTCGGTGCGCTCTTCTGGAATAGTAGAAATGGGAGTAGCCGGTTTCAAACCCAACAACTCACTACAGTTTATAGAACCATTGCGTTTGCGAAACTCTTCAGCCAACTCTTGTACCAAAGCATAATTAGCAGCTTTACCTTCACGATCGGCACCTTCGACAGCACCTGTTTCTAATCCGGCAAGCATAAACAAACCACATGCAGCGCCACATGTTTCGCGCATACGTCCGATACCTCCACCAAACGAAGCAGCCATTTTAAAAGCCTGGTCAGATGTAAAACCATACAAATCGGCATAAGCTGCCACTACAGCCTGCGAACAATTATATCCACTTTTAAATAACGCAATAGCGCGCTCTACTCTATCTTCCATAAATTGAACTAATGATTAATTTTGCGCAAATGTATAAAAAAGTATCTTTGTGTTATTCTAATATCAAATTGAATTAATCTATCATGGCTACAACATTCGACATTCAACTACCTCACTATCCAAGAGGCTTTCATCTTATTACTCGTTATATTGAGCAACAGCTACCCAACTTGCCCGAACATGGATTATTGTTTGTATTTATCAAACACACATCAGCTGGGTTGACTATTAATGAGAATGCTGATCCTGATGTACGCCAAGACTTTAACAGCTTCTTCAATAGGCTCGTTCCTGATGCAGCACCCTATTTTATCCACACATTAGAAGGGCCCGACGATATGTCGGCACATATCAAATCATCTTTAGTAGGTAGTTCGGTAACGATACCCATTAAAAATCATCGATTGAACTTAGGAACCTGGCAAGGCATTTACCTATGTGAGTTCAGAGATGGAGGAGATAGCAGAAAACTTTCTATAACAATTGTTTAAGAACTATTAATAAGAAAACAGCAATATAATATTCAATACGCTCACAATTACAGCTATAATATATAGTAAATAAGTGGTAAAACGACTATTTACATACTTACCCATCACACGTTTTGACGATGTAAGCGATACTTGAAGAAACACAGTGAAAGGTAATTGCACACTTAGCACCATCTGAGATATTATCAAACCTTTAAACGGATCGTGGATAAAGAAGATTAATAGCAAAGCGATGCCCAAGGATATTATTATCCCAACTCGCGAGTGACTATCTTTCACATTATAAGATTCACCAAAGATACCGGCAAAGATAGTACCGGCAGCCATACCACTCGTTATAGTAGACGAAACACCTGCCATCAGTAAAGCCAATGCAAATATGATGCCTGCATTACTGCCAAGCAACGGATCGAGCAATGCCTTAGCCTGTTCCAATTCGCTAACCTGAATATGATGTTGATAAAACGTAGCAGCGGCAAGCAATATCATTGCACTATTGATAGCCCACCCTACCAACATCGAAAAAAGCGTATCAAACATTTCGTACTTCAACACTTTCTTGATAGAAGCATCATCTTGCTTATTGTATTCATGACTCTGTATAACTTCCGAATGAAGAAATAAGTTATGAGGCATCACAACAGCACCGAGCACACTCATTATTATAAGCATACTGCCCTTTGGAATAGCGGGCGTAACCCAACACTTGGCTGCCAATGGCCAATCTATTTCTACCAAGAAAAGTTCGTATATAAACGAAAGACCTATCACCGAGACGAAAGCAATAATAGCTTTCTCGATACGCTTATAAGAGTTTGTAAAGAGCATGATTAAAACAAAAATAGTAGTCAGCACCGCTCCCCATGCAATTGGCACTTTGAGTAGCATCTCCAATGCGATAGCTCCCCCTAAAATCTCGGCCAGCGAAGTTGATATAGAAGCAAGTACAGCAGAGCCCAATATAGGCCGAGCAACCCACTTTGGAGTAAATTGTGTAGCGGCTTCAGCCAAGCAAAGACCAGTAACAATGCCCAAGTGAGCCACATTATGTTGCAATATGATAAGCATAATTGTAGAAAGCGTAACCACCCACAACAAAGCATATCCAAACTCAGAGCCTGCAGCAAAGTTAGAAGCCCAATTACCGGGATCGATAAATCCGACAGTAACCAATAAACCCGGACCGATATATCTAAATATATCTAATCCGCCCAAATACCTTTTATGATCCTTACGCTTTAAATCTTTAATGATATTCCACATAATTAAGATATTTATCGTTAACAATTTTCACAAAAATACAATTAAAAAGCAAAAGAAATAGAATTAGCCATAGAAATAAAAAACATTCATTTAACAAAATTAGCGATAAAGAACATTTGTTTTTCCGATAAATTAAAATATATTTGTCTTTATAATTCATCTTAAATAAACATACATGAGAAAGCTTCTTCCGCTATCATACATTTTAATATGTATGTTCGTGGCTTGTCAGCAGCCCAAACCGGAAGTATTTGAAAACGCATCTAAAGAAGCAAACAGGCAATGTCCTATGATTATCGATGATGTTACCACACTTGATAGCACTCGATATTTAAAAAGCGAAAACACTTTTATTTATTATTACACGCTAACCGGAACAGCTGACAACCCCGAGACTTCGGATTCTATAAATGAGAAACTGAAGAGTACAATCCCTGACCTTATTAAAGCAAATAAGGAAATGGAAATTTACAGAAATAACAATGTCACAATTGTCTATGTCTATCTTTCAGAGAGAACACGTCAAAACCAATTACGCTTAACGATTACTCCAGATATGTATCGTTAACAAAGGGGTAAAAAAAAAGGATCAACGATAATATTATCGTTAATCCTTTTTTGGTTTTATCTAAAGACAATCATTTCTGCATATTACGCAAAGCCTTACTTAGTTGATCAGGACAAGAAGTAGAACGTCGTCCACATCTTATGCCTTCCAATCGGGTGATAACTTCTTCCACCTTCATGCCTCTAACCAAGCGAGATAAACCTTGCAGATTGCCACTACATCCGCCCCAGAAAGCTATTTCCTCTACAATACCATCTTCAATAATAATCTCAATATGTGTACTGCAGGTGCCTTCCGTTTTATACACTATCTCCATTATTCTTCGTCGATAGCAGGCTTCATGTTAGTATATACATTTTGCACGTCTTCATCATCTTCAAGTTTCTCAATCATCTTGTCGATAGTAGCACGTTGCTCTGCATCTAGATCCTTCTCATCGTTAGGGATGCGAGTGAACTCAGCAGCTTTCACTTCGAAGCCATCGCTTTCTAAGTGTTTTTGAATTTGCGCGAATGATTTTGGATCACCATAGATTGTGATTTCTTCATCATCTTCATCGTATTCATCTTCTACACCGTAGTCGATTAGATCAAGAATCAATTCATCCATATCCAAACCATCTTTCTTAGCGATAGTAAACATAGACTTCCAGCTAAAGATAAACTCTAAGCTACCAGAAGTTCCAAGAGAACCACCAAACTTATTGAAGATACTACGCACGTTAGCAACAGTACGAGTAGTGTTATCAGTAGCAGTTTCTACAAATACAGCGATACCAAAAGGACCGTATCCTTCGTAGTTCATCTCTTTGTAGTCTTTTTGGTCTTTACCCAATGCGTTTTTGATAGCGCGTTCCACGTTATCTTTTGGCATATTTTCGCGTTTAGCTGTAGCTACTACGGCACGAAGTGCTGGGTTATTTTCAGGATCTGGACCGCCATTTTTAACAGCGATTGCGATTTGTTTACCAATTCTTGTAAATGTACGGGCCATGTTGCCCCATCTTTTCATCTTGGTTGCTTTTCTATATTCGAACGCTCTTCCCATTGGTTATATTTTTTAAATATGTTATTGTATAAGATTATCTTATCTGAGTTTAGCACCCAGTTTGTCTTCTAAGTTTTTGATTAGCTTCGACATGATTTTATCGATTTGCTTATCGTTCAATGTTTGATTTTCATCTTGCAACATGAAGCTAACCGCATACGATTTCTTGCCTGCTTCAAGGTTCTTGCCTTCGTAAACGTCAAACAATTCAACCGATTTCAAAAGTTTCTTTTCTGTCTCGTAAGCAATCTTTTCGATTTCGCCAAACTGAACTTGCTTGTCAAGCAATAGAGCCAAGTCGCGACGCACAGCTGGGAATTTAGAGATCTCTTGATAGCTGATTTTCACTGAACGAGTAGCTTTCATCAATTCTTTCCAGTTCAAATCGGCGAAGAATACTTCATTGTCGATATCAAATTTCTTCAAGATAGCACGAGATACTACACCAAACGTAGCAAGACGTTTGCCACCTCTTGTATTAACAGTAAGCGCAGCCGAGAATAAATCGTCTGTTAAGTTACCTACAACCAAACCACGCATATCTAAGCCCAAACGTGCAAATACATCTTCAACGTAAGCTTTCAATTCGTATACCGAACTGTTTTCGTCTGCATGTGCCCATGAGTTTGCAACACGTTTACCAGTAACCCACATACCCAAGTGATAGTCTTCTGAATAAGGAGCCAATACTTTCTCAGGATTACGTTTGTCGGCATTGTAGTAGTAGCAGTTACCAAATTCGAAGAATTTCAAATCAGCACTTCTACGATTAGCGTTGTAAGCGATGCTTTCAAGACCACCAAACAAAAGAGTTTGACGCATGCAGTTCAAATCGTTGCTCAATGGGTTCATCAACATTACTGCTCTGCTCGAAGGATAAGCTTCTAGACCTTCGTAGTAAGAAACAGCAGTCAATGAGTTGTTTAATATTTCGTTGAAACCACAACCTACCAATTGCTCAGCAATTAAGTTTTGTAGTTTGTTTGATTTATCTTCTTCACCTTTAGTAGTAAGACTCGATTTCAAAGTAGTTGGGATTTCCACATTATTATAACCGTATACACGAAGGATATCTTCGATAACGTCGCAATCGCGTTGCACGTCTACACGATAAGGAGGAACAGCCAATTTCAAACCTTCGGCAGTTTCTTCAAGAGTTTTCATCTCCAAGCTAGCCACAATGTTCTTCACTGTTTCAACAGGAATCACTTTACCAATCAATGAGTTTACTTTATTGTAAGTAAGATCTACGATAAAATCTTGAATTGGTTCTGGATAGATATCTTTGATTTCGCTTGAAACAGTACCACCTGCCAATTCTTGAATCATCAATGCAGCCAACTTCAAGCAGTAGATAGTGATATTAGGATCAACACCACGCTCAAAACGGAATGAAGCATCTGTATTCAATGCATGACGGCGAGCAGTTTTGCGCACCCATGTAGGATTGAAGTATGCACTTTCAATGAATACATCAGTAGTCGTCTCGGTAGAACCAGAGTCTAAACCACCAAATACACCGGCAATACACATTGCTTCTTCTTTGTTGCAAATCATCAAGTCGCGATCGCTCAATTTGCGTTCTACACCATCAAGAGTAACAAAAGGAGTACCTTCGGGCATTGTTTTCACAATCACCTCGCCACCTTTAATCTTAGCAGCATCAAAGCAATGCAATGGTTGACCAAAAGCATGAACGATAAAGTTCGTGATATCTACTACATTATTAATAGGACGAATACCGATCAATTGAAGTTTGTCTTTCAACCAATCAGGACTCTCAGTTACCTTTACGCCTTTTACAGTTACACCTGCATAGCGTGGGCAAGCCTCTGTATTTTCTACAGAAACTGCAATATCAAGATCGTGGTTCTCTACTTTGAAAGCATCAACAGATGGGCGACGCAATGCAGTAGCCAAACCGTTTTGAAGAAGATAAGCATGCAAATCGCGAGCCACACCATAGTGCGAACAAGCATCGGCACGGTTAGGAGTGATATCTACTTCAATCACATAATCGCTCTTGATGTTATAATAATCTTTCGCCAATGTGCCAGGTACAGCTTCAGCAGGAAGAACGATAATGCCTTCGTGTGAATTACCGATACCGATTTCATCTTCAGCACAAATCATGCCTGTAGACTCAACACCGCGAATCTTTGATTTTTTAATTGTAAAACAGTCATCGCCACTGTAAAGCTTAGTACCGAGTGTTGCAACAACCACCTTTTGGCCGGCAGCTACATTGGCTGCTCCACACACGATTTGTGTTGGTTCGCCATTACCCAAATTTACAGTAGTAATATGTAAGTGGTCTGAATTAGGATGATCTTCGCAAGTAAGAACTTCGCCAATCACAAGGCCTTCTAATCCGCCTTTGATAGTTTGCACCTCTTCTACTCCACCTGATTCAAGTCCGATAGATGTAAGCGCTTCCGCTACTTCTTCGGGCGACAGATTGAAGTCAACATACTCTTTCAGCCAATTATAAGAGATATTCATATGATAAGTTTTTATATTGTTTCTCAAAAAAGACTCGCAAAGTTAATAAGTTTTTTTGGTTGAAATAGAATGAACGACGAACATTTTTACACGGAAAAGACTTATAATAACAATGAAACAACCATATTAATCGAAAGTGACCAATTATCGGCCATTCTAAAACTTGCTGACATGAAAAAAATTACACTTATACTGTTGGCTATTTTTTGGATTGCTGGATGCAATCTGAACAAAACGAAAGAGCCTGCAACCGTTACAGAAAACAATTATATAGAAATTATAAACTTCCACAAACGATGGAATGATGATGCTTGGAAGCCGGTAAACAAATATACACAGCAAGTATTGAACAAAGATTTTGCTAAACAACAGAATGATAATAAAATTGTATACAACGACTACGACTTGGGTACTTCTGAAGGAGCAAGCATCGCACTTAAATACAAGACCAAAGGTTCGGCCCTAATCATCAATCAGTGGAAGGGCAATAAAGTAACCATACACAACATTACCGATTTTGCTCGTAGCACAATAGCTCATCCCGATAGCTTTGAGATGGGATTGAAGAAGAAAATTGACACGCTGCTTGCAAGCGACTAACACGAAACATTTCAGCTTTAATGAAACAGTAGCGCAACTAAAATAATCATAAATAATAATGATGATGTTTGGTTTTTAATATATCGTTCGTAATTTTGCGAACAACAATAAATATACACTTATGTCGACAAGAAAATATACCGAACAAGAAGAGCAATTGGCTCGCTTTGCAAAAGCCATGGGACATCCGGCACGCATAGCAATCTTAAAGTTCTTAGCATCGCAAGAGAGTTGTTTCTTTGGCGACATACACGAAGTGTTGCCTATAGCAAAAGCTACCGTATCGCAACACTTGGCCGAATTGAAAGATGCCGGTTTGATACAAGGCGAGATACAAGCTCCTAAAGTTAAATATTGCATCAATCGCGATAATTGGGCAATTGCCAAGCAGTTACTCAATGCTTTAATGAATATTTCAACCGAGAAGAAAAACTGTTGTAGCTAATCAAAACAGTATATTTCGAGTTTATATTGTTCGTTGTTTTGCGAATTACTAACAAATAAAATATATAAATTATGGAAATCAAAATCTTAGGAACCGGTTGCGCCGGATGCAATGCGCTTTACGAGACTACCAAACAAGCAGTTGCCGAATTGGCACTTAATGCTAACATCGTGAAAGTAGAAGATATGATGCAAATCATCAATTACAATGTATTATCTCTCCCCGGGTTGGTGATAGACGAAAAAGTTGTATCAGCCGGCAAAAAGCTTTCTTTAGCCGAAGTTAAAGAGTTGCTTCTCAAAAAATAAAATCATACTACTATGAAAATACATATATTGAGTTTATTAATTATTGGCTGTTTGCTAAGTTGCAATTCCAAGCCTTCAGCTACAAATAATGAGATAAACGATAATTTAGATCACGATGTAGAAGTTTTGTACTTTCATACACGTAAGCGTTGTGCTACATGCTTAGCTATCGAAGAGGCAACCAAAGAGGTATTGGATAATAATTTTGCTAAGCAATTAAAAGATGGCGATATTACTTATCAGGTTATTGATTTGGGCACATCGGAAGGAGAAGCAATAGCCAGCAAATATAAAATAGCAGGTACATCACTTCTTATTAATAAATATAGTGATCATGGCATCATTGAAAATAATCTGACGAATTATGCTTTTTCGAAAGCATTAAAATCATCTGAGATTTTTAAAGATAGCTTAAAAACAAAAATAAACGAGTTATTAGCTGAATAATGGAACAATTGCAATTGCTGATTGAAAACAGCAACATACCGCTTATAACGGCTTTTTTGCTTGGTTTGCTTACCGCCATCAGTCCATGTCCCATGGCTACCAATATTACTGCCATTGGGTATATCAGCAAAGATATCGAAAACAAGCATTTAATTTTTAGAAATGGATTGCTCTACACACTTGGACGGATAATTGCATATACAGCTCTGGCATTTATTATCATTCCACTACTTAAGCAGGGATCTAGCACCTATATGATTCATAAGATTGTAGCACGCTTTGGTGAATATGCTATATCACCGGCTCTTATTCTGATTGGATTATTTATGTTGTTTGGTCACAAACTTAAGTTGCGTCAATGGAATTTATTCAAACACAATGGCGAACAATATAAGAAAAGAGGTAGTTGGGGAGCATTATTGCTAGGCTTTTTGTTTGCATTGGCTTTTTGCCCAACAAGTGGTGTTTTCTATTTTGGCATGCTTATGCCTATGTCAGCATCATTGCCCGAAGGATATTTGTTGCCAGTAATATTTGCATTTGCAACCGGAGTACCGGTAATGCTCGTAGCTTGGATTTTAGCATACAGCATTTCAAGTATCGGAAAATTTTACAACCATATTCAGATCATACAAAAATGGATGCTGCACATTGTAGCCATCTTATTTATAGCAGTTGGCATATATTATGCCATTATCTATTATTTATAAACATACATTATTTAAACCAATTATGAAAATATTAATTCTTTGCACAGGAAACAGCTGCCGCAGCCAAATGGCGCATGGTTTTCTACAATCATTCGATAAAGACATTACAGTTTGTTCGGCAGGCACACAGGCATCGGGCAAACTCAACGAAGGAGCAGTCAAAGCGATGAAAGAGGCCGGTATCGATATTTCGAACCATACATCTGATAGCGTAGACAAGTACTTGAACGAACCTTGGGATTATGTAATCACAGTTTGTGGTGGCGCCAACGAGTCGTGTCCTGCATTTGTGGGCGAAGTAAAACATCGCATACACATCGGTTTTGATGATCCATCGCACGCAGTAGGCACACCCGAGTTTATCGAAGGTGAGTTTCGTCGTGTAAGAGATGAGATAAAGAATCGTTTTCAACGATTTTATATTGAGGATATCAAAGGGATAACCATGCCTAAATGTGGTTGTAACTGCAAAAGCGGAAAATAAAGAACATGATACAACGATTTGCAGATTGGTTAGTATATGACATATTTGGATTGGATGCAGCTAGCCACTTAGGTGCATCCATCAATTTCTTCTTTTACGATACCATCAAGATTCTTATTCTGCTATTTTTGATTAGCGCATTGATGGGCATCGTCAATGCCTATTTCCCGATAGACAGATTGCGTGCCTTTCTAACCAACCGTAAGTTATATGGTTTTCAGTACTTGTTTGCTGCAATATTTGGAGCAATTACTCCCTTTTGCAGTTGTTCATCGATACCGTTATTTATAGGTTTCATAAAAGGCGGTTTGCCACTAGGTGTAACTTTGGCTTTTCTGATAACCTCTCCCCTAGTCAACGAAGTAGCGGTAGCTATGTTTCTCGGAGCCTTTGGCTTGAAAGCAACTTTGATCTATGCCATATCGGGCATACTGATGGGTACTATCGGAGGCTTTGTGCTCAATAAGTTTCGTTTGGAGCGTTTCTTGAGCCCATGGGTGCAACAGGTACAAAGTATGGCGCAAACAGAGAATACGATTTGGGAGGCAGAACAGACCACCTTCATAAAACGTTTGCCAACTATCTTGAAAGATGCTTGGGGCATTGTGCGTGGCGTGCTTGTATATGTTATCATCGGTATTGCGATTGGCGCTGCTATGCATGGATACATCCCCGAAGGCTTCTTCGAAGAATATCTAGCCAATGATAAATGGTATGGAGTGCCGTTGGCGGTAATATTGGCCGTACCTATGTATGCCAATGCTGCCGGTGTGGTTCCTATCATTCAGGTATTTGTTGCCAAAGGCATCCCGTTGGGTACTGCAATCGCTTTTATGATGGCTGTTATCGGTCTATCGCTACCGGAGGCTACCATGTTGAAAAAGGTAATGACTTGGCGACTTATCGGCATCTTCTTCGGGACGGTTGCGCTGTTTATCATACTTTCGGGGTATCTATTTAATCTTGTATTGTAATAGCTATTTGTCGTCAGTAATTCATATCATATCCCATAATTGGTTGTTGATTATTTTTAATTTATTAATCATTCAAAATCAAACATTAATCATTTCAGAAAGGTTATATACCAATTAATAAATTTAAATCAACAATGATGATATGAATAAGAATGATGCCTCTCAACAGCAATTAACAGGAGTAAATTTATTGCGCAATGCACGTTATAACAAAGGAACTGCATTTACTGAAGATGAAAGAAAAAAATATAAACTAGAAGGTTTATTGCCACCTGTAATTGAAGACATAGACATTCAGCTTAAACTTGTTTTAAGCCAGCTTAAAGAGAAAGAGCAGGATATAGATCGTTATATCTATCTTATGCAATTGCTCGATAGAAATGAAACTTTGTTTTTCAAAACATTAATGCATGATCCTGCTTATTTTGTTCCTATAGTTTATGATCCTGTAGTAGGACAAGCCTGCTTAGAGTTTAGCGATATTTATCGAGACCGTGCCGGTATGTATATATCATTAAAAGATAAAGGACATATAAAAGAGGTATTACGCAATT
>CAMTPH010000075.1 GCA_947074345.1 uncultured Bacteroides sp. | reverse complement strand
ATGAAAGTGAGTACCTATACAATTTATTATTTTATATTTGCATCCTATACAAAACGCAATAAAAACAATTATGAAAAATACTCCTATCGATAAACACATCATCGATGAAACTATAAACGAGTTTCAAATCAAAGATTTTGCAACAGCAACCATTCGCGAAGTTAAAGCCATTGCCGCTAAAGCAGAACAACAATCAGGAATCGAATTTATCAAAATGGAAATGGGCGTTCCCGGTTTATTGCCATCAGCAATTGGTGTTAAAGCAGAAATTGAGTCACTCGAAAATGGCATTGCTAGCATTTACCCAGATATTAATGGTTTACCAGAGTTGAAAAATGAGGCATCTCGCTTTGTTAAAGCTTTTATTAATGTAGATATCAATGCTGAAGGATGTGTACCTGTGACCGGTTCTATGCAAGGCACATTTGCCTCATTCTTGACATGCAGCCAATGCGATCCACAAAAAGATACTATACTATTTATTGACCCGGGATTTCCGGTGCAAAAGCAACAGCTTGTTGTAATGGGTGCCAAACATGAATCGTTCGATGTATATAATTATAGAGGAGATAAGTTGAAACAAAAACTTGAGAGCTATCTCGAGAAAGGAAATATCTCTGCCATAATCTACTCAAACCCCAATAATCCTAGTTGGATATGCCTAAACGATGATGAACTAAAAATCATTGGCGAACTAGCTACCAAGTACGATGTTATTGTTTTAGAAGATTTAGCTTATTTCGCAATGGATTTCCGAAAAGATTTAAGTAAACCTTTTACGGAACCGTACCAATCTTCTGTAGCACATTATACCGACAACTATATACTACTTATATCAGGTTCTAAAGCATTCAGTTATGCTGGTCAAAGAATTGGTGTAAGCTGCATCTCAAATAAATTATATCACCGTTCATATCCCGGGTTTACACAACGATATGGTGGAGGTACGTTTGGAACCGTATTTATTCATCGTGTATTATACGCTCTCTCTTCGGGCACTAGTCATTCGGCACAGTTTGCAATGGCCGCTATGCTTCGAGCAGCTAATGATGGCAAATATAATTTCATAGAAGATGTGAAGGTATATGGGAATAGAGCTCATAAACTTAAAGAAATATTCTTGCGCCATGGTTTTCATTTAGTATATGATAAAGACATGGATAATCCTCTTGCCGATGGTTTTTACTTTACTATTGGATACAAAGGAATGACAAGCGGTGAACTAGCTAAAGAACTAATGTATTATGGCGTTAGTGCGATCTCTTTGGTTACTACCGGCAGCGAACAGCAAGGGTTGAGAGCTTGTACATCTTTTATACAAGACCATCAGTATGAGCAACTTGACGAAAGAATGAAAATATTTGCAGAAAATAACCCCAAATCTTAAAAGATTAATCGTTTAGGAAAAAAAAGTATTTCTAAATTTGTTTTTATCGAAAGAGTTTATATATTTATGGGATATGAACGAGATGGATAAAAACATATTTAAGATAAAATCGAATGATATTCAACCGTCAAGAGGAAAGATTCTTATCTCTGAACCGTTTCTATGCGATGATATTTTCAGCCGATCGGTGATACTGATTGTTGATCATACATCTGAAGGCAGCATGGGGCTTGTTATGAACAAACAGCTTCCTGTACTCGTAAATGAAGTAATCAATGAATTTAAATATTTAGACGACATCCCTTTGTATAAAGGTGGACCAATAGGAATTGATACACTTTTCTACTTACATAAGTTTGATAATATTCCGGGTGCTTTAAATATATCCAAAGGGCTTTATCTAAATGGAGATTTCTCGGCTATCAAAAAAAGAATTTTCCAGGAAGAAGACATTAAATCTAAAATCAGATTTTTCATTGGTTATTCGGGATGGGATGAATCTCAGTTGAAACATGAGATTGAAGAAAATACGTGGATTATAGGCAAAGAAGACTATAATGTATTATTGAGCATTGACTCAGAATCGATGTGGAAAGAAACATTAAGTAAGCAAGGCAGAAAATATGAGACCTGGTCACGATTTCCGCTTATACCATTAATGAATTAATGCGTTTTAAGATATAAACAAAAAAATAGCTGAACCATAAATGGTTCAGCTATTTTTTGCATTATGATTATTTCAATAATTAATCAAACATACTTCTGAATTTACGGAAGATTTTCTCTTTAACAGAAGTGTTAGGCTTGAAGTTATCAGATTCAGCAAGTGTCTCAACCATTGCTTTTTCTTCTTTGCTCAATGCTTCAGGAATGTAAACACTCACATTTACAAGTAAATCGCCAGTGCCATATCCGTTTACACTAGGCAAACCTTTACCACGAAGTCTTAATACTTTACCTGGTTGAGTTCCTGGCTCAATTTTAACCTTAGCTTTGCCATCAATAGTTGGTATCTCTACAGAATCACCTAAAGCAGCAGAATGGAAACCTAAAAGCAAGTTATAAATCAAGTCGTTATCATCACGGATTAATTCTGGATGTGGTTCTTCCTCAATCATGATTAATAAATCACCAGGTACACCATTGTGTTTACCAGCATTACCTTTGCCCGACATAGACAACTGCATACCCTCAGCAACACCTGCTGGAATATTTACAGTAACTACTTCTTCGCCATAAACAATACCATCTCCGCTACAAGCTTTACACTTGTTTTTGATTATTTTACCTTCACCGTTACAAGTTGGACAAGTAGCACGGGTTTGCATGGTACCCAAAATAGTTTGTTGATTACGGATTACAGATCCACTACCCTTACAAGTAGAACAAGTTTCACTGCCACTTGTGCCTTCTGCTCCCGAACCATGGCATGAGTTACATGCTACGTATTTTTTAAGTTTGAATTTCTTTTCAACTCCTGTAGAAATCTCTTTTAAAGTAAGTTTTACTTTAACGCGAAGATCAGAACCTCTAAAACGACGTTGTTGCTGTTGGCCTCCACCACCAAAGCCTCCGAATCCACCGAAGCCTCCGCCATGTCCACCAAAAACATCACCAAACATAGAGAAAATATCATCCATAGACATTCCTCCACTGAAACCGCCAAAAGGACCACCATTACCAGCAGCACCACCTACACCGGCATGACCAAATTGATCATAACGAGCACGTTTATCAGGATCACTTAAAACGCCATATGCCTCAGCTGCCTCTTTAAATTTATCTTCCGCTGTTTTGTCTCCCGGATTTTTATCTGGGTGATATTGAATCGCTTTTTTGCGATATGCTTTTTTAATTTCTTCTACTGTGGAAGTTTTAGTTACTTCCAACACTTCATAGTAGTCTCTCTTCTCCATATATTATTTTATTCTCCAACTACCACTTTAGCGTGGCGAAGTACTTTTTCATTTAAAGTATATCCTGGTTGTACGCAATCTAAGATTTTACCCTTATGCTCTTCGGTTGGAGCAGGAATTACAGCGATAGCTTCATGATAATCAGTATCTAAAGCTTGATTATCAGTTTCAATCTTCTTAACTCCATTTTGCGACAATACAGAAATAAACTTATTGTAAATTAAATCTACACCTTGTTTAACAGCTTCAACATCTGTTGCTTTTTCCATTGTATTAATGGCTCTTTCAAAGTCATCAACTACAGGAAGAATACTGTTCAACGCTTTCTCGCCTCCATTCAAAATAAGTTCACTCTTTTCTTTCAACGTACGTTTACGGAAATTATCAAACTCTGCAGCCAAGCGCAAATATTTATCACGTTGTTCTTCTAATTCGGCAGCTACTTCTTCAAGTTTAACAGCTACTTCATCCTCTACTATTGGAGTTTCAATAGTTTCTTCAGAATTTTCTTCTACTTGAGGAAGTTCTTCGTGAAGATCTTCTATGTTTTGACCTTTTAATTCTTGTTCGTTAACCGATTCTGTCATTTTCGATTTCATATAGTATCATTTTTGTTTATTAATACGCCCTTTTTGGCTATTTACTAACTCGGATAGTTATAACAAATACTTTGCCAATTTGGTTGTTATAATTAAAAACGCTGCAAAGGTAATATAATTCTGTCAGATTGACATACTATTAATGATGAGTATTCATATTAAATATGTATCTTTGCGGCAAAAATAGCAAGCAACCCTTAGAAAGCTTACTATTTTCACATTACTAAGGATAACTTATTGCATTTTAGCAATTTAACGTATTATTATATATATGATAACAGTTTCAAATCTTTCGGTACAGTTTGGTAAAAGAGTATTGTTTAATGACGTAAATTTAAAATTTACTAATGGAAATATTTACGGTATTATCGGAGCCAATGGTGCTGGAAAATCAACTTTCTTGCGTACTATATATGGAGATCTTGATCCAACAACCGGTACAATCGCTTTAGGACCTGGCGAACGTTTATCTGTTTTAAGTCAGGACCACTTCAAATGGGACGCATTTACTGTAATGGATACAGTAATGATGGGCCACTCTGTTTTATGGGATATCATGAAACAACGTGAGGAGCTATACGCTAAAGAAGACTTCACCGACGAAGACGGAATGAGAGTTTCAGAATTAGAAGAGAAATTTGCTGAACTTGACGGCTGGAATGCCGAAAGTGATGCAGCTGCACTTCTAAGCGGATTGGGAATCAAAGAAGATAAGCACTATACATTAATGGGCGAGTTAAGCGGAAAAGAAAAAGTACGCGTTATGTTGGCTCAAGCATTATATGGTAACCCTGATAACTTGTTGCTCGATGAGCCTACCAATGACTTGGACATGGAAACAGTAACATGGCTTGAGGAGTATCTAGCTAACTTCGAACATACTGTACTTGTAGTTAGCCATGACCGTCACTTCTTGGATTCGGTTTGTACTCATACTGTTGATATCGACTTCGGTAAAATCAATATGTTTGCTGGTAACTATAGCTTCTGGTACGAATCTAGTCAGCTAGCTCTTCGTCAACAACAAAATCAAAAAGCAAAAGCTGAAGAGAAGAAAAAAGAATTGGAAGAGTTCATTCGTCGCTTTAGTGCTAACGTGGCTAAAAGTAAACAAACTACTAGCCGTAAGAAAATGCTTGATAAATTGAACGTTGACGAAATTAAACCTTCATCACGTAAGTATCCAGGTATCATCTTCACTCCTGAACGCGAACCAGGTAACCAAATTCTAGAAGTTTCTGGTTTAAGCAAAAAGACTGAAGAAGGTGTTGTACTATTTAACGATGTAAACTTCAACGTAGAAAAGGGTGATAAGATTGTATTCCTTTCAAAGAATCCTCGTGCTATGACTGCATTCTTTGAAATCATCAATGATAAGATGAAAGCAGACAGCGGACACTTTAATTGGGGGGTAACAATCACAACTGCTTATTTGCCTGTTGACAATACTGAATATACCGACACAGATCTTAATCTTGTTGATTGGTTGGGACAATTCGGAGAAGGAAACGAAGTATACATGAAAGGTTTCTTAGGACGCATGTTATTCTCAGGAGAAGATGTATTGAAGAAAGTAAATGTACTTTCGGGAGGTGAAAAGATGCGTTGTATGATTGCACGTATGCAACTTCGCAATGCGAACTGTTTGATTCTTGACACTCCTACCAACCACTTGGATTTGGAATCTATTCAAGCTTTCAACAATAATCTGAAGACTTACAAAGGAAATGTTCTTTTCTCTTCACATGACCACGAATTTATTCAAACTGTTGCAAATCGTATTATCGAACTTACTCCAAACGGTATAATTGATAAAATGATGGAATACGATGAATATATCACTTCTGATCACATCAAAGAATTAAGAGCTAAAATGTATAGCAAATAATAAAAAGTTCACCCTAATAAATTGATTATATTTATTAGGGTGATTTTTTATTCAGACAATTTACAATTCAATCTTTGCATCTTCCAACAACATCTTTGTAAACTTTTCAATTCCTTCTTTGTCTGAAGCATCTGGAGCCCATGGAGCTATATTGCTAGGACTAATTGGAGCATAGGGTCCTTCTTTTATCTCATATATTACTGTTCCAGGTTCTAGTACTACAATCGAATGCCATACCCCTGCTGGAATCTCTATACCATAACTACCTTTATTAGGTGATAGCACATCACTAGATATCACTTTACCGTTTTCATCAAAAGAAAAAGCCACCAAACTACCACGCAAAACTAGATATATTTCTTCTTTATCCGGATTAAGATGTCTATGAGGTGGAAGATACGTACCAGGTTCCATAGCATTTAGTAAACGATGAATTTTATCATCCATTGATTGATGAAAATTATAGTTCATTCTAAGTCTTTCATTACTCTTAGCCTGTTCTGATACATTATCTAATAGAGTGTCATTGATTAATTTCATAAATATATCTTTGTTTCGATTTATAATAGAGTACAAAAATAGAGAATATTCATCATTATCAGTCAATAATAAATGATCTCATCACAATATTTCTAAATAAATATGTAATTTTACAAAACTTTATTTTGCCCCTATAGCTCAGTTGGTAGAGCAGCGCATTCGTAACGCGCAGGTCACCAGTTCAAGTCTGGTTAGTGGCTCAACAGATACATCTATATCAGCCCCTCACCCAACACATTTCTACTTAATAGAAAATTCTATTATTCTATACAGCTTTCCAAAACTATTACTTATTATAAATATCTATTATATAATCTTTTACTGTTTTCAGTTCTTTATACTTTTGTCAACATTTATATAGAATTTCTTCCTTGATATATTCATAAAGATTTCATTTCTTTGTAAACAGAAAATTACTTGTTATATAAACGATGATTTAAAGGCTATTCAATATAGACGCTATTCATCTAAATGTATAGACATGCATATAGCAAACACAAAAGACTTAAAATAACCAATCATATTTAAACCTAAACATTTATAACCATGACAAAATCATTTATTTTATTCACATTACTAATCACCCTATCTTTCAATCTTAGTGCGCAAAAAGTTCTAGTAGATAAAACTGTAGCCGGACAAAGAACCGTAGCTTGTTCATTAGAGAAAGCAAGCGATTTTAAAGACAGCAATACGATTTCTTTTGGATTGAGCAGCACACAAGAGTTGGACAACACTAATTATTATCTTAATTTAAAAATCACATCTGCATCTCCGCTTTCTATTTCAAACAATAGCAAACTGTTGCTTAAATGCAATGATGGTTCTACAATTGAGTTGTCTGCTATTGACAATGCTATTTGCAGTAGCCGCAATACAAACGTAATTGGCAAAGGGATGAAGAAACAACACACTATCTTTGCTACTTATAAAATCAGCCAACAACAAGTTGCTGAAATCAGCAATGGTGTAGCAAAAGTAAGAATAGAAACTAAAGATAGTACGATTGATAAATCTTTCAAAAAAGATAAGATCGGTAACATTGTATCTTCTGAATTCGCATTAATCAATAATGCACTATCTGCTCAAAGATTATTTACTGAAGGATTCTAATATTCGAAGATAAGCAATAACTAATAACCACATAAAACTCCTTTTGACTCATTGTAGTCAAAAGGAGTTTTCTTTTTCACCCCTATCCCATTATTAATACAAACAAATAACCATACTCCTTGTTATTTATTTAATATTCTCTGAATTATAACTACATAGATAACAATATGAAAAAGTACAATTTAACGTATATCCTTACTGGATTATTACTATTAATATCCATTTCTATCTCTGCATCTAACCCTATTAATTTAGAAGCAGCCCTTCAAAAACTCTTCCCTAATGCAACGAATGTGCAATGGAGTAAAAACCATGGTTATGATATAGCCACATTTATTGAAAATCAATACGGCATTAATGTTTGGTTTACAAATAAAGGCGAATGGATAATGACAGAAAAAGATGTCAACTCACTAGAAGCCATACCTGAAATAGTAGCCCAAAAGTTTATGAGCAGTACACTTTCGGCTGGTAGATTGCGTTATATTAGAGTCATTGATTTGCCAAAACAAGAACCTCCGGTTATTGTAATAGATGTTCAGTCTTGGAACTCGCCCGAAGAGTTTCAAGTATTTTACTCACCTGATGGAACTCTGTTGCAAACACTAAATGTAACGGATACAGGAGGTATTATATATCCCGGATTGTTTAATTAATACCGAAAATTTACTTCAAAGAAAAATCTTCTTAACTTTGCCACTCCTATTATTTAATTGAATAAATATTTGTATGAGCAGAAATAAGAAGATTATTATATGGTCTTTTGTTGCATTAATCATTATTGGTGCAGCAGGAGCTAGTTCTTTGTATTATTATTTATGGTATCCACAATTTCATCCTGAAAAAACAACTTACATCTATATTGATAGAGACGATACTACCGACTCAATATTTAATAAGGTGAAAGCTAATGGCAATGCAAATTCTTTAGTTGGTTTTAAATGGATGGCTAAATATCGCAACCCTAACAATATGGTTCGCACCGGTAAATATGCTATTAAACCAGGCGATAATGCATTCAACCTATACAACAGACTATTTAGAGGATATAAAGAACCTGTGAATTTAGCAATTGGTAGCGTTCGTACAATCGACAATCTTGCTAAAAACATTGGTCGACAACTTATGATAGACTCTATTGAGGTAGCAAACGCCATTAACGATACCGTTTTTCAACAATCTCTAGGATACACAGAACAAACTATTGGTAGTCTTTTCATCCCTGACACTTATCAAGTATATTGGGATATTAGTGCAGACGACCTCATGAAGCGCATGCAGAAAGAACATAATAGCTTTTGGAATGAGGATAGATTGCAAAAGGCTAAAGATTTAGGAATGACACCTGTGCAAGTTGCTACCCTTGCTTCGATTGTAGAAGAAGAAACCAACGACAACGGTGAGAAACCCATGGTTGCAGGATTGTATATTAACAGATTGAAACGTGGAATTCCATTACAAGCAGATCCAACAGTAAAATTTGCACTGCAAGACTTTGGATTAAGACGTATCACCAACGAACATCTTAAGTTTCAATCACCTTACAACACCTATTTGAATACAGGTTTACCTCCCGGTCCTATTCGTATTCCTTCTAAACGTGGAATAGAAAGCGTGCTCAATTATACTCAACACAATTATATATATATGTGCGCTAAAGAAGACTTTTCGGGAACTCACAATTTTGCAGTTACATTGAATGAACACATGCAAAATGCTCGCAAATACTGGAAAGCACTTAACGAAAGAAAGATTTTTAAGTAATTGTATTGATAATTGCTCTAAAAATGTATCTTTGCCTCCAAGAATAACAAACGTGATTAACACTTAATAATATGAACAAACAACTTTTACTTGGAGATGAAGCCATCGCTCAAGCGGCTTTAGATGCAGGTTTATCAGGAGTATATGCCTATCCAGGAACTCCCTCGACTGAAATAACCGAATATATTCAAGCAGCTCCTATCACTAAAGAGCAAAATATACATAGCCGTTGGGCTTCTAACGAGAAAACCGCTATGGAAGCTGCACTAGGAATGTCTTTTGTTGGCAAGCGTGCATTAGTATGTATGAAGCACGTTGGTATGAATGTAGCTGCAGATTGCTTTATCAATGCAGGTGTTACAGGTGTAAATGGCGGCTTACTTGTTTTGGCAGCCGACGATCCTAGTATGCATTCATCGCAAAATGAACAAGACAGTCGCTTTTATGGAGACTTTGCACTTGTTCCCATGTTAGAGCCAAGCAATCAACAAGAGGCTTATGATATGGTTTACAATGGCTTTGAGTTTTCTGAAAAATGTGGCGAACCAGTATTAGTACGCATTGTCACTCGATTAGCTCACTCACGTGCTGGTGTAGAACAAAAACCACAAAAACCACAAAATGAAATCTCTTTCAGCAATGATCCCCGCCAGTTTATTTTACTTCCAGGCAATGCTCGAAAACGTTATCATGCACTTATAGAGAAGCAAGCTGAATTCATCAAAGCTTCTGAAGAATCAGTTTATAATAAATACACAGATGGACCAAATAAAAAAATGGGTATCATCGCATGCGGTATCGGGTATAACTACTTAATGGAAAATTATCCCGATGGATGCGAATATCCTGTTTTGAAGATTGGCCAATATCCACTTCCAAAAAAACAATTGCAACAACTAATTGATACTTGTGATGAAATCCTTGTTCTTGAGGATGGTCAACCATTTGTAGAGAAGCAGTTAAAAGGCTATATGGGTCTAGGGTTAACAGTAAAAGGAAGACTTGATGGAACCCTTACACAAGATGGTGAGTTGACTCCCGATACAGTAGCTAAAGCAGTTGGCAAAGCCAATACATCTACTTTCGAAACACCTTCTATTGTTGAAATGCGTCCACCAGCACTATGTGACGGTTGTGGACACCGAGATGTTTATCAAGCACTCACACAGGTTTTAGAAGAAGAATATCCTTCACATAAAGTATTTAGCGACATTGGTTGCTATACCTTAGGAGCCAATGCACCTTTCAATGCTATTGATTCTTGCGTAGATATGGGTGCTTCAATCACAATGGCCAAAGGTGCTGCCGATGGTGGTTTATATCCATCGGTTGCAGTAATTGGTGATTCTACTTTTACTCATTCTGGAATGACTGGTTTACTTGATTGCGTAAACGAGAACTCGGATGTTACTATCATCATTTCTGATAATGAGACAACCGCAATGACAGGTGGACAAGATTCTGCTGGAACAGGTAAGATTGAAGCTATTTGTATGGGATTAGGGGTTGATGAAGCTCATATCCGTGTAGTTGTTCCTTTGAAGAAAAACTATGAAGAGATGAAGCAATTAATACGTGAGGAGTTAAATTATCGCGGTGTTTCTGTTATTATTCCTCGTAGAGAATGTATTCAAACCTTGTCACGTAAGAAAAGAAAATAAGTAAACCATGAAAAAAGATATAATACTATCAGGCGTGGGTGGACAAGGAATCTTGTCTATTGCCACAGTCATCGGAAAAGCAGCATTAAAAGCAGGATTATATATGAAACAAGCGGAGGTTCATGGCATGAGCCAACGCGGTGGTGATGTCCAATCTAATCTGCGTATTAGCGACAAGCCAATTGCTTCTGATTTAATACCATCTGGCAAATGCGATTTAATTATTTCGCTTGAACCAATGGAAGGTTTGCGTTATCTTACTTATCTTAATCCTAAAGGATGGTTAGTTACTAACGAAACTCCATTCATCAATATACCGAACTATCCTGATATTGATTTGGTTATGAGTGAGATTGACAAACTTCCAAACAAGGTGGTGTTGAATGTAGACAAAGTAGCCAAAGAAATTGGATCTATACGTGTTGCAAACATAGTTTTGCTTGGTGCAACAATTCCATTCCTAGGTATCAGCTACGAACTAGTTCAAGAAAGCATCCGTGAAATCTTTGAAAGAAAAGGTGAAGCTATTGTTGAAATGAATCTTAAAGCACTCGAGGCAGGCAAATCAATTGCCGAAGAACTCATTTAATCGATTAATCATTTAAATCAAACATATATCAATGTGCTAATTCTCTTATTTAAATAATGATTATTAGCACATTGACATATATAAGAAAAACATACAATATACAACAAACCATGAATAGCAGCTATTGGGAAGAAGATATTGAAACGATGAATCGTGAAGATCTTCAAAAACTACAATTAGAACGTCTTAAGAAGACGATTAATATTGCATCTAATGCACCCTATTATAAAAAGGTATTTCAACAAAACGATATATCTGCCGATAAGATTAACACCCTCGACGATATAAAGAAAATACCCTTTACGACTAAAGCCGACATGCGCTCGCACTACCCTTTTGGTTTAGTTGCTGGCGATATGTATCAAAATGGAGTACGTATTCACTCATCGAGTGGTACAACTGGAAATCCAACTGTCATTGTTCACTCACAACACGATTTAGACTCATGGGCAAATCTTGTTGCCCGTTGTTTATATATGGTGGGTGTACGAAATACGGATGTGTTTCAAAACAGCTCTGGCTATGGTATGTTTACTGGCGGGTTAGGTTTTCAATATGGAGCAGAGAAGTTAGGATGTCTTACAGTTCCTGCTGCTGCAGGTAATAGCAAGCGGCAAATTAAATTTATCAATGACTTTGGAACAACTGCTGTTCATGCTATTCCGAGTTATGCAATCCGCTTAGCAGAGGTTTTTCTTGATGAAGGCTTAGATCCTAAAGCAACTACACTCAAAACTTTAATAATAGGTGCAGAACCACATACTGACGAACAACGCAAGAGAATAGAAAGAATGCTCAACGTCAAGGCTTACAACTGTTTTGGTATGACAGAGATGAATGGACCAGGCGTTGCTTTCGAATGCAAGAATCAAGATGGTATGCACATTTGGGAAGATTGTTATCTAGTAGAGATTATTAACCCTGAGACAGGCGAACATGTTCCAGATGGCGAAATTGGAGAGCTAGTACTTACTACACTCGATAGAGAAATGATGCCCTTAATTCGTTATCGCACTAGAGACTTAACAAGAATCATTGATGAACCATGCAGTTGTGGTCGTACGCATAAAAGAATTGATCGCATAAAAGGTAGAAGCGATGATATGTTCATCATCAAAGGGGTGAATATATTCCCTATGCAAATAGAGAAAATATTGGTTCTATTCACTGAATTAGGAAGTAATTATCTAATTACGCTCGAAACAATAAACAATCAAGATGAAATAATCGTTGAAGTAGAACTTAGTGATCTTTCGACGGACAATTACATTGAGCTTGAAAAAATACGTAAAGAGATAACTAGACAACTGAAAGATGAAATTCTTGTTACTCCTAAAGTAAAATTGGTAAAGAAAGGCTCAATCCCACAAAGCGAGGGTAAAGCTGTACGCGTAAAAGATCTACGCAACAATAAATAAAAATCAAAATGGAGTTATTAAAAAAGAGAATTCTACAAGACGGTAAATGCTTTGAAGGTGGCATATTAAAAGTTGATAGTTTTATCAACCACCAGATGGACCCAATATTAATGAAGTCTATTGGCGTTGAGTTTTCACGAAGATTTGGTGGAACCAACGTAAATAAAATTATGACGATAGAGGCAAGTGGTATTGCCCCAGCTATTATGACTGGTTATTTGCTTGACCTACCAGTAGTCTTTGCCAAGAAGAAATCACCCAAAACGATTCAAAATGTATTAAGCACTACTGTTCACTCATTCACTAAAGACCGTAAATACGATGTAGTAATTAGTGCGGATTTTCTAACTCCAGACGATAATGTAGTATTTATTGATGACTTCTTAGCATTTGGCAATGCCGCTATTGGTGTAATTGATTTAGTTAAGAAATCGGGAGCAAACCTCATAGGAATGGGATTTGTCATTGAGAAAGAGTTTCAGAACGGACGAAAACGAATAGAAGAACAAGGTGTTCGAGTTGAAAGTCTTGCAATCATCGAGGATCTTTCAAATTGCAAGATAAAAATTAAATAGCAAACTCCCGGTATCTAATAACATTGTAGATACCGGGAGTTTGTTTATAATGTTCAAATCTTAGTAATATCAAAGATGGAAATATTGCCCTTTATTCTTTGTACCGCGACCATATCGAATGGCATTCTGTGGACAAGTGTGATAGCACGCTAAACACGAAGTACAATTCTTACCCCATTCAGGTTTTTCGTTGACTATTATATTATGAGTAGGACAAATGCGCTCACATCGTTTACAGCCATTGCAGTTATCACCCACACAAAACTTATTAGGAGATATCCCCCACTTCACAAACAACGGATAGATCAGTTTGCTTTTAAGCCATGCCATGCTACCTTCATAACAATCATTTATATCGACTCCTTTATTGATTTGTTCTACAATCTGATTAATGCGTGTAGGCGCAGCAGCCAATTTTGAAGTCATTACGTCGTGAGAATCTACATCAAAGCCAGGCAATAAAACGTAGTTATTAGGCATTATAACAGAAAAAGCAGAGTTGTGCTTAATGCCTTTAGCGTTTAGTGCATCGATGAATTGCTCTGGAGCTAATCCTGTTTCATCCCCACAACAACATATAAAGTATAAATAATTATTATGATACGTATTACCGAAAGATAAAGAATGAAGAAAGTCAATCACTATCGGAGGTACACCCCACGAATAGATCGGGAAAACAAAACCAATCTTTTCATCTTCTGCCAACTCAAAATTGACAAAGTTAGATGAAATTGCATCAGGTATAGAATATAGTTTATCGTGAAAATTATCAGCAATTTGTTTGGCTATCCATTTAGAATTTCCAGTTCCGGAAAAATAGAAGAGCATAATAATAGTTTTATAGTATGAATACAAAAAAGAGCGAAATCAAATGATTTCGCTCCCAATTTATGAGGAAGCCGTGCCAAGAGTGTGATGAAACTCTGATAGAACAAGATTTGAGTGCTCGCCCCCTTTGTAAT
>CAMTPH010000074.1 GCA_947074345.1 uncultured Bacteroides sp. | reverse complement strand
ATGGATGAGGAGTAAGTTGTTTCAAACCAAGAGCGATACGTTTTTTCTCGTCATCAAAGTCAAGAATTACAACGTTCAATTTTTGATCTAATTCAACCACTTCTTTTGGATCGCTTACGCGGCCCCAAGAAAGGTCAGTAATGTGAATCAAACCGTCTACGCCACCAAGGTCGATGAATACACCGTAAGATGTGATATTTTTAACGGTACCTTCAAGAACTTGTCCTTTTTCAAGTTTACCGATAATTTCTTTCTTTTGTTGTTCCAATTCAGCTTCGATAAGAGCTTTGTGAGAAACAACCACGTTTTTGAATTCTTGGTTGATTTTAACAACTTTGAATTCCATTGTTTTACCAACGAATACATCGTAATCGCGGATAGGCTTAACATCAATTTGAGAACCTGGCAAGAACGCTTCGATGCCAAATACGTCAACAATCATACCACCCTTAGTGCGGCATTTGATGTAACCTTTGATAATTTCTTCATTTTCCAAAGCAGCGTTAACACGATCCCAAGAACGAGTTGCACGAGCTTTACGGTGAGACAATACTAATTGTCCTTTTTTGTCTTCTTGATTTTCGATGTATACTTCTACAGTATCACCTACAGTCAATTCAGGGTTGTAACGGAATTCATTCAAAGGAATGATACCATCTGATTTGTAGCCGATGTTAACAACAACTTCACGTTTGTTCATCGCAATTACAGTACCATCAACAACCTCACGGTCATTTACTTTATTCAAAGTACTGTCATAAGCTTTTTCAAGTTCGTCTTGGCTTACAGAAGCGAAAGACTCTCCGTTTTCATAAGCATCCCAATTGAAATCTTCAATAGGAGCAATGTTTTTTAAATTTTCCATTAATAATTAATTTGTTCTAAATACTTTAACTAAGTTAGACATTATATTATCTAAAATCGGGTGCAAAGATAGCACTATTTTATAATATGCAAAAATAAATTCCTAAAAATATTGCATACAATAATGGTTAATAAACAGATGATTAGCTAAAGGATATCGATAGTATTGAAGCCTAAATAACTAGAACCATATAAATAACATATGGCATTTCTCTACTAGTAGTGCAATAGAACTTATCGATTAAATAACTCAAAGGTAAATTTACAGCCAATTTGATCGAACTTCCAATTAGACAAAGCTACGAAAACTCCAAAATCAAAGACATGAGTACCTATTCCATAACCCGCTTCAATATAAGGTGATAAATGAGGGACTACCAAACCACTTAAATACAGACGTTCACTCTGCACATAACGAGTGTATTTCACCAAATGACGCATAAAGATAAATGGAGATTCATAAGTAAAATGCGCACGAGCATATCTATTTGATGAATTGTACCATCTACCATCTAATAAATGAAACACCCCACCGATGTCGTCATTCCATCCACTAGGCAAGTTATTACGCGTAAAATTATTAAAATCAACAAAATACATTTCTACTTGATTGGTAAAAAAGCCAACACCAACCCGATAAAATATATTATTCATATGACGCAAATTGATTTGATGCTGCAAATCGAATTCTATTCGTTCATACTCGCCAGTACTACCAAACACACCTCTTAAGCCTCTTTCGTAATCCACCGAGAAGGTTGGAAACATTGATCTAAGATTAATTTTACGACGACCATTCATATAGTAATAAAGACCGGGAGTCCACTCCAAACGAATACGTGGAGCAAAACTTATATATGAACTTTTCACTTTATTGATTACATCATCCGGTATTTCTACATCAGGATCTAATGGAACAAGCTGAGATGATTTGATCGGCTTACGTCTATGTACCGATACACCAAAACCTATATTTAAGCCATTAAATGCCTCTATACTATTGTGAATATTCAAATACAAATCATGAAAGTACTCTAAATTAATCTTATTAAAATCGAAAAGACTATCTGGTATAGACTTTAGATCATTCAACACATCACTACTGTAAATACGATTACCATTACCAACGTTCAAATGAATCTTT
Source organism: uncultured Bacteroides sp. (assembly GCA_947074345.1). GTDB lineage: Bacteria > Bacteroidota > Bacteroidia > Bacteroidales > Bacteroidaceae > Bacteroides. The sequence goes on along the minus strand of CAMTPH010000074.1, from coordinate 12,475 downwards.
GCACGTTTTTGTGGCCAGTAATCAAAATCGGTATTCATTGACCAATAAAACTCCTTACGAGTAAAATTATAACCAATACGTGGTGTTATGCGCAGTAACTTATCATTCTCAAACAAACGATTAAACCTAAAATCTTGCCTCCAGGAGAAACCATTACTTTTAGAATAACTTAATAACAAAGGGTTAATGATTGGCGAACAGCGAACATCACCAATTGATGCAATGTTGACCTTAATGTCAGTAACTAAGAACTCACCTAGATTTCCCCAAAAGGCCTTATTGCGTTTCGGAACAATAATTCTATTAATCGTATCTTGACGAAACTTATAATCAGCATACAAACCCAACTCCTCATCGTTCAAAGGAAGAGGACGCACAGTATTAAAATAGACACTATCTCTACGAAAAGCACTCGTTTCGCATTGAAGAGTATATGAATCAGTCAAATTAAATCTATTCTCCCTTTTTTTCATATCATCATCTTCATCATATAACTTAATATCCATATAATTAAGCGAAGCCAAATAACTACCATCGACAACATTGCCAAGAAAACGAAAAACAGCATTTAATTCATATTGAACAGGTAGAAATTCGTTATCGGAACCGACATCCCCCATCTTTATTAAGTTTTCAAAAGTGACCAAACCTGAACGGCCTGAGAAACGCATTTCCCTCACACTCCAGGTTTCACTACTAATAACCATCCAACCTCCAACTAATTGATCACTTTTTGATTTAGGGATAAATCTAATTTTATAATCAATAGCTCCATTTCTATCAATTATAGAATCTAATTTATATTTATAGTATTTAGGGCCATTTTTTGCTAAAGGAGACAGTAATTTATCATACAATAAAGTTTGCGAGTACATATTAACGCGAAAATACTCTAACATAGTTGCTTGGAACTTATTACCATAAGTGGTACCATAAATCGCTTTTAATTTTTGATCATATATATTAGGAGCAGTAAAGTGCATCTCACTAAATGACTCTATCATATACTCATTCACACCCTTTTGTAATTTAAACATTTTGGGTACGTATCTAAAAGCAAAATTCTTCTTAGGGATGTTCAAATGACCTTTTATATATAAATCGGCACGACATTCTTGAACTATTTTTTCAAAGAAAGGAGCCTGACTTATAGCCTTATCGACTATAGAGTCGATTAACACCTTATTCGAATTATTAGAAGACACAGCTTCCCTTGCCTCTCCCATCTGTAAAAGCAAGAAGAGAAACACGAAAAGAGTTATTATGAAGCGATTACCTGTCAATTAACAATAAATATAAGACAAACAAATGTAATTAAAAATAAGAATAATACACTTTCAAATACTTACATAAATTAAATTCTGAAAGAAGCTACACTACGAATCGATTCAATCAAAACAACCTATGATATATTAAACGACATATAGTCCATTAAATATTTATTACCACAAAATTAAACCCGAAGGGTAACAATGCTCATCACTATGCCATTTAACAAGATCAAATAGTCATATATCATTAAACAATAGTCACTATTAAACAAATTTATACAAGTAACACTTTTAAAGACATAATCACTAATTATAAATATATTTAATATTATAAAACAATATGGGATAAATATCTTAGTTTTTTTCACTAAAAAGAAAACAAATGCCATGATTATTTAAAAATACATCTTGTATTATTAGACATTCATACCAAAACTCTATATTCGGGCTTTTAATAATAGATCGGAGTTTTCAATATAGACTTAATTAAACAGCAAATTAATACTTTAAGCTAAACTTATTCATACTATTTTATAGAAATATATGTCTTATATCAATACTAACTGAGTTTTGGATTAAATTTCATATTGAAATAACATCTACTTAAATGTCGCATAACTAGATTATAATAAAACAACAATATATAAAATTATTTTTTACAATCAAAATATATTCTTAAATATAATATAATTGAGTAACTACAATTAATAATTATAATATCAAAACACCTACAGATCGATACTACCTAAAGCACAATGTATAATATATTTATCCTAATATCTTTAATTATATCATTCCAAAAAAATCTATTACAATACAGAAATTAAGTATGAAGAAAAATCATCAACTAAAACATTCTTTTATGACTAAAGAAAAGCGAAGATACTTTGCTTTATTTTTAGCCTTTTCCTGTGCAACTACACTGTTTGCAGAAAAAACATCTAATGTTTCTAACTTTACAATTAACAACAAAACAGCTTCTGTTAATGAAGTAAATGCGGTAAAACAAGATTTAAGAAAAATCTCAGGTGTTGTTACTGACTCAACCGGTGAACCTGTTATTGGCGCCAATATCATCGTAAAAGATGCAGCTATTGGAACTATTACAGATTTTGACGGTAACTATTCTATTGAAGTACCACGTGGTGCTATTTTACAATTCACTTACATTGGTTACAATGCAAAGGAAGTTACTGTTGGTGCTAGCGATCGTATTGATGTTGTATTATCTGAAGACACTCAAACACTTGATGAGGTCGTAGTTATTGGCTTTGGTTCACAAAAGAAAGCTAACCTAACTGGTGCTGTATCATCTGTTAAGATGGACGAGATGATTGGTGATCGCCCTATTATTAGTGCAGCAGATGCATTACAAGGAAATGTACCTGGACTATTAGTATCTAGTGGCGGTAATCAAGCTGGTGCTGGTAAGTCTTTCCAAATTCGTGGTGCATACTCTATCGGAACTCAGAATGCAGATGGATCATATGGTGGAAATATTCAACCACTTGTATTGATTGACAATGTTGAAGGCGATATTGATATGCTTAACCCAGAAGACATTGAAACAATATCTGTATTGAAAGATGCTTCTTCAACAGCTATCTATGGTGCGCGTGCAGCGGGTGGTGTTATTTTGGTAACAACAAAACGCCCACAAAACAGTACTAACTTCCAGTTAAACTATAACAATAACTTTAGCTTTGGTAATGCTGCTAATTTACCTGAGCAAGTTTCTCTAAGCACATATTTACAAGCAGTACAAGAGTCTGCTGGCGATCAATACTGGACTATGGGTTCTCCAAGCATTTCAAGATGGATGAACTTACTTGAACAATATAAATCGAACCCTTCATCGATCAAAACTTATGGTGATGGTATATTTAAAGACACAGACGGAGCAGTCTATTATTTAAATGAAAAAGACTTAGTTGCTAACATGCTTGAAACAAGTTTCCAAATGCAACACAACCTATCTATGTCGGGTGGTACAGACAAATTGCGTTATCGCATTTCTGGTAGCTTCCTTGATAATGATGGTGTATTGATAACTGACAAAGACCAATTTCAACGTTTTACTTTGAATACATTCTTGTCTGCTGATATCACTAGTTGGTTTACACAAGAGGCTACAGTTAACTATGCTCATAGCAAAAGAAGCAATCCACAGTCTACATTGGGCGGTATTTTCGGAACACGTTTATCATCTTTCTATCCAGAAGGAACTATGCCAGAAGAAATCAGTTCTTCTGCTGCAGGTCAAAGCTTCTTCACTCCTAGAAATCAAATTTTGTGGTCTAATCCTCAAACAACGATTAATGATAACCCACGTATCTTCTTAAAATCTATTGTAAAACCATTTAAAGGATTTACAGCAGCTTTTGAATATACATTCGACAGAAAAACACGTGACTTAAGTTACTACACAGGTTCTAACAAATATACAACTGTACAAGATGGTGTAGATACTACTCCAGCAATTGGCAATGACTATTTGAGAAAATACAAACGTCACATTAACTACAATGCGATCAATGTATACGGTACATACGATTTCACTCTTGCAAAATACCACTCATTTAAAGCAATGGCTGGTTTCAATCAAGAGTCAAGCTATGAAGAGACATTAGATGCATATTCTTATGGACAATCAGTAATCGAGGTTCCTTCTTTATCGGGTGGTACAACACGTGTTACTGCAGCCGATTATTATGATGAATATACAGTTCGCGGTGGATTTTTCCGTTTGAACTATGATTATAAAAGTAGATACTTAGCTGAGGTTAACGGTCGTTATGATGGATCTTCAAAATTCCCTCGTGCAAATCGTTACGGTTTCTTCCCTTCAGGATCTCTTGGATGGCAAGTTGCAGAAGAAAGCTTCATGTCGTCTACTAGAAACTGGTTAGACCAATTAAAGTTAAGAGCATCATTCGGTCAAATCGGTAACCAAAACATTCCTAACTATTCGTACTTGCCAACAATGACCCTTAACAATACTTATGGTGGTTGGTTAGTAAACAGCAATTACGTAACAGCTGTAACTTCTCTTCCAGCACTTGTTAGAACTAACTTTACTTGGGAGAAAGTTAACACATTGAACGTAGGTATCGACTTCACTTTGTTCAATAACAAGTTAAGCGGTTTGTTTGAGTGGTATCAAAAAGACACAAAAGGTATGCTTGCTCCAGGTATGCAGCTTCCTGAAGTTGTAGGTTCTTCTGCTCCTTATCAAAATACAGCAGATATGCGTACAAGAGGTTGGGATGTTAGCTTGAACTGGAGAGATAGAATCGGAAAAGTAAACTATCGTGTAGGATTCAACCTATCAGACTACTCATCTACAATCACTAAGTTTTCTAGCAACGAAAGCAAGTTGATTAATAACTTCTACGAAGGAATGAAGCTAGGTGAAATCTGGGGTTATGTATATGATGGTTTCTATACTGTAGACGATTTTGAAAACACAACTTCTTGGGTATTAAAAGAAGGTGTAACTAAGATAAACGGTGTAAATCCTCGTCCGGGTGATGTTAAGTTCAAAAACTTACGCGATGACGCTATGGGAGATAACCTTATCACTCCAGGTGATGGAACATTAGCAAACCCAGGTGACCGTACAATCATTGGTAATGCATTGCCACGTTATTTATATGGTATTAACTTAGGTGGTAGCTATGCAGGATTTGACTTGAACGTTGTGTTGCAAGGTACGGGCAAAAGAGATGCATGGTTGGCTAACAATATTGTATTCCCTTTATATTCTGAATATCGTTTTGTTGCGATGTATGAAGGAACACAAAACTATTGGACTCCAGTAGATGAAGCTAATGGTGATTTCACCAATGCAAATCCAGGTGCTAAATACCCACGTATCTACGGAGATTATGGTAATATGAGCTCTAACTATCGTCAATCTGATCGTTATTTATCAAACGCTTCATATTTCCGTATCAAGAATGTTACTTTGTCGTACAACTTCCCAAAACAATGGTTAAACAAAATCATGTTGAAGCAACTACGTGCATTTGCAAGTGTTGAAAACTTGGCTACATTCTCATCATTACCAAAAGGTATCGACCCTGAGACACTTAATTGGAACTATCCAGCTTTCCGTACATTCTCGTTCGGTATCAACTTTACATTATAATAAATACAAAGACACAGATTTATGAAGAAAATAATTATATGTTTATCAATATTATCTGGCCTTTTCTTAACCAGTTGTAACGATAGCTATTTAGATAAAGCACCTGTAACAGGTCTTACAGAAGAGAACGCATTTAAATCTTATGATAACTTCCAAGCTTTCATGTGGCCTTGTTATGAGATGTTCACTAACAATACCATCGGACAGTCTATTCGTCCTCATGGACAAGATGGATTTTATCAAGGTGATATTAAAGCAGGTTATTTGCAATCAAAATACACGAATGGTTTCAATCAGTTTGCATACCAAACTGTAGCAAACGTATCATCGGGTAATGGTTGGAACTTCTCAACATTCATCCGTCGTATCAACATCATGCTTTCGCATATCGACAAGTCAGAGATGAATGATGCAGAGAAAAATCACTGGCGTGCAGTTGGTTATTTCTTCCACTCATATTGGTATATGGAGTTAATTGATCGTTTTGGCGATATTCCATGGATTGATAAACCACTAACAGAAACATCAGAAGAGGTATATGCTCCACGTACAGAGCGTGCCGTTGTTGCTGCTAATATCTTAGAAAGATTGAAATGGGCAGAAGAGAACATTGGCGATTACTCAAGCAAAGATGGCAAAAATGCAATTGATGTACATTGTGTGCGCATGGCTCTTTCTCGTTTCACATTGCGTGAAGGTACTTGGAGAAAGTATCACGAACTTGGCAACCATGAAACATACTTGAATGAGTGTATTCGTGTTTCTAAAGTTTTGATGAACAGCTTCCCTACTCTATACAAAGGTGCAGGTGTTGACGCTAATCAACCTGCGGCAGGTTATGGTCAAATGTGGACAACAGACAATCTTCAAGATGTACCTGGTGTAATTTTGTTCAAAGAGTATACTAGCGCTTATGCAAGTAGCCAATGTTACGTTGAACATACTTCTTCTCACTATGTAGAGATGAGCCAAAAAACAGTTGATTTGTACCTAATGAACAATGGTAAACCTATCCAAAACGATAAATCAGGTTACCATGGCGACGAAAGCATGTACACTGTATTTAGAGATCGTGACCCACGTATGTATCATGTGATTATGCCTCCATATAAAGTAGTAAACAATGGTGCTAACAAACCAGAAGGCAACAGTAAAGCTACTTGGGGATATACTAACAACCCAGCTGATAGAGAATACATCGACTTGTTGGGTGCTAACGTAACTTGTAGCAATCCAGGTGAAGGAATGAAACGTCTTCCTGGTCAAAACTGGTCGGGTTCTTTAGTTCCTGAAATACCACGTATCGGTACAGGTTCATTTGTATCTTGTCGCTCAGGTTATTATGTTTGGAAAAACTGGAACAATTGGGAAGTTAACTTCAACAATGCTCACAGAAATGTAGGCGATAAACCTATCTTTAAGGTAGAAGAAGCAATTCTAAACTATGCTGAAGCTTCTTACGAAATGGGACAATTTGACCAAGGTACAGCCGATGAAAGTATCAACAAATTGCGTGACCGTGCAGGTATTGCAAGAATGAATGTTGGTGAAATTGGTAATGACTTTGACCCAAATAGAGGTTACTATTATCCAATAGACAACACTGCAGGTATCCAAGTAGAACCAGTATTGTGGGAAATTCGTCGCGAAAGAATCATCGAACTTATGGGCGAAGGATTCGGATTCTACGATATCCGTAGATGGAGAATGGCTCCTTGGTTCTTGAATAATACAGCAGTTGGTATTTGGACTACTAAAGAATTTGCTACTGCAAACAACATGACATTATATAACCCATCAACAGGATTGTCTGATGGTAAAAACGGAAGCATGACAGAAGGAAATCTATACTTATTCAACAATCCTATTTCAGAAGGAAAAGGATGGTTAGAGAAGTATTACCTATTCCAAGTTCCGTTGACAGAAATTGTTTTAAATCCTAATCTGACTCAAAACCCAGGTTGGTAATTTAGAATAGATATATAGAAAAGGGATGTGTTCATTATTTGATTCACATCCCTTTCTACTATATTTGCAATTTAATGCCTTTTAACAAAACTATTATTATAAATCAATAAATGAAACGCAAAATGAATTCTAAACTATTATTATGTCTAGCAGGCCCAACGGTTTTAGGGCTGACATCTTGCAAAAACACGACAGACAAAGAAGCTCCAATGAATGTTATTTATATCCTTGCTGATGATTTAGGATATGGAGATTTAGGTTGCTATGGCCAAGAAAAGATTGTTACTCCAAACATCGATAAATTGGCTGCCGAAGGTATGCGATTTACTCAACACTATGCTGGTTGTACAGTGAGTGCACCTTCAAGATGTGCATTAATGACTGGTCAACATACTGGTCATAGCCAAATTCGCGGCAACAGAGAAGTATTGCCTGAAGGACAACATCCTATGGAAGAAGGAACATTTACAATTGGTAAATTAATGAAATCGGCTGGTTACAACACCGGTATATTCGGAAAATGGGGATTAGGATATCCTGGATCGACTTCTACTCCAAACACAATGGGCTTTGATGAATTCTTCGGTTACATCTGTCAACGCGAAGCTCATACTTATTACCCAGGCCATTTATGGCACAATGATCAAAAAATAGAATATCCTGAAAATGTAAATCCGGGACGTACAACATATTCTCAAGACTTAGTGCACGAACATGCTTTGAATTTTATTCGTGAAAATAAAGAAAAGCCATTCTTTGCAATGCTTACATATACTCTTCCTCATGCTGAATTGAACTTACCTCATGACTCAATATATCAGATGTATGAAAATGCTTTCGAAGAAGTGCCATACAAAGGCGGAGGTTATTATGCTTCTGAAAAACCCTATGCATCATTTGCAGCGATGGTTACTCGATTGGATATGTATGTAGGCGAAGTGGTGGCAGAGCTTAAAAAGCAAGGTATCGACCAAAATACAATTGTTATTGTAACGAGTGACAATGGCCCTCACACTGAAGGTGGTGCTAATCCTAATTATTTCAAAAGCTACGGACCATTGCGTGGTGTGAAACGCGATTTGTATGAAGGTGGTATCCGCGTACCAATGATTGCATGGGCTCCATCAAAAATTAAAGCTGGAGTTGAGAATAACCATATCAGCGCATTTTGGGATATGATGCCTACCTTGGCTGAACTTACCGGTGCTGAAGTAACTTCTCAAACTGATGGTGTTTCTTTACTTCCTACCCTATTCTCTCAAGATGGACAGCAACAACACGAATATTTGTATTGGGAATTTCATGAGTTGAATGGTCGCGAAGCTTTGCGTAGTGGTCAATGGAAACTAATTCGCCAACCTGTTGTAGGCGAAACTATATTGGAACTATACAACTTAGACGAAGACATACATGAAGATAACAACTTGGCAACTATGTATCCTGAAAAAGTGGAAGAGTTGACAGTTATTCTCGATAAAGCACGTACAGAGTCTCCATACTTTAATTTCGGTAGAAAGATCTCTTTATAAATAAGAAGTAAATACAAAAGCCTCATAGTTTAAATATTAACTATGAGGCTTTTTTTATGCAGCATATCGCTTGATAACTGTTAACCATTATCCTGTTAAGTATATACATTCAACACGATAATAGTTAACAGTTATCAAACTGCATTTTATTACCTGCTTTTATAAATAAGGGAAAGTAAATCATTCTCTACATTAATCTACAATACGATATCAATTGAAATAATCATGAAGTATTACTATCTATATATCATTTGTCTAGCAATTTAAAAAACTTTTTCTATTGTGTCCGCACACATTCATAATACCAATGTAATATTTGCTACAATTCATTCATTTTTTCATTTTTTCTTTCTACATTTGTGCTTTATAACACAGTTTTACAGCACTCATGGTAAAAAAAAACTTGTCAGATATTGATATCTCGGAACAAATTCCTGATATGTGGACCTCTTTAAACGAAGAACAAAGAGAGTTCCTGGCGAACAATTTTACTCTACAAAATTATAAGAAAAACGAAATCATCTATTGCGAAGGTGAATCCCCCACTCACCTAATGTGCTTGCTTAGTGGTAAGGTTAAGATTTATAAAGATGGAGTTGGTGGTAGAAGCCAAATCATCCGAATGATTAAACCTACTGAATACTTTGCATATCGCGCCTATTTTGCAAAAGAGGACTTTGTAACTACAGCAGCTGCTTTTGAGCCTTCTGTAATTGGATTAGTTCCTATGAGTGCTATTTCTACTCTTATCTCAGAAAGCAATGAATTAGCTTTGTTTTTCATCAAACAACTTTCAATAGACTTGGGCATAGCGGATGAACGTACCGTTAATCTTACCCAAAAACATATTCGTGGAAGATTGTCTGAATCACTATTGTTCTTAAAAGAGAGCTATGGCCTTGAAGAAGATGGTTTTACATTGAGTATATATCTATCTAGAGAAGATTTAGCTAATTTATCAAATATGACTACCTCTAACGCTATTCGTACGTTGTCGAATTTTGCAGCAGAAAGACTAATTGCGATTGATGGTAGAAAAATCAAGATTATTGATGAAGAAAAACTAAGAAAGATAAGTAAGATCGGATAATACATTATCCTGTCTTACTCTTTAAATTTAATAACTTAACACACATTTACTGCCATGAGAAAAGGATTTTATCTTTTCCTTTTATCTCTTCTATTCATCACACCAGGATGCAAAGAGAAAAAAGAAAAAGTGAACGAGTATAATATCGTTCCTCGCCCCAATCTGTTAATTCCCAATGAAGGCCGTTTTAAACTCACCAAAGAGGTAAAGATTATTACCGAAGATTGCTCTGAACAAGTTGTTGCCATCGCTGACTCGCTGATTAATCAAATCAGTCGAACATCGGGCATTGAATTACATCAAAGCTGCAACGAGGCTCATGCTCAATCTAATAATATAGTTTTCAAAACTGACAATAACTTATCCCCCGAAGCTTACAATCTGGTTGTTACTCCTCAATCAATAATTCTTACAGCTTCTCAACCCAATGGTTTCTTTTATGGTGTTCAAACCCTTTTACAATTGCTACCTTCAGCTGTATATGGTACCGTATTAGACAAAAAAGCAGATTGGTCGATACCGGCCGTTGAAATAGAAGATGCTCCTCGTTTTACTTATCGAGGCATGATGCTTGACGTGTGTCGTAACTTCTCTTCGGTTGAATATGTAAAGAAGTTCATTGATATGCTAGCCATGCACAAAATGAATACTTTTCATTGGCACCTTACCGATGATCAAGGTTGGAGAATTGAGATTAAAAAATATCCTGAACTCACCAATGTTGGCGCTAACCGCAAAGAGACATTGGTTGATTACTATTATACCAACTATCCTCAAATATTCGACGGAAAACCTACAGGTGGTTACTATACTCAAGAAGAGATAAAAGATATCGTAGCTTATGCTCAAAGCAAATATATTACGGTTATTCCAGAGATAGAAATGCCCGGACATGCGCTAGCTGCCATTGCTTCTTATCCTTATTTATCTTGTACTCCCGATTCTATTTATGACGTATCGGGCACATGGGGCATCTTCGAAGAGGTTTACTGCCCTAAAGAAGAGACATTCGAATTCTTACAAGGTGTAATTGATGAGGTGGTAGAACTATTTCCTAGCCCATACATACATGTAGGTGGCGATGAATGTTACAAAACTGCTTGGATAAACTGCAATAGCTGCCAAGAATTAATAAAGAAACTCGGTTTAAAAGATGATACAACTCCTAGTCCTGTTGATGGTAAACTACATACCAAAGAGGAGAAACTGCAAAGTTATGTGATAACTCGCATGGAGAAATACATCAACAGCAAAGGAAAGAACATCATTGGATGGGATGAAATACTTGAAGGTGGATTGGCTCCTAATGCAACTGTTATGTCGTGGCGTGGTGTTGAGGGCGGAATGAATGCTGCCAAACAAGGGCATAACGCAATCATGACTCCAATGCCGTATATGTATTTAGATTTCTATCAAGAAGATCCAGAAACAGCTCCGGTAACAATTGGTGGTTATGTGACGCTCAAGAACACATACATGTTTAATCCAGTAGAAGATAATGCTGATGAATTGGTAAAGAAACACATCATTGGTGTGCAAGGCAATGCATGGACAGAATATATGCAAACCGAAGAACGTCGCGATTATCAGGTATTCCCTAAACTTACTGCTATTGCTGAAACTGCTTGGACCCAAAACTCAAACAAAGATTGGACCGACTATTGCAGACGCATGGAACAAGAATTCGACCGTATGGACATATTGGGCGTTAATGCTTGTCGTAACTACTTCGATGTGAATGTCAATACAAAAGTAATAGACAATGAGTTAATGGTTATATTGGAATGCTTTAACCCAACGGCCGAAGTTAGATATACAACAGATGGCTCTACCCCTACTGCTAAATCTAAACTATATACTGAACCTTTTGCATTGCACGGTAACATTGACTTAAAATCTGCTGCATTCAAAAACGGTAAACGAATTGGTGAAGTAAAACATAAACCTCTATATGGTAATTTGATTTCGGGTAAACCATTCACAACTAATATTAAGATTGGTTGGACTAAAGGCGATATTCTTGGTGATAATGATATGATCTATGCCGACACTGTTACTAAGGGATTGACTAATGGTAAACGTGGTAATAACGCATCGTACATACCTTGGACATCATTCAAAATGAACGAAAGCAATAAAGAACTTATATTCACTGTGAAATTAGACAAATCAACATCTATCAATAAGGTAGTATTTGGTTCTTTATACAATCCTGCATTCCGTATGCTCCCTGTTGGTGCTGTTAAAGTAGAAGTATCCGAAAACGGAGAAGATTACAGAGAGATTGCTCAAGAGACATTCAAAAGAGATTATCCCGAGAAAGGGAGAAAGGCATATACTGATACTGTCACTTTTGCTCCTACTGAAGCATTGTATGTGAAACTTGTATTCCAAAACGGCGGTACTTTAAGGAATGGTATTGATTGTCGTCGCGACACACCTGAAGATATAATTCAAGCTGATCTTT
>CAMTPH010000073.1 GCA_947074345.1 uncultured Bacteroides sp. | reverse complement strand
CAATGCAGGTTTAAAACGCTTGGGAGCTATCCACCGAGGCTTCAGCAGTTATGATAAAAATCTATACCGCAATCTTCCACAATGGCATATCCCTATCGAACTTCGTCGCCGTTTGCCTGAATTGCCAATCTTCTGCGATCCTAGCCACATTGGTGGTAAGCGCGAATTGATAGCTTCTCTCTCGCAACAAGCGATGGACTTGAACTTCGATGGTTTGATTGTTGAGAGTCATTGCAACCCTGATTGCGCATGGAGTGATGCTTCGCAACAAGTAACTCCCGAAGTACTTGATTACATCCTTAACCTATTGGTGATACGTCAAGAGACTCAGACTACAGAAAACTTAGGCCAGCTTCGCAAACAAATTGATGCATGCGATGATAATATCATTCAAGAGTTGGCAAAACGTATGCGTGTAGCTCGCGAGATTGGTACGTATAAAAAAGAGCATAACATCACCGTATTGCAATCGGGTCGTTACAATGAGATACTAGAAAAACGTGGCGAACAAGCAGAGCAATGTGGTATGGGTGCTGAGTTTATGATGAAAATATTCGAAGCAATTCACGAAGAATCGGTTCGCCAACAAATGGAAATCATTAATAAATAAGAATAGACAACAGTCATGAGAATATTAATATTGGGAGCCGGTAAAATGGGCTCCTTCTTCACCGACATTTTAAGTTTTCAGCACGAAACTGCTGTGTTTGACACCAACCCTCATCAATTGCGTTTTGTCTATAACACCTATCGCTTCACTACACTCGAAGAGATTAAGGAGTTCGATCCCGAATTGGTAATCAATGCAGTAACACTGAAATATACATTAGATGCTTTTCGCACGGTAATACCTGCCTTGTCTAAAGATTGTATTTTGAGCGATATCGCTTCGGTGAAGACGGGTATTAAAAAGTTCTACAAAGAGAGTGGATTCCGTTATGTTTCTACTCACCCTATGTTTGGTCCGACATTTGCCAGCCTCAGCAATTTGAGTAGCGAGAGTGCCATTGTTATTAGCGAAAGCGACCACCTAGGCAAGGTATTCTTCAAAGATTTGTATCATGGTCTCAATTTAAATATCTTCGAATATACTTTTGAAGAACATGATGAAACGGTGGCTTACTCATTGTCTATCCCATTTGTTTCGACATTGGTATTCTCGGCAGTGATGAAACATCAAGAGGCTCCGGGTACTACCTTCAAAAAGCACATGGCCATCGCCAAAGGTCTTTTGGGTGAAGATGATTACTTGCTGCAAGAAATCTTATTCAACCCTAACACACCATCGCAAGTAGATAACATACGCCGCGAATTAAAAAACTTGTTGGAGATTATTGAGAAAAAGGATGCTGATGAAATGAAGAAGTATCTAAAGAAAATTCGTAAGAATATTCAATAATGAAATGAGATTGACTTATAAAAGTCCTTATTGCAAAGCATATAAGCTGAAGCAATAAGGACTTTTTTGTATTACGATGGTTTTATTTAATCATGTAGTTTATCTCTCTAGTCTAGCTAAACCCATATCAACAATTATCAAATACAATCTTCACTAAAAGCTATCACAAAAAGAGATGCTATTTCCCTTGTAATAAATATAGATTCAACTAAAAATAGTATTAAGTATTAATCAAGTCAACCTAATTAATAAGTAAACAACAAAGTAGTCAACTAAAATCATTAAACTACCAATTGTCATTTGTTTCACCGTAGTGAAACAAAAGTTTCAGCGTACTGAAACTAAATTTCCAATGGGTTGAAAAGAAAGTTTCAACGCAGTGAAACTAAATATGATTTATAGTTAATAGATGTAGGGCTTATTATCTTATCGTTTTGAGTTTGCTATATAACAAATATATTTTGATACACTTTAAGCGCTATTTATTAGTAAGAGTCTATATAATGCATTAAACACGGGAAATAAAAGAACAAAAACAAGGAGTTAATTGTTTGAATATTAGGTAGAAGACAATAGACAAAGGTCTTTCAAGTATATTACGCTTACACATATTTATATCTATAATCAGAATGTCTAATCGATGAAATCAATACTAAAAATAATACAACTCATTATATTCATTTTCTTATCAGCATGTGTTCCACATGAGGATATATCGCAACTATACGAAAAGCAACAAGTATACTTTTCATCAAACACTTCTATTTATAATTTATCAAGAGGTACACCAATATCTTCTGCGAATTCAGTTTCTGAATTTGTCGTTTACGCCTACTACACAGGCAATGGAGACGAAAACACCTGGACAATCAAAAAAGATTCAGCGGTACCCAATTTTATGTATGAACAGGTTGTAACCAATAGTGGCTATAATACCGGTACAAATAGTTGGGAATACTCTCCTACTGTTTATTGGCCCTCTTATTCTAATGCAAATGTTACTTTCTTCGCCTATGCGCCAAAGGCCTCATCGACTAATGGTATTAGTATAACCGAAACAAAAGGAGGATTATCGATATCGTATGTAACACCGACTTCATGTTCAGACCAACCCGACTTAATGATAAGCACTCCTGCTGTTGATATAAATGGTTCAACTAGCGATGCTGTACCAATCAACATGAAGCATGCATTAACAAGTATTGGTTTCAAAGCAGTTGGAAGTAATGATTACATCACTTCAATCGTAATGGAAAATATAATATCATCAGGACAAATGAGTTATGATATAGCAAATGACAGTATCGTTTGGGAATTAGATGATGTTTCATCGGAAACATATAGTGCAATCACAAACGATTCACTTTTAAATACTAATTATCAATCGGTCATCACATCCGGAGGTTATTTAATGTTTCCCCCACAAACAACCGGCGAAAACGCATTATTAACGCTGACTAGCTACAGTGGTTTAAATAAATCTTATAATCTCTCAAATGCGACATGGAAAGCTGGTGAATCAATTAATTACTACATTGACTTAACCTCTGCTTTATCTGATTTAACAATTGATGTTATTACCAATGGATTTGTTTCAGCTTACTGGAGATATAACGAAACTGGCGAACGCATTATCAGAATGAATAATAATGGCGATTGGGAAGCATCTCTTTATGCGATTGATGACAGTTGGCCATCAACTGATATACTTCTCGACTATCTTCCTTCTAGCTACAACTCGACACCGGGAAGCTTAATTAATGGCAGTATAGCTCAAATGACTACATATGAAAACACACTAACAGGTAGTGGAGATATCGCTTTTAGAATAGGTTTGGATGCTAATGCTACTTTAGCATCAAGCGAATCTGCTCCACGATATGCTGTTGTTTTAGTGAAATATGACGATCTAACAAAAAATCATCTTATTTTTCTTCGCCAAGGAGAATCACCCGTTAAAATTGGTACTTCCATGTTTGCCACTTACAACATTAGTTACACTGAATCATCGACTAATGGGATCTACGAATTTGTTGACTATCCCTCTGTAGGTGGAGGGAAAAAACAATGGAGTCCAGATGCGATCATGTACGAAAGCACTTCAAGTAGTTCGACTTCAAGTGTTGATATTGATACGATAGCCAATATTTGTCCAACGGGATATGAAATACCTTCATATAGCGATTTATATTATGCGGTTGAAGATAATTATTGCATAGGAGGGCTCATAGCCGATGGTTATTTCGATCGTCTACTTCTAATGTCAGTTACTCAGTTGGGTGTTGGCCCATATTATATCGGAGGAAGTTCACCATCTGTGGCTTATGGGGGTGGGTTAATATATAACATTAACACATATGCATCCATATTCTTTCCTTACGCCGGTTATCTTCCAATAGGTTCGTCATCTGTATATACTGGACAAAGAGGTTACTATTGGGCTACCACAACAGAAAATGAGTATGCAATAGCAATGACTATGCAATTCGAGAATGCTGATACTATCACCAACAAAATAACGGTTTCACCGGGACAATGGAATGAACCATATTATGGCATGTCAATAAGACCAGTATTATCTGAATAATTAATGAGGATATAATAATGAGAAAACACATACCACACACTCTATTAATGAGATATGAGCTTTCTTACCTATAATTGATTGTACACCGGTAAAAATTGATATCCGTTTTTATATTAATTATTCCACAATAATATAGTACGTATCGACTAATATTGCATTATAAAAAATCTCGTACTATAATTAAGTAACTATTTAATATGAAAAACATTACATTGAAGAATGTATTCAGCAAAAAGGCTTTCGTATTCGGTTTGGCCTTATTGGCTAGTGTCAATTCATTTGCTCAAGATAACAGCGAGCAAATAGCTTTCCCCGGAGCTGAAGGATGGGGGCGATTTGCAACCGGTGGACGTGCCACAGATCCAAGTATTGGCAGTAACGTATATCATGTTACCACGCTAGAAGATTATACTTCATCAGAAACTCCGATAGAAGGCTCATTACGTTGGGCACTTACCGATGGAGATGATACTCCAAGAACCATCTTATTTAAAGTAGCCGGAAACATTGTCTTGAAAGAGAGATTGAGATGCCCACGCTCTAATGTGACTATTGCCGGACAATCGGCTCCTGGTGGTGGTATTTGTATATCGGGTGCTAATATGTATATCCATAGCAAAAACTACATTGTGCGTTACATTCGTTTCCGTCCGGGCGATTTAACAGGAACAAACTTCGCAGCTATCAATGTTGAAAATGCACAAAACATTATCATAGACCATTGTTCTTTCAGTTGGTCAATGGAAGAGAATGTTACCATGTATGACAATAAATATACTACCATGCAGTATTGCATATTGAGCGAACCGCTCTATGTATCTAAACATGATAAAGGTGCTCGTGGATATGGTGCGCAATGGGGTGGCGAACATTCTACTTATCATCATAATATCTTTGCACATTGCGTTCGTCGTACTCCATTAGTTAATGGTGCACGTGATAAAGCAGCAAGCGGACATGATGCATTTGTTGATAGCGAAATTGTAAATAATGTACTCTTCAACTGGGCTGATAAAGGAGCTCTTTATGGAGGTGATATTTATTCGATTGTAGAAGGTTCTTATTGCCATACTTATCTTATCAATAACTATTATAAGGTTGGTCCTGCCACCAACACTTTCCAAGAACGTTGGTTTGCCGATTGTTCATACGATGCTACTAACGCATCTAAATTTGCACGTTGGTACATCAAAGGCAATCAATTCGAAACCAATGAGTATAAGAATGATAAGAACAAGGGCGATCATTCGGAAGTAAATGCAGACAACTGGATTTATGCCAATACTACTAATTCAAAACGTGCGGTTAATCTACGTGCAGGTGCTACCAATTACGAAAATATTATGATCGATGCGCCTACAGCTAGTAGCGGTTTAATAATAGAGTCGGCTTATGATGCTTACTTAAATGTAATAGCCAATGCCGGAGCCAACTTGCCACGTGTTGATGCTGTTGACGAACGTATCCTTAAAGAGGCAGCCGGATTAATGGACATACAAGATAGAGGTGCTGTAAAATGGAATAAAACGGTACCTGCTGTTCCCGAAGTTAGTTGGATGGGTATCCTTAACTCACAAGATGATTTGAAGCCTGAAAATGCTGATGAGAACTGGACTCCATGGCCCGATCTTTCAATGAAAGAGGGAGAATCATTGCCTGTTGACTCGGATGGTGATGGTATACCTGATGCTTGGGAAGAAGCTAATAATTTAGATAAAACAAATGCCGAAGATGGTGCATTAATCGCTTCTAACGGTTATTCAAATCTTGAGAACTACTTGAATAGTATTGGTGAGAATTCGGGTGGTAATACCGGTATCACAAATACACCCAACTACTTGAATGAGATGGTAAAGTCTTATACCATAACAAACAGTATGGGCCAAATCGTTTTTAATTCACAGGCAGGAGTTATGAAGTCTGATATTCAACTTCCTTCTATTCTACAAACAGGCATTTATATTGTAGTATATAACTATGAGAATGGCCTAAAATCGAGTGAGAAGAAAATATTTTAGTGTATTTCTATAATAATAAAAAAAGTAAGAAGATGATAAGAGGGAGTTTCTAAACTGAGACTCTCTCTTATTATCATTTAGCATAGATAAAAATCAGTTCTATCATTGTATCTTAACCTTAGATTATTTTTCTTTGTCGTGTATAAATCCCTAATTACTATGAATAGCAAACCACTTCCATTTATTCTGTTATTACTACTATTCTCTTTGTGCATACAAGCTAATACAAACTTATCAGCAAGTAAGCAGTACGACCATACACAAACCCAAAAATTATATCTATCGGGGAGTGGCTTAGGCGATACAAAGACTTGGGAATTCTATTGTAGTAATGGACTAAACAGTGGTAAGTGGTCTAAAATAGAAGTTCCTTCACAATGGGAACTTCAAGGTTTTGGAGAGTATACCTACGGGCGTTGGTACAAAGAGAAAGGGGTTAAGAATCCAAGTAAAGAAGAGGGTATTTATCGTCGTTCATTTCATGTGCCCGCTAATTGGAAGGAAGAAAACATACGAATCTGGTTTGATGGAGTGATGACTGATTGCGAAGTATTTATCAATGGACAATCAGCAGGCGAAAAGCATCAAGGTGGCTTTTATCGTTTCTCGTACGATATAACTCCTTTAGTAAAATTGGGAGCCAAAAACTTGATTGAGGTAAAAGTGATGAAACACTCAGATAACAAATCGGTAAATGCTGCAGAGAGAAAAGCCGATTGGTGGTTATTTGGTGGTATATGGCAACCGGTATGGTTGGAGGCAAAACCAGCAAAACATATAGACCGTATGGCTGTTAATGCATCAGCTGATGGTTCTATCGCCGCCGATATCTTTTTAAAGGGCTGTATGGGTGATGAAATCGTTAAGTTAGACATTACTCCGCTCCAAACTTTCGACTCGCAAGCTCATCCTATTCTTATTCCTGAATCAACTTCTTCTATAATAAATGACAACAACGAAAAGGTTGTAGCACAAGCTAAATGGGAAAACATTGAACCTTGGACTCCAGAAAAACCGGCTCTTTATTTATTGACAGCATCAATCTATGATCCATCGGGTATATTGCTACACACAACTAAAGAGCGTGTAGGATTTCGCAATGTAGAATTCAGACCTCGTGATGGTATCTATTTAAACGGAACCAAACTGGTTATGAAAGGTATCAACCGCCATACTGCTCATCCTGATGGTGGGCGTACCACGAATAAAGAGATAAGTTTGCAAGATGCTCTTCTTATAAAAGAGATGAATATGAACGCTGTTCGTTCACATTATCCACCTGCCGACCATTTCTTGGATATGTGCGATTCGCTGGGATTGCTTTATATCAATGAACTGGCTGGATGGCAGAATGCTTACGATACTGAGGTGGGTGGAAAGTTAGTGAAAGAGATGGTAACACGTGATGTAAATCACCCTTGCATAGTGCTGTGGAGTAATGGAAACGAAGGGGGATGGAACTATAAGCTGGACTCACTCTTTCGCCAATACGACCCTCAACAACGCCATGTGATTCATCCATGGGCAGACTTTGATGAGTTAGACACGCATCATTATCCGGCTTACCTTACAGGTGTAGCACGTTTTACTAACGGTTACAAAGTATTCATGCCAACCGAGTTTATGCATGGCATGTATGATCAAGGTCATGGTGCAGGCTTAGCTGACTTTTGGGCAAGATATACTGCTCATCCGCTATTTGCTGGTGGATTTATGTGGGCATTTAGCGATGAAGCTGTTCGCCGCATGGATAAAGGAGGCGTAATGGATAGCGACGGATCGAATGCACCCGATGGCATTGTTGGCCCTTATCGCGAAAAGGAAGGTAGCGTTTATAGTGTACGCGAAATATGGTCGCCTATACAGATAGTACCTTTTATGGTAACACCTTCGTTTGATGGTAAGATACGTGTTTCTAATCAATATCTTTATACCAACCTCGAAGAGTGCAAGATGAAGTATCGCATATTGAGTTGTCCTTCGCCTTTGGCTGACAATAGCATATTATCGATATCAAAGGTAGCAGATAATGGTGCAACTACTGCTCGCTGTGTTTTGGATAGTGGTTGGATTAAGTTGCCTTCTACTTTGCCTGGCGAAACTAGAGAAGTACGCATCTCACTTCCTGATTGTTTCTCAACAGGTGATGTGTTGGAAATAGAAAGTTATGGCGCAGATGGTAAAGCGGTATGTACAAATACTTTTCCTATCGCAACTGTACCTAACTATTTGAATAAGCAGTTGGCAGAAAACGCATCTTCAAACTATGCAACAACTGTTACAGAAAGCGACACACTATTCACCCTACATAGCGAATCTATATCCGTTAGTTTCCGTAAAAGTGATGCCACTATTGCTTCAGTAGTACGTGAGACAGATAAAAAAGAGATACCTTTCAATAATGGTCCTATTGCTGTAGGCATGAAGATGAAACTTATATCTACACAAGCTCGCACCGAAAACAATGATGCAATACTTTGCGCTCACTATCGTGGTGGTGCAGATTCTATTGTTTGGAGACTTAAACCCAACGGATTGCTTTATATGAACTCTGTTTTATTGAACCGAGCATCAGGTGGAGGTGGTTTTGATGATGCATTTACCGATAGCGAAGTACTAAACCTGGGTTTCTCTTTCTCTTATCCTGAATCTCTATGTACAGGAATGAATTGGATGGGACGAGGTCCTTTCAGAGTATGGAAGAATCGTATACCGGGTGCTAATTATGGCATTTGGCATAAAGATTACAATAACACAATTACGGGAGAAGCCGAATCAATCTTATCAAAGCAGACTACAACGGATGCAACAGCGAAAACAAATAACACGTTAAGCAACCATCTTGTGTATCCTGAGTTCAAAGGTTATCACGCTAATCTCTATTGGGCAACAATGCAGAGTCATGAAGCACCATTTACAGTTTACGCTGCCAACGATGGCATCTATTATCGTGTATTTACTCCTGAAGAACCGCATCATAAACTCGATAAAGCATCAACTATGCCGGAGTTCCCTGAAGGTGATATTTCATTTCTATTGGATATTCCTGCAATTCGTTCTTTTAAACCTGTAAGCCAACATGGACCACAAAGCCAACCGGGAAACATTAGAATTAAATCAGGTGATGAAGGTCTACCACTAAACTTATTGTTCGATTTTAGATAAAAAGGAAATGCCAAATATGATTCGAGAGCATATACACTTTTTATAGCCATAATTATTGATATACGAATGGTGATTGCAAGTAATTGTCTAAAGAATTAATTAGTTGCAAACAGCTGTATAAGTAGCCTAATCTTGTTTACTAAAATCTTAAAAAAACAAAGTAAACAAGCTATTTCACATTCTAACAACCTTCTGTTTTAATATTCGCTATATTATAATTGCATAAATCGAATGTATTCGTCGGCAAAATCTTCTACTATGTCGATTCTTTTTCAAATATTATACCCCACCACCTAAATTCGCAGCAAATAATAATGGCACGGTATAATGAAACCAAACACAAAAATCGTTCTTACGATCCTTCTCTCCTTAACATTTTCCACGCTTTCTGCTCAAAGTATCTTAAGTTTAAGACTTAAAAGAAGCTATAGTTACGATCAGCTTGACAATATAATCGATGCGATTGGAAATGATTTAAACATTCGTTTTATATATGATAAGAATCATTTATCGAGATATCAAACTTCATTCAATCCATTTATATCAACTGGCTCTAACAACAGCAAAGACAGTACAATTGGCGCTATTCTAAAAACACTGAGAGATGCTTGGGATATGGAAACATATATTGGTAAAGATGGATACGTTTATATTGCTGAAAATAAAAATGCATTAGAACAATTAAGAAACCTCAAAGTAACAAATGATCAACAAAAGATCATAGAGATACAGACTGAAAGAGATGCCTTAACACCGATAAAAACGAACTTCACACTCTCGGGAGATATTTTTGACATTGAAAATGGAGAGCGAATTCCATATGCTACTGTTTCAATATATGGCACTACAACGGGGACTACAACTGATGCCAATGGCCATTTTACATTGAACAATGTACCAGCAGATACATGCACGATACAAATACGATATATTGGATATCAAACCAAGCTAGTACCAATGACTCCTTCTGTAGACAATCTTCCTTTACAGATTAACATAGAGATTCAATCACAAGATATTGCGACAGTCTTTATTATCGGTCGCAAAGATGATAAAGCACTTCAGCAATATACTGGAGAACATAAAATGAAGATGGCTCCCGAAGCATTAAAACTATTACCCAATATTGGTGAAAAAGATATATTGCGTGGCTTCCAACTAATGCCCGGTGTTAGTGCTTCTAATGAAGGTACATCAGGAATGTATGTACGTGGCGGGACACCAGATCAAAACCTTATTTTATATGATGGCTTTACCGTTTACTATGTTGATCATCTTTATGGTTTTTACAGCGCATTCAACTCGAATGCTATCAAGGATGTGCAATTGTACAAAGGAGGATTTGAAGCAAAATATGGAGGACGACTATCAAGTGTAACTGAAATAACTGCCAAAGACGGAAATAAAAACAAATTTACGATTGGTGGTGAGGTGAGTCTACTTAGCGTAAATGCCTATACCGAAATACCAATAGGAAGTAAAGTGACTACTTTATTCGCTTTCAGACGCTCATACCAAGGTTATATGTGGAATAAGATATCTGGACAAAGCAAAGTTCAAGATGGACAAACTGCAGTATCTCGTCCTAGCATGCGCAAGATGAACTCCTCTTCATCGCCTGCATATTTCTATGATATAAATGGTAAAATAACCATTACTCCTACATCCAAAGATATCATCTCGTTGAGTGTCTTTAACGGTACTGACTACATTGATAATACTCCTCAATTTAGTTTTGGCGGAGGTCCTGGTGGTGGAGGTGGAGGCATAACAATGGACAATGCCGACCTTGCCAAATATGGAAACTTAGGTATAAGCACACGCTGGATACGTAAACTTAATGATAAGTGGAGCATGAGTCTTTTAGGAAGTTTTTCTAACTTTTATGCTAAGCGCGATCAAACAAGATCTATTACAGTAACACGTACCAATGATGATGATGAGACTGAAACCGAAGAGATCAACTCTGGTACACTCGAAGATAACAAGCTCTATGATTATAGTTTGAAAAATGATTGGAGATATCAATTCAACGAAAATCACTCTATTGAATTTGGTGCATTCGGCACTAAGTACGATATAAAATATACATACACACAAAACGAAGACGAGAAGTTACTTGATAAACAAAACAATGCGATATTGGCAGGAATGTACGTTCAAGATCGTTTGACACTTGCCAATAACCGCCTTGTTGTTACACCCGGTTTACGTTTAAACTATTTCACTTCTACGAAAAAGCCCTATTTAGAGCCTAGAGTGAGTGGTAGTTATCGATTAACAAATAATCTAACAGTGAATGCAGCTACGGGCTTATTTTATCAATTCGCCAATCGCATAGTCCGCGAAGATGTCATGTCGGGTAATACTGACTTCTGGATTCTTTCTGATGGAACAGAAATACCAGTCAGCAGATCGGCACATTTCAACATTGGGTTTAACTATGATTTACCTGATTATATTTTTGGTGTAGAAGCTTATTACAAACGAAATCATAACATTTCGGAGTATACGCTACGTTATAAACAAAATGGAGCAGCGATGGGTGGGCCTAACAGTAATAGTAACACAGAAATATCAGAGAACTTTTATATAGGTAATGGATATGCCACTGGTGTTGAGTTTCTTGCACAAAAGAAAGCCGGTAAGTTTAATGGATGGATTAGTTACTCTATCGGACAAGTGAAGAACCGCTTTCCTGAGCAATCAAACAAATACTATTTTGCGGCACAAGATGTTACACATGAATTGAAGATGGTAGGTATCTATCGACTAGGGAATTTTGATGTATCGGCAACCTGGATCTATGCAACAGGCAAGCCATATACGGCTCCTCTTGGTGCTTATCAAATTAGCTCAGCTGGTGGCGTAACCGAAACATACTATGCCGTTAGCGATAAGAATACGTTTAGACTACCTAACTATCATCGTTTGGATTTATCGGCTAGTTATCGTTTTAATATATTTGGGACGAAAGGCAGACAAAATGCAATTAATTTTTCTTTGTTCAATGCGTACAATAGAAAGAATGTTAGTGCTAAACAATTCCAAATTGTAGATAATACAATTCTTGAATCAAATATCAATTATCTATCGATTACACCTAATGTTACACTCGTTTTTAAGTTTTAGCTCATATGAAGAAATTACCTATTTTATTATTTATAATCTCGATAGCTATCTTTTGTAGTAGTTGTCAACCAACTCTTATCGCCGAATTCGAAGATAGACCGGTAGTTAGCTGTTATCTAGATGCGGGAGATACACCAATTCTTAATATTACAAAACTGATAGCCTTCAGAGATGATGCCACATATAGTAATCAGGATATAGATGATCTTACTATTACAATAACCGACAATACTGAAAATGTCAAATATGTATTATCGAATATCAATGATGGCAACTATGAGAACAAATCATTAATCGTTCAAACAGGACATACTTATTCCTTATACTTTATCTATAATGGATATACAATTACTGCTACGACTACAATTCCTGATGCACCCGAAGAAGTAGAGTTCTCATCAGCGTCTATAGGTATCTCTACTCCCAAACAGTTAACTAGCAGAAATATGCCGGGCATTGGTATTGAAGTAACTTGGAATAACGATGAGGGTGATTATTATATTGTAGAAGGTAGTACAACTAGTATTCAGCCTATACAATATACCTATGATGAAGATAAATGGCCCGACAAATCTTTCAAATTAGATTATACCAAAGGAAATAGCGCCACTTTATCATCTCAGCAATTTCAATATTACGGTGGATATGTTGTGTCTGTTATCAGAATATTACCCGAATACGTTGTCATGAGTCAAGGCAGCTCAAGTACATCAACTTCTTTGGTCGATATCAGAGGCAATATAGATGGTGGTTATGGCATCTTCACAGGAATAAACCGATTCAAAAAAAACATCAATGTATTTAAAAGTACTATGTAGTAAATAACATTATAAACCAAATTAGTGATAAGTATGAGACAGTTATTAACAATGCTATTAATTGGTCTAAGTGCAAATATCAGCAATGACTGTTATGCACAAAACAAGAGTAAACATTGCGAGGAGTTTACTCAAACAATAGATAGCGAAGAACTTCTGAATTATGTTTCTATAGACAAAGGAAAATGTTTTTTGATAATGGAACATAACAATGAGGGTATCAATGTGCAAGCAATAATAAAAGACAAAACACTTCAAAAGAAATTCCTAATGCAAGGGCTAACCATGTATATCGATATTACAGGAAAGAAAAATAAGAAATATTATGTGTCGTTCCCAAAATCTAATCCTAGCATGATGTTTAACTTTCCACAGAATGAAGTAGGCCTAGATAAACGACCTATAGGACAAGGCCCAGAGATGAGCATCAAACCTTTAGTTGATATGCTAGTGTTTGAGTCTAGCATCTTAACTGCCAATAAAGAGGAGGTTTACATTGATCGTTCAAAAGCATCTGTTTCAATGAATAACAATGATCTTGTTTTTACCTGTACACTTCCTTATAGTATGATTGGGAAAAAAGTAGGTAAAAAGGAACTAATAGCAATTGGGCTTTCGTCTGAAATAGAAAAAATGGCTGGCATGAATGCGAATGGACCTCAAGGAGGAATGCCTCCTAATGGAGGTATGGGCGGTGGAGGAGGAATGCCACCCAATGGCGGAATGGGACACCAAGGTGGAATGAAAGGAGGAGCACCTCGCGGTGGAATGGGACAAAATGGATCTATGAGCGAAATGGCTAAAGCATATAGTCAATGGGTAGTATTCTCTCTTAAATAAAAATCGAAGAGTACAATATGCCTTCCATCAGTTTCGTAGTTACGTGACATCATATAATATCAGACCTCACACAAAGGAGGCTACTGGAACAACGCTATAGCTGATAATAAGCACTAATAAGCTTTAAGCGAATGAAGTTTTGACAAATTAAGTGATATAATTCTTAATTTTCAAAGTGTTGCAAATAGAAAGTTTGACTACTATTTTTATATCTCAAACAAATACTCTATTTTTGTTTTAAATTCAAGCTAAATATAGCAATATATAAAACAGAAGAATATGATAGAAGTAAAGACTTGTATTAACGAAGCACAAGAGAAGATGGATATGGCAGTAATCTATCTGGAGGAAGCTTTCGCACATATCCGTGCAGGTAAAGCTAGTACTCGCTTGTTGGATGGTATTCGTGTTGACTCTTATGGTAGTATGGTTCCATTGGACAATGTAGCCGCACTTTCTACACCTGATGCACGTAGCATCACTATTAAGCCTTGGGATAAAACCATGTTCCGCGTGATTGAAAAGGCGATTATCGACTCTGATTTGGGTATCATGCCTGAAAACAATGGTGAAATCATCCGTTTAGGTATTCCTCCATTGAC
>CAMTPH010000072.1 GCA_947074345.1 uncultured Bacteroides sp. | reverse complement strand
CAATTAAGTATAAAGAATGCTGTAAATAGCTATAATAAAAGAGATTAAACACTATGTTTCAAGTCAGGTTACTTGAAATCAAATAAATGAAATATAAAACCATTAAAAACGAATACTATGTTAGTTGATTTATCTGTAAAGCAATTTTTGAACAAAGTTTCAAGTTGCGACCCGATTCCGGGTGGTGGTAGCATAGCAGCTTTGAATGCAGCAATTGCTGCAGCCCTTTCGGCTATGGTAGCCGGTGTTACTATTGGCAAAAAGAATTATGAAAAACACGAAGAGTTAATGGAGAGAATCCGAGGTTTAGCTATGGTTAAACAGGGTGAGTTTATACAATATGTAGATTGTGATGCCGAAGCCTATCACCAGGTTTTTGCTTGTTACAAGATGCCCAAAACTACCGATGAAGAGAAACAATACCGTCATCAAGCCATTCAAGAGTCTACTCGCTATGCTGCTTTGATACCCATGCAGGTAGCTCGCAATGCATACGAGTTAATGTCGTTGATAAAGGAAGTGGCGCACTACGGAAATAAGAATGCGGTAACAGATGCAGCAGTAGCTATGATGTCGGCCCGCAATGCTGTACTTGCTGCTTTGATGAATGTGCGTATCAATCTCGGTTCGCTCGATGATAAACCTTTTGCCGAACAACTGTTTGATGAAGCCGATAAGCTCGAGATGAAAGCTTGCGAAGCTGAACAAGAGTTGCTAGATACAGTAAAACAACAATTGTGTGTATGAACAATGTATATTATGTAGGTTCGGGCGAATTAACGTTCGACGTTATTGAGAAAATCATTAATGAGAACTTGAAACTCGAATTGGCTCCCGAGGCTAAAACACGTATAAAGCGATGTAGAGACTATTTGGATGAAAAGATTGCTCAATCTGAAACTCCTCTTTATGGCATTACTACTGGCTTTGGCTCGTTGTGCAATAAGAATATTTCGCCCGACGAACTGGGTACACTTCAAGAGAATCTCATTAAAAGTCATGCTTGCAGCGTGGGCGAAGAGATTAGTCCGGTTATCATTAAGCTGATGATGCTATTCAAAGCTCATGCATTGTCGCTAGGTCATAGTGGTGTACAGTTAGTCACGGTGCAACGCATTCTCGACTTCTTCAATAACGATGTGATGCCTATCGTTTACGATCGTGGTTCGCTAGGTGCATCGGGCGATTTAGCTCCATTGGCCAATCTATTCTTACCACTTATTGGAGTAGGTGATGTATATTACAAAGGACGCAAGCGCGAAGCCATTAGTGTACTCGATGAGTTTGGGTGGGGACCGGTGAAACTGAAAAGTAAGGAAGGATTGGCATTGCTCAACGGCACACAGTTTATGAGTGCTAACGGAGTTTTTGCCATTCTCAAAGCGTTTCGTTTGTCAAAACGTTCCGACTTGATTGCTGCGCTTTCACTCGAAGCCTTCGATGGGTTGATAGAACCTTTTATGGATTGCATCCAACAGATTCGTCCGCACAAAGGACAGATTGAAACGGGAAAAGCTTTTCGTACATTGCTCGAGGGTAGCGAAATAATAGCACATCCCAAAAAACATGTACAAGATCCATATTCGTTTCGTTGTATCCCTCAAGTGCATGGGGCTACCAAAGATGCCATCCGTTATGTTGCATCGGTACTACTCACCGAAATCAATTCGGTAACAGACAATCCAACTATCTTCCCTGATGAAGATAGAATCATATCGGGGGGTAACTTCCATGGTCAGCCGTTGGCTATCTCGTTTGACTTTTTAGCAATTGCTTTGGCTGAGTTAGGCAATATCTCAGAACGAAGAGTGGCTCAACTAATCATGGGATTGCGTGGTTTACCCGAATTCTTGGTTGCAAATCCTGGATTGAATTCCGGGTTTATGATTCCTCAATACACTGCAGCTTCGATGGTTAGTCAGAATAAAATGTACTGTTATGCCTCGTCGAGCGATTCGATTGTTTCGTCTAACGGACAAGAAGATCATGTGAGTATGGGAGCAAATGCTGCTACCAAACTCTACAAAGTGATGAATAACTTGGAGTTTATTTTGGCTATAGAATTGATGAACGCCGCACAAGGCATCGAGTTTCGTAGACCCGAAAAGACATCTCCGCTGTTAGAAAGATTCTTGAAAGAGTATCGCAAAGAGGTGCCTTTTGTTGATGAAGATATCGTGATGTATAAAGAGATTCATAAAACCGTTGCTTTCATGAATCGTACTAAATTTGACTATTGATAAGAAAAAAATGTCCTTTACTATAACGTTGATAAGACGAATATGAACCGGTTTGTAACGGCGAATATTCGTCTTATTATTTCTGATAGACAGTCGCTTAATTGGTTAAATGAAGTTAATTAAAGAATTGAGGATGTAAGTTCTTCTTTACTATCTAATATATTTTATTTTCTTTGCTTTATAAATTTAAATAATTTATTAAATCTACGATACTAATGAACCTTATACACTCTACAAACACATTTAGATTTCAAACTCTACTTCTTACACTACTGATATTACTATTTGCTAATACGCGAAATGTGTCGGCGGGTAATGAATTGCCCAACAAATTGGAAACAATAGAATGGGATGATTCTCTTAAATTGCCTGAGTTATCAAATAATCAGTATGTAGGTACCAATGGAGCTTTTGCCGGTTTTGTGGGCAATCAATTGATTGTTGCTGGTGGAGTAAGTCTTTCGAATGATTCTGTTGCTGAATCTATGAAAACAAAACTGTGGCAGCAAACTGCATTCGCTATCGATGTTGATGCTAAAAATGCTACCTGGAGTGTATATAATGAATTCTTGCCTGAACCTTTGGCTTATGGGGTTTCTATACAACTACCAAGTGGGGTGTTGTGCATAGGTGGACGCAATGCGACTTCTGTTTCTGATAAAGTATTCTTGATTACTCAAACCAACAATCAACTTGCTATATCAAACGATTGGCCTTCGTTGCCTGTGCCCTTAGCCAATGCAACAGGTGCTTTGTTGGGCAACCACGTATATTTAGCCGGAGGTCAAACAAGTGTAACTGGCAATGAAGTGAGCAACTACTTCTTTATGCTCGATTTGAATAACCTCAAGAATGGATGGGTCGAACTGCCTTCGTGGCCGGGTGTAGCTCGTAGCCTTGCAGTGAGTGCTGTTCAGAAAGATGGTTTTGATAACTGCTTTTATCTCTTTAGTGGTCGCGGATACAAGTCGGATGGATCTATCGATGTGTTGACCGATGGCTATGTCTATAATCCACGCCTTAAAACTTGGAGTGTTGTAGAACAAGAGTTCCCTGTAATGGCTGGTGCTGCTATGCCTATCGGACTAAACCATATTTTATTTGTAGGCGGTGTGCAACAATTGCCAGCCGGCCAAATGGAATGTACCGAAACGGATAATAAGGCACGACTCTTTCATACCATTACCAAGACAATGATTGAAAAAGAGGATATCCCTTATCCCGTTGCTGTTAACTCACCTATCATAAAGCGTGGCAATCAACTCTACTTATCGGTTGATGAATTGAAATCGGGTGTAACTACTCCTTATATATTAATGGGAGAGGTAATTACTTACGAAAAAGGTATTGGGGCGCTCAATATGCTTGTGATTGTTATCTACTTCTTGGTGCTTGCTTTCATGGGATTTTATTTCTCAAAGAAGCAAAAGAATACTGACGACTACTTTAAAGGTGGTGGTAGATTGCCTTGGTGGGCTGTTGGACTAAGTATCTTTGGCACTAGTTTAAGTGCT
Source organism: uncultured Bacteroides sp. (assembly GCA_947074345.1). Classification (GTDB taxonomy): domain Bacteria; phylum Bacteroidota; class Bacteroidia; order Bacteroidales; family Bacteroidaceae; genus Bacteroides. Next base: position 11,160 of record CAMTPH010000072.1, on the reverse strand, counting down.
ATTACTTTTATGGCTATTCCGGCCAAAGCCTTTGCTACCGATTGGAGCTACTTGGTATTGAATATTGGTATTGTGGCTGTGGCCCCTTTAGTGATGTTCTACTTCATTCCATTCTTCAGAAGACTCAATATCACTACTGCCTACGAATTCTTGGAGCAACGTTTCAATGCTACTATACGTGTGATTTGTAGTGTGTCGTTTATCCTATTTCAAATTGGTAAAATGGGTATTGTACTGTTTCTTCCCGCTATCGCCCTCAATATAGTTACTGGTATCGATATCTTTTTATGCATCGGATTGATGGGTGTATTGAGTATCGTCTATACTGCTATTGGCGGTATCGAGGCAGTTGTTTGGACTGATGCTCTGCAGGTAGGGGTATTGATGGGAGGTGCTATTGCTATTGTTTGTATAGCGGCTTCGCACGTTGAAGGCGGCTTTACCGGTATTGTACAAGAGGGTTTGGCTGATAGTAAATTTGACTTAGGTAGTACTCAATTCGATATTAAGCAATCAACTTTGTGGACAGTAATTATCGGTTCTATATTTACTAATATTACGACTTATGGTACCGACCAAACGATGGTGCAACGCTATATGACTACCAAGACACAGAAGCAAGCGCAAAAGAGTGCTGCAACAAATGCTTTCTTGGCTATTCCGGCTACTTTGTTATTCTTCTTTGTAGGGACTGCTCTGTTCGTTTTCTACAAACAGAACCCGACTCAAATGTCATTGACGCTTACCGAAGGCGATGCGATTCTTCCTTGGTATATTTTCTCGCAATTGCCTGCAGGTGTAGTTGGACTATTGATTTCGGGTATATTTGCTGCGGCGATGTCTACCTTGAGTAGTAGCTTGAACTCATCGGCTACAGCCTATGTTGTTGATATTCATCACAAGGTATTTAGAAAGAATAGCACAAACAATGATTTGCGTGTTGCCAAGATATGCACATTGATATTGGGTGTGATAAGTATCTCTTTTGCCTTTATGATGGCTACTTGGAATGTGCAATCTCTTTGGGATGAATTCAATAAGATATTGGGTATTATTCTGGGAAGTATGGGTGGACTGTTTCTATTAGGGATGTTGACTAAACGTGCAAATTCATTTGGTGCGCTATGTGGTATGATTGGTAGTTTTGCCATTCAATTCATCTTCTTACAAAACCAAACTATTCATTTGTTACTCTTTACAGCAACTGGTTTTGTATCGTGTTTTGTAATCGGATACTTGACGAGCTTTCTTGCTCCAACAAAGAAAAAATAACTTTAAGTATGAGTTTGATATTACTCTAATACATAATTATATTAATCCTTTACTACAAAAAAATAAGACCGATAAATCATTATCGGTCTTATTTTTTTATTCTTATTTATCGGTAGTTTAATCCTGAAACATTCGACTGCGTGCTAACATACATGCTCCAACAATACCTGCTTTGTCTTGCAGTTGCGAGTTTTGTATGGTAGTGTCTTTGTTTACTAAGTTTAAAGAGTATTTTCTAACAGCCGACTTTATAGGTTGTGTGATATAATCGCCTGTTAAAGATAATGTACCGCCAATAATCACTAACTCAGGGTTAAAGATGTTAATCAATCCCGCGATTTGCTGACCAAGCTTTTGTCCTATCTCTTCGATAATCTCTATACAAAGAACATCCTCTTTCTCTACAGCGTCAATAATTTCATCTAGAGTTATTGTCTCATTTGCCAATACTTTATCAGATAGAATTGAATTCTCTCCTTTTTGTATACGCTCTATTAAGATACGGTGAAGTGCTAAGCCTGATGCTTCGGTTTCTAAACAACCTTTTTTGCCGCAATGACAGATAAGTTGATTGTCGTAGGTGTGTACATGGCCTATTTCGCCTGCAAATCCCGACTTACCATTGTAAGATTTACCATCGATAATGATGCTTAACCCTAATCCCCAACTTACATTAATGAACAAGATGTTCTTCTCATTCTTAACGCATCCTTGTAGATATTCGCCATGAGCCATAGCTCTTGTATCATTGTCGATACAAACTTTATAGCCTATTCTTTTGGTAAGAACACTTGCAAGTGGCTCTTTCTCGAAATTGAATATGCTATGGCTATGCCCTGTTTCAGGGTTTACGCGACCAGAAATGTTGATGTTTATATTTAAAATCTTCTCTTTATCAACTTTTACTTCATAGATAAAGTCTACGATTATTTTTACTAAGTCATCTAAACTTTCTTGTGTGTTTTCAAATTTATAAGGGACATTCATTTTGAGGTCAGCCATATCCCCTTTGCAGTTGATCAAACCTATATTTACTGCAAATTTATTAATGTCAACCCCAACAAAGTATCCTGATTCAGGATTTAGTCCATATAGGTTTGGGTGTCTTCCACCTGCTGTTTCAAGTTTGCCATAATCATTAATATCTCCAGCTTCGTGCATTTCATTAATGAACTTAGTTACAGTTGGAACACTCAAATTAAGTTCTTTAGATAGATCAGGAATAGTCGAACTGCCGTTGTATATGTAATAATTAATAATGCGTCTCTTTATTGAAGCGCTTTTAGAACCGTTATTTTCAGTTTCTTTCATTTAAGTTTTTATTTGTTTGTAGATTTATGTAACATTCGCAAATTTAATAAATTTATTTATGAAATCAATTAATTTTATTAGGTCAATTTTCTATTAATTTATTAATTAGTATGGTTATTGTAATATTAACTAAATTGTGATTTATATAATTGCGTAGTTTATACTTATCATTAATGACTGATTGTTTGACTACTAATTAAACAAACGAAGATAGTTAATGAATAATTTTAATAAAATAATTTATTAAATATTGTTTTGATAATAAATTGTACTAACTTTGCGTTGATGTGTTTGTTAATAATCTAATAAAGAACATAAATACTTATTTGCTCAGATTATAATAGAATAGGCTATCGTTTATTGTGATAATATTCTATTTACACTGTAAAATAATGTATAAAAGATATCTAATATAATAATACAAATTATGGAAAAGATACATGGGCTTATAAATGCCCCATTTACTCCTTTTTATGCAAACGGAGAAGTTAACCTAGAACCTATTGATGCATATTGCAAAATGTTAGTTAAGAATGGAATCGTAGGTGTTTTTATAAACGGATCTTCTGGTGAAGGATATATGCTTACTGAGGAAGAACGTAAATTGCTTGCTGAAAAGTGGGTAAGTGTTGCTCCTGAAGGATTCAAAGTGATTGTTCACGTAGGTAGTACGTGTGTGAAACAAAGCTATAACTTGGCTAAGCATGCTCAAGAGATTGGAGCATGGGGTATTGGTGCAATGGCATCTCCATTTCCTAAAGCTGGTAATGTTGAAGTTTTGGTAAAATACTGCGAAGAGATTGCATGTGGCGCTCCTAATCTTCCTTTCTACTTCTATCATATTCCTGCATTGAGTGGTGTTTTCTTACCGATGCTTCCTTTCTTGAAAGCAATCGATGGTCGTGTACCTAACTTTGCTGGTATCAAATATACATTCGAGGCTATGTATGAATATAACCAATGCCGTTTATATAAGAATGGTAAGTTCGATATGCTACATGGTCAAGACGAAACGATTCTTCCTTGTTTGGCTATGGGTGGTGCACAAGGTGGTATTGGTGGCACAACCAATTATAATGGGCGCGAACTGGTGGGTATCATCGAAGCATGGAATGCTGGTGATTTGGAGTTGGCTCGCGAACGTCAAAACTTCTCACAAGATGTAATCAATGTTATATGCAATTATAGAGGTAATATCGTTGGTGGAAAACGTATTATGAAATTGATTGGTTTAGATATGGGACCAAACAGAACTCCATTCCAAAATATGACTGATGCTGAAGAACAAGCGATGAAAGCAGAGTTGGAAGCTATTAACTTCTTCGAACGCTGTAACAAGTTCTAACTATGAATGATGGACATAAAAAATATATTGAACAATGTAATGTTCAGTATCTCAACGATCTAAAAAACGATATACTACCGTTCTGGTTGAAGTATGGACTCGATAATGTAAACGGAGGTGTTTATACTTGTCTTGATAGAGATGGCTCTATTATAGATACAACCAAATCAGTTTGGTTTCAAGGTAGATTTGGCTTTATTTGTGCTTATGCCTATAATCTAGTTGAAAAGAATGAAGAGTGGTTAGCCGCTTCAAAAAACTGTATTGACTTTATCGAAAAGCATTGCTTTGATGCTGATGGGCACATGTATTTTGAGGTTTGTGAATCGGGTGAGCCTATCCGCAAACGTAGATATGTGTTTTCAGAATGTTTTGCAGCCATAGCTATGGCAGAATATTCGATAGCATCGGGTGATAAGGAGTATGCTAACAAAGCTCTCAACTTATTCAAGCATATCAAGCATATGCTTTCTGCCGATGGTTTCTTAGAACCAAAGTGTTGCCCTTCGATTAAGATGCGCGGTCATTCTATCACCATGATGTTGATCAATGTGGCATTGGTAATAAAGAAGGCTATCTCAGATCCTGTTTTTGATGAGACGATAGATCAATCTATCTCTGATTTAGAGGCTTACTTTATTCATCCTGAGTTTAACGCGCTTCTCGAAACGGTAGGCGAGAATGGTGAATTTATAGATACTTGTAATGGTCGCACTATCAATCCCGGACACTGTATTGAGACTGCATGGTTTATCTTTGAGGTAGCTGTTGATAGAAACAATGACCAACGTTTGATAGATCTTGGCCTGAAGATTCTTGATTGGTCATGGAAGTGGGGATGGGATGAAAAATATGGTGGTATCATCAACTTTAGGGATTGTCGCAACTTGCCTTGTCAAGACTATGCACACGATATGAAGTTCTGGTGGCCTCAATGCGAAACCATTATCGCAACACTTTATGCGTATCAGTTGACTAAAGATGAAAAGTATCTTGAGATGCATAAGATGATACACGACTATACATATGCACATTTCCCTGATAGAGAATATGGAGAGTGGTATGGCTATCTACATCAAGATGGAACTGTATCGCAACCGGCTAAAGGAAATATCTTTAAGGGCCCATTCCATATTCCTCGATTGATGATTAAAAGTAATGACCTGATTAAAAAAATATTAGAGTAGTTGGCGCTTCAATGCCGGTTATTTATCTGATAGAATGTAAACCTATGTAATGAATGATTTGACATGAAAAAACTTTGTACCTTTCTAGTGATTTGCTTATTGTCATTGTGGCATGCTACTGCTATGGCTAATGATACCGTGTTTGTTTATCAGCCGGAGATTCCGATTCTGCTTGAGCGTAGCGATAATATCTTGTATTATCTACGTGTCGATGCCAAAGAGAGTCAACAACTAAACGAAGTTGTTTTGAAGTTCGGTAAAAACGTTGACTTAAAACAAATCCAATCGGTGAAATTGTATTATGGTGGTACCGAAGCACGCCAAGATTATGGTAGAGGATGGTATAAACCAGTAAACTACATTACCTCTATGACACCAGGCAAAACATTGGCCGCTAATACATCTTATTCTATTCTGAATACTCAGGTCAATCATCCTGCTCAAGTGGTGAAGTTAAAAACAGACCAGAAGTTGTTTCCCGGCGTAAATTATTTCTGGGTAAGTATTCAGATGAATCCTAAAGCATCTATTGCTACTACTTTAAATTCAACTATTACTTCGGTAGTGGTTGATAATAAAACAGCCATCATGAACGAAGAATCTAAGAAAGGCATTATTCGTCGTGTAGGTATAGGTGTTCGTCACGCGGGTGATGATGGTTCGGCTGCGTATCGTATTCCGGGTATAGTAACATCAAATGAAGGAACACTGCTTTCGGTATATGATGTACGCTATAATAGCAGCATTGACTTGCAAGAGTATGTTGATGTTGGTTTAAGTCGTAGTACAGATAAAGGTCAAACTTGGGAAGAGATGATATTGCCATTAGCTTTTGGTGAAACAGGTGGTTTGCCTGCTGCACAAAATGGAGTTGGCGATCCTGCTATCTTGGTTGACAATAAAACAAATACCATTTGGGTGATTGCCGCTTGGACTCACGGTATGGGTAACAAGCGCGCTTGGTGGAGTTCTCATCCGGGAATGGATATGAACCAAACAGCGCAGTTAGTTTTATCGAAAAGCACGGATGATGGTAAAACATGGTCTGAACCAATCAATATCACCGAACAAGTGAAAAACCCTGCTTGGTATTTCTTGTTGCAAGGTCCGGGTATGGGTATCACGATGCAAGATGGAACATTGGTATTCCCAATTCAGTTTATTGATGAAACACGTGTTCCAAATGCCGGTATCATGTATAGTAAAGATAGAGGCGAAACATGGAAGATTCATAACCATGCAAGAACAAATACTACCGAAGCACAGGTAGCCGAAGTAGCTCCAGGTGTGTTAATGTTGAATATGCGTGATAACCGTGGTGGAAGTCGTGCTGTTGCAACAACTACCGATTTAGGTGAAACATGGGTAGAACATCCATCTTCGCGTAGTGCTTTGCCCGAATCTGTTTGCATGGCTAGTTTAATCAATGTACCAGCCAAAGAGAATGGTTTGAAAAAAGATATTCTTCTTTTCTCTAATCCGAATACAACAAAAGGTAGACACCACATTACCATTAAAGCTAGTCTTGATGGCGGCTTAACATGGTTGCCAGAGAATCAGCTGTTGGTTGATGAAGAAGACAACTGGGGTTACAGTTGTTTGACTATGATAGACAAAGATACAGTAGGTATCTTTTATGAAAGTAGTGTAGCTCATATGACCTTCCAAGCAATTCCTTTAAAAGATATTGTGAAGAAGTTTAAATAATTTGTTTATTAAGAACTGCAGTTTTGTGTCATAGCAAAGCTGCAGTTTTTTATATTGTTAGCCTTCTCTAAGTATGAAAAAGAATACATCGATACTCCTATTTCTATCTCTATTTTGTGTTGGTTTCGCTTTTGCCCAAGGGCATGGACATTTAAAGATGTCTGAATATTACTCGGACCATATGGTTCTTCAGCGTAACATCCCGCTAGTTATTGATGGTGAATCTAGTCCCCTTCAACAAGTCCGATTGACAATCGATGATAAACAATATTCTACTACTGCTGATGCTGATGGACAATGGTCTATACCTATCGACCCGTTAAGTGCCGATGAGTCTTATACACTTACAGTATCTACTCCAATAGAAACTTTATGTTTTAATCATGTATTGGCAGGCGAACTGTGGTTATGCTCCGGTCAATCAAATATGGAGTTTATGCTCAAACAAACTCCCATTACCCCAGATGAACTAGCACAGATTAATGATTCCGCTTTGCGATTGTTTGATATGAAAGCGGCTTACCGTACCAATCATGTTAAGTGGAGTGCTGACATACTTGATTCAATACAAATACATAAATACTATTCGCCTACTAAATGGAGTACTGCCACTTCTCAAGCAGCAGCCGAGTTTTCTGCTATTGCCTATTACTTTGGTAAGATGCTACGCGATAGTTTAAACGTGCCGGTAGGATTGATATGCAATGCAGTTGGCGGATCTCCTACTGAATCGTGGATTGAAGAAGCTGAATTAAAAGAGTATATCCCATCGATGCTGAATGATTGGAAGAACAATGAATTGGTTCAAGACTGGGTGCGTCAGAGGGGCATGTATAATATTGCTAATGCGCAACGACCTAATCAGCAACATCCTTATATGCCGAGTTATCTGTTCACTACCGGCATCAAACCTTTTCTTAATGTACCTATAAAAGGGGTGATATGGTATCAAGGTGAATCGAATGCACAAGATGCTATAACTCACAACTTGTTGTTTAAGTTGTTGGTTGATAATTGGCGCACTGCATGGGGCAATACTCAATTGCCATTCTACTATGTGCAGTTGTCTAGTTTGAATAGAGATACATGGCCTCAATTTCGAGATAGCCAACGAAGACTGTTAGATGAAATAAGTAATATCGGTATGGTGGTATCTAGCGATAAAGGCGACTCTCTTGATGTGCATCCTGTAAACAAGCAGCCCATTGGTTGGCGATTGGGTTTGATGGCCCTTCGAAATACGTATCATCACAATGTTGTAGCAAGTGGACCACTCTTTAAGCATGCTCTGTTTTCGCCAGCACGTGTCATTGTTACTTTTGAAAATGGAGAAGGACTTAACGCTTCAGATGGAGGCACAATACGTGGTTTCGAAATAGCGGGTAAAGATGGTATTTTTTATAAAGTTAGTGCTGTAGTTAAAGAAAATAGTGTAATATTGTCGCATGGTAAAGTGGTTAATCCCCAATATGTTCGTTATGGTTGGGAGCCTTATACGACTGCTAATCTGATAAATGGTGCCGGACTGCCAGCTTCTACCTTTTATTATAATAATATCCAAACCCCTTAGCTCTATCCCAAAGAGTAGGGAGTGGATCTGTGAACTCTTAAATAATAGTATTAGATGAAAAATACATTAGACTTATCAGTAGCCGCTTATGGCGATGTCATCAATCATCAATTCGATTTGGCTGTTTTGCCATGGGGTGCAACCGAACCTCACAATTATCATCTGCCATATGCAACCGATGTTATTCTTTCGAAAGAACTCTGCGTGGCGGCTGCAACCAAAGCATTGCTACAAGATGCGCGTGCAATGGTGCTTCCTCCAATAACTCTCGGTTCGCAAAACCCCGGACAAAGAGAATTGCCTTTTTGTATTCATGCAAGATACGAAACCCAATATGCTATTTTGAAAGATATAGTTGCGTCATTGAGCTATCAAGGCTTCAATAAGCTATTGATTGTAAATGGACATGGTGGTAACTCTTTTAAGAATATGATTCGCGACATGGCCGTTGATTATCCACACTTTATGATAGCTTGTTGTAATTGGTATGAAGTGGCCGATTTTAAATATCTCATAGATAACAGGGGCGAACATGCCGATGAGGTCGAAACATCGGTTATGCTTCATTTTCATCCCGAATTGGTCGATATGAGCAAAGCGGGAGATGGAGCATCGTGCAAACCTGCATTAAATTCGCTAGCCGAAGGTGTTATCTGGATGCCACGCAACTGGAGTGAAGTATCGGTAGATACTGGTATCGGCGATCCACGAATGAGTACAGCCGACAAAGGAAAACAAATTGCAGAAATGGTAATCAATAAGCTTGCTGATATAATAGTAGATTTCACGAGATAAGCTTAGAATAATCAGCTTTCTCTTTACTTGTAGTTTCGTGTACTATTCTTTTTTATCTTCATAAACAATAGTGCGAACCTGATGCAATGCTTTACTTATTAAATTGAAAGATAATTTATAGCATGATAATAGTTAACAGTTATCATGCTGTTTATATATAGAGAGTACGATAACTGTTAACTATTATCATATCACTTATTCCTAAACAAACCATGGTTGTAAGCATGGACAAGATGTGTGAGCTGATTCTTCTATATTCTGTGATAGAATAATGCCGAAGTGCGATATATTCCATTAAACCTGTATTGCTATACTTCCGCCGATAGCTCTATCTGATAGATGCGTTTACGATTTGCGTGGGTATACACATTATTAATATCTTGTATTGTGATGGCATACTGTTTATTGCACTCTTAAAAGGTGTCAATCTCTCTTTTGGTCAATGAAGTTGTAGTTTGGCTAATTCACTTCGATTTTGAACTTCGTAAAGGCTTTGGCTGCTTCGCTAAAATGCTTTAATTAACATATATTGATACATGCTCTATTAATATGTAAAAAATAATAAAATGTAACAGCTTTATAGAAAACTTTATTCGCTCTTTGAGTTTTCTATATATATTTGCTTCGTAAATTTAATTAAAGTGTATTGCGCAAAGGTAAATACTAATTTGTTGATTTAAAGAAATTATAATGGTTGATTTAGAAAGAGATAGCTCAAGTACGAAACAAGATTTACATGATAAAATAATAGCTGCTGCTGATAAGGCTTTTACTGCACATGGGATTAAAAGTATAACTATGGACGATATTGCTGCTTCGGTGTCAATATCTAAACGTACGTTATATGAAATGTTTTCCGACAAAGAAACGTTGCTTTACGAATGTGTAGTTAAGCACCAACACGATATGGAAGATATACTAAAGGAGGTAAAAGCGAATACTAACAATGTATTGGAGGTTATTTTATTCTTCTATCAAAAAAGTATAGAGCGTTTTCATAGAACTAACAAGCAATTTTTTGAAGATATAAAGAAATATCCAAGAGTTAATGAGTTGATTAAAGGTTGCAGAGATCAAGACTCTGATGGTACTATTGCTTTCTTTAAAGAAGGTGTATCTCAAGGTATCTTTAGAACTGATATCAACTTCGAGATCACTAATATTCTTGTTCACGAACAGATGGATATGTTGATGAATACCGATGTCTGTAATAAGTATCCTTTTATCGAAGTTTATGAATCTATCATGTTTACCTATCTTCGAGGAATTTCAACAGAGAAGGGTAGTAAGGTATTAGAAAACTTCATTCAAGCGTATCGCAAAAACAATAATGCTCAGCAACAAGCTTTAGCCTAAACGCTGATTCACATAAATAAAATATAAGTAGTTCATTAATTTATAACTAAGATGACAAAGAGAATTGATAAAAGAATGTTTTTTTTAGGTATAGCATTTTTGGTTTCATTAGGCTTTGCACAAGCGCAAGAAGCTGCAAACACTTTACGTCTGACTTTGGATAAAGCGTTAGAAATCGCTTTGGCTGATAATCCAACCATCAAAGTTGCCGATGAAGAAGTGGTTCTTAAAAAGATTGCTAACAAAGAGACTTGGCAAAATTTATTGCCTCAAGCAAGTATTGGTGCAGGACTAGATCATACGATTATAGCTCCTGAGATGAACCTAGGTGGACAATCATTTAAAATGGGTGTGGACAACTCGAATACTGTTAATGCAGGATTGAGTATTAGTCTTCCTCTTTTTGCTCCTGCTGTTTATAAGGCAATGGCAATCAGTAAAAGTGATATTGAATTGTCTTTAGAGAAAGCAAGAGCATCTCGTTTAGACTTGGTAAATCAGGTAACCAAAGCGTACTATCAGCTGATGTTGGCGCAAGATACATATGATGTTATGCTTGCTAGTTATAAATTGGCAGAAGATAACTTCAATATCGCCAATGCTAAATATATGCAAGG
>CAMTPH010000071.1 GCA_947074345.1 uncultured Bacteroides sp. | reverse complement strand
TTCTATGTTTAATTAAAATTTTTGTATTATGAAAAAGTTATTACTTAGTGCTTCTTTGGTGTTGAGTTCACTTATGTTGAGTGCTCAAGCAACTCTCTCTGTCGATCCTGCTACTTATGATGAAGTAGATGGTTATAAACTACAACCTCTTTGGGGATGGTATACCGGTATAGGAAATGAAAACTATGGTACAATAGGAGCTGGTTCTCGTGGTATGGCTATTACAAAAGATGGCACTAAAGTGTTAATTCCACATCGTAAAAATAATATTCATACAGATGTTTATATTGAAATATACGATGCTAAAACAGGAGAACATTTAAAGACATTGCCAATTGATAAGGCTATTTGGGATCGTGGAACAAAAGTTGATGCTGAAGGTAATACAGTTCCTAATGTTAGTGAATGGAATGCAAATGATATTGCAGTAGATGATGCTGGAAATGTTCTTTTGTGGAAGATGATTTTTAATCTTGGAACTGGTGTACCTGAAGTATTTGCTGTTGATCTGGAAACAGGTGGTGTTAAATCAATAGAAATAAACTCTATTGAGTCAGCAGAAGGCCGTTTTGACTATTTTGCAGTTTCGGGTGATATTGTAAATGGTGACGGTTATATTTTATCACCAACTTCTAATGGTGATGAAACATGGGGTAAGACAGTTGCTAAATGGAACTATAAAGGGGGTAAATTGGTGCCAACTACTTTAGATGACTTAATCTTTATAACTGAATATTATCCTAAAGCTGCTGTATCAAATTCAACAGGTACACGCGTTGGTATCGTTAATGACGATTTGTTCTATCTTGATGGTTTCAATACATATGCAACTCTTTACAATATGGCAGACGGTACTATTGCAGATAGTTTCGGTAGTATTGCGGATGCTGAAGTTAGAAAAGGTATAGAACCATTGGCTACTGGTAATAATGGTATTGCTGAGTTTAAAAATGGAGGAACTAACTTTGCTATTTTCAGTATATCTAACCAACTTCAGACTCCAATGACAGCATTACGTCTAGTATCATTAAATGATAATATGGAGTTCTCATCAATGAAAGCATTATATAATGTACCAAAAGATGGTATGGGTGATATTAGTAATGGTGAAAGAACTGTTCTTCCTAAAGTGATTTCTGATCCAACTACAGGTTTATCTCGTATTGTTATTTATTGTAACCGTGGCGGTGCTGTAGCTTACGACTTTGGTAAATCAGATGCTATTGATGCTGTTTATGGAACAGGTATTGCTGCATTGAATGGTGATAAACTAGAAATTACTGTAGATAAAGGTGAAGTAATACTATCGGAAGTTGGTAATATTGAAGTGTACAGCATAGCTGGCGAAAAGATTGCTGATAAGTTCTTGGCAACAAGCATTAAACTTCTTCCAGGCCTTTATGTTGTGAAAGCAACAAATGCAAGTGGTACAGTAACATCTAAAGTTATTGTGAAATAATACATCTGTATATATCTCATTTCTTTAAATGAGTATAAACCATACAATAAAGGCTGTATCTCTGATTCATGTGGCTGGCTGAGTCTTACATGAATAGATACAGCCTTTTTCTATTCGTCTAACTTGAAATGCATGTTATGAAAACAAAATTACCTCTTTCTCTCTTACTCTTTCTGTCAATCTTCTATACTCAAGCATTCTCTCAAACGACAATTAATATTGGTGGTGTAGAATACAAGGCAGATACGCTTGAATATTCAAAAGTAGGGCCGGGAACACACTATACGGCTATGCACTATTATACTTCTACAGTCAAACTGCGTACGTTTTATTTAGAAATAGATGCAACCAATCCATACATCTCTTTTGAGGCTGTTCATGGTAAAGACTCTCTGATTACAACCGAACGAATCAGTTCGATGGCTCAACGAAAGAGTATACCGGGTAAGAATTATTTTGGTGGAGCCAATGCTGATTTTTTTGCTACTTCAGGCAATGTAGGTTATCCCGTTCATGGCAGTGTGGTAGAAGGGCAAATGGGACGTACACCAAACAATACAGCGCATCTTGCTTTCTCGGGTAAGGATGTATTGATTGATAATATGAAACACGCTGGCTCGAAGCTTACCTTTAATGGCAATAGCTATACCATCAATGGTATCAATGTTGACCGCGGTGAAAATAAACTCGTTCTGTACAATACGCTTCGCGGTAACTATACCCGTACCAATGATTATGGGGTAGAGGTCTTAGTCAATTTATCTACAGATGACTCTTGGATTATTAATAAAAAGCTAAAAGCAACAGTTGCCAGTATAAGTGATGGTAAGGGCAATACAAAAGTAGCACCACTTCAAGCTGTATTATCTGGACACGGTACAGCAGCCGACAATCTTAGAGCGCTATCAGTTGGCGATGAAGTTGAACTCTTTATAGGTATCACCAATACAGTTGGTACTACCGAAAATATAACTGCACTTGTTGGGGGCGACCGTATTACGTTGCTCGATGGCATTGTGCAAGATAACGATTGGGTTGATAGACACCCACGTACTGCAGTAGGATACTCTGCTGACAAAACCAAAGTCTATTTCTGTGTGATAGATGGTCGCTCAACGATATCAAGTGGATTATCTACCAAACACATGGCCGATATCATGAAACATATCGGTGCTTCCGTGGCTATTAACCTCGATGGCGGTGGCTCAAGTGGACTGTATATTGATAAATTAGGCATTAGAAATGACCCTAGTGATAATAGCGAGCGAGCTGTTTGTAATGGAATCTTTGCAGTCGATGTATCACAAGAAGATGATGTGATAGCCGAGATACTTCCCGCTGTGCGAAGCGTTAAGTTACCACAATATGGCACTTTTACTCCAATTATTTATGGATACAACCAATATGGTAAGTTGATTGATGTGGATGTTAAGAATGTATCATATACATGCGATCCTGCGGTTGGTTCTATGAATACACCTACTACATTCTTTGCAGGTGGTGACAGCGATGGTATGCTGATTGCCAAATATGGTGAGTTAGAAACAGGCATTCATATACAATACTTACAAGAAGACAAAGTTGAGTTGCGTCTCGACTCAGTTGTTCTTGATGGATTTGCTGATTACTCAATCGAAGTCAACTCTACTGTAGGTAAAGAGACATTCCCATTATCACCCAATGCTTTGACTTGGACTATAGACGATCCAGATATTTGTTCGGTTAATGAAGGTGTACTAACCGGTTTGAAAGGCGGTACTACTTGGGCACATGGAACATTGAATAGTCTGAACTGTACATTGAAGGTAATTGTAGAGAGACCAACAGAACGCTATAGCTCATTATTGCCAATAACCGAAGATAGTGGTTGGGGAGTAGCCAGTTCGAGCAATATATCCAATATGGCGATAACTCCTGAAGGATTTACCTATACTTATGCATCTGGTAGATCGCCTTACCTTGAATTAACAAATAGTTTACGGTTATACAGCTTACCCGATGCTATCCGTATAGTGATGAATGTAGGAAATGCCGGCATAAGCAAGGTTCAGCTCGCCACAAGAGACAATCAGTCTAACTCAAATACCGTATATGAGTACACGCAAACAGTTCCAACCAATCAAGATGTTACCATTGAGTTGAAGATGTCTGAACTATTGGGCAAACAGATAGAGCATGCTCTATTCCCTGTTCGTTTATACTCAATCAAGTTTCCATTGACAGCTTCAGCTAATACAGCAGGCGATAATGCTATTAAGTTCAAGAATCTAGATATGGTTTACAACAATCTCTCGGTTGGTTTCAGTAGTATTGTTCAAATGAACTCCTTGTCGATTTATCCTAATCCAACTAAAGATGGCAAGATATACATTGCTTTAAATGATGATGACAAACTAATAAAGAGTGTATATCTCTATGATATGTCGGGCAAACAACTAGATGCTATCAAAGAATTAAATATAAAATCTACTGAGATGAGTATATCCTATCCATCAGGCATGTATATGCTTACCATAATAACAGACGATAATCAGTCTGAAACAGTCAAGATAATGATTGCTCAATAACAGTTTAAGCTATGAAAAAAGAGATAATGATTGCCTCTTTCATATTACTATGCATTGGTAATATCTACGCGCAATCTGCAATAAATGACGAAACCATAACGATTGGCTCTAAGGTTTGTACGCTTGATACTTTAGAACATCGAAGAATAGGTCCCGGTACAACTTATACCTCTTTCTATGTGAAAGAACTGCCTGCTTATGTCTATATCTTAAAACTAGATATGCACAATCCGTATAACAGCGTAGAGACATTTTTGGCAAACGATAAGATAGGAGGAACTGAATTGGTAACAAGTGCTACTAAGCGGTCTACATCTGATGGACACAAAACCTATTGTGGTATCAATGGCGACTTCTTTAATGTAGCCGATCATAAAGAGTATCCATTGGGTTCACCACGTGGAGGTAGTGCAAAAGATGGAGTGATGCAACGTGAGCCTAGAAACTCTTGGTGGAGTATTGCAGCAATCGATAAGAATAAAATACCGATTATCGACCATGTAGAGTTTGCCGGAACAGTTGATGCCGGTACTAAGGGTACTTATAACTTTTACGATGTGAATGTACCACGTGCCTATTGCAATACATGCGAAATGACTTTCTTTAATCATTATGCCGGTGGTGCTACTCGTTTGGATGAGAACTATGCCGAATGGATGGGAGTAGAACGTACTGAAGTCTATTTAACACTAGCCGAAGGTGAGAGTTGGAAAATCAATCAGCCGGTTAAGTGCATTGTAGGCAAAACTATAGAGAATGTAGGAGGCAATGCTATTGGCAAAGACGAATCAGTCTTATCGGGTGTTGGCAATGCTCGTGCTTTCTTGCAACAACTCCAACCGGGTGACGAGATAACCGTTCAGATGGGTATTCGTTCAACTACCTATAATACTTATCCTGAAATCACTCAAATGATAGGAGGCAATGCGGTTATTCTTCGCGATGGTGTTGCAACAGCCCGCAATGAAACAGAGGCGTATAATGCAACGAATTATCCAAGAACCATTGTTGGTTCATCAGCTGATAAACGTTGGATGTACCTATTAGTAGCCGATGGTAAAACAACTAGATCGCGTGGACTAACTACTCTTGAAGTATGCGATATTTTAAAGCATTGGGGAGCAACCGATGCTGTTGGTTTAGATGGTGGCGGTTCGTCGGAGATGATTGTCAATTATGCCGTAGCCAATAAACCCGCTGATGGTAAAGAACGATCGGTAGGTAATGGTTGGTTAGTGGTTGATACATCCGAAGAGTCTGACGAAATTACTGAACTAGACTTTTGGAACCACAAGTTAACCCTTCCTCGCTATGCCATTATTAAACCTGTAGTGATGGGATTCAATAAATACGGTCGCTTGCTCAACGAAGACTTAGACGGAATAGAACTTAGTTGTTCTTCAGAGCTAGGACATATCGATGATGATGGAAACTTTGTTGCATCAGGTACAGCTACTTCCGGATTGCTAACTGCTAAATATGGTAGTCTTGAAGCAACCAAGTTGGTAACTGTGATGAATGGTTCTGATTTCAAGATTCGCCTTGACTCGGTACTGCTCGACGATAAGGCAGGTTATCCGATAGAGGTCTTTACCCAATTGAGTGGCAAAGATGTATTGATCGATCACAATGCTTTCAATTGGTCTGTAGCCAATCAAGCGGTTTGTACGGTAGACAGAGGCATACTTAATGCTGTAAGTAATGGAACGTCGCAAGTAGAAGGCTCATTAAACGACTTCAAAGGACAGTTGAAGGTGAATGTAGAGATAACCGACGAACCGCAATTGCCAATCATATCGTTTAATGATGAAAGTATTGCTTTGGTTTCTAACATTAGTGGTATAACTAAGACAGCCGCCGATTATTTAACTGTGAACTATAACTATACTTCTACACGTGCGCCTTACTTCCAGTTAGAAAAGAAAGTCAATCTTTATAGTAAGCCACAAGCTATTCGTATAGTGTACAATCCAACCAATTTGCCTATCAGTAAGATAACGGTTACACTATCTGCTAACAATCAGTCTGCATCAATCGTAAAAGAGTTCGTTAATATTGTACCTAATTCAGATAATACCATAGAGATACCGATTGAAGAGTTGGTCGATGATATGGATGATATTGCTATTTGGCCAATCAAGTTAAACTCGTTTAAAGTTGCGCTCAATGCATCAGGCCATACAGTAGGCAACCCTTATAGTTTAGATTTAAAACAGTTATCTGCTCTTTATGCTAACGATCCAACAGGAGTTATTGACTCATCTACTTTGATTGCTTCAGAAATGTCTATAGCACAAGAAGATGATAAGGTTTATTTAAAACTAAACTTGACTTCGCCTGATATTGTATCGTATGAAGTATACTCACTACAAGGAACTAAATTATTGGTTGCCAACTTGGGTGTCTGCAAAAGTGGTAGCTATCTATTGGATGGTGATTTAATGAGTGGACAAATCTATCTACTGAACGTGAAGCATGGCAGTTCATCTTCTGTCTTTAAATTCATAAAACAATAATATAACTTTAAAATAGATTAGATATGAGAAAGAAACTTCTAATGTGGGCCTTACTGATTTGCTGCTCCGGGTTGACTTATGCACAACTCGTTACAGTAACCGATCGCGTTGAGTTGCCACTATCAACAGCTGCATTCTATCCGGTGTTGAATCAAGACGGTAGCGAACTGCTGTTTACCTCAGAGAACTATTACGGTCTAAACCTTTATCAATTGGATAAAAGAGCTAGTCGTGTAATCTCTACCGATGAGGGAGCTGGGTTTAAACCTTGTTTTGAAGCGAATGATAATAAAGTATACTTTCAGAGAACGACTCGTGTCAACATGCGTCAAAGCAAAGAGTTGCAAAGTTACGATAAGGATAATAACGAAGTTATCTCTCTTTCGGATATAGAGTTGATGCCAAATGTCTCAGAGAAAACCCTTCCAAGAAGAGCAGCTACTTTAGCAAACAATGCAACTGCAGCATTTACCAATAGCCTTAAACTTTATATTGAGCGTGGAGGTAAGGTAATGCAATTAGACCCGATGGGTGATGGCACTCGTTATATTTGGGGTTCATTATCACCCGATGGTTCTAAGGTATTGTTTACTGCAACCGGTAAGGGCACATATACTTGCAAGGTCGATGGTAGCCAACTGACAAAGGTGGGTTATCTCAATGCACCTGTATGGTATGATGATAACTTAGTGGTAGGTATGGTCGACCAAGACAATGGCGATTATATAACTTCCTCATCCGTAGTAATCAAGACGATTGATGGTAAGCAAAGCCAAGTCTTGTCTTCGGCTTCTGAGATAGCGATGCACCCATGTTCGAGTACCGAGAGTGGCAAGATAGCCTATAATACGATAGAGGGTAAAATCATTGTGTTGAATCTTAAAAAGTAAATAGTTATGAAACATTTATATAGAATCATACTTGTTGGCTTGCTATTGATGGTAGCAGGATTCAGCTACAGCCAAGATTTATCGGGAGTTATTATTTACATTAATCCCGGACATGGTGGTTACGATAGTGACGACCGCAACATGGTAATCTATCCATATACCAGTGGTGACCCAAATGGCTTTTGGGAATCTCAATCGAACTTAGACAAAGGTACGCAATTGCAAGATTTGTTGAAAGCTGCCAATGCAACTACTTATATCAGTCGCACAACCAACACAACTGCCGATGACTTGCCATTGAGTCAGATTGTACGTGAGGCAAACGAATGTAATGCCGACTATATGTTATCTATTCACTCGAATGCAGGGGTAACCAATTATATTTTGCAACTCTATGCGGGGATAGATCCAGGTGATACACATGTATATCCATCGGCAACACCTTGGTCGGATAGAGGCCGTGAGATAAGTACAGCAATCGCTATCAACCAATACTCAAACGAAGTGAATTGTTGGGCATCTAGTTATGCCATACGTGGTGATAAGACTTTTGCTCGTACTGCTATGGGTTGGAGCAATGGATATGGTGTATTGCGTGGATTGGCTGTTCCCGGATGTATTTCGGAAGGTTCCATGCACGATTATATACCAGAGACTCGTCGTTTGATGAATATGGAGTATAAATGGCTCGAAGCATGGCATTTCTTTAAAGCCTTCTGCCAAGTATTCAATGGGGGTGATATACCAACAGGAAACATTGCCGGTAGTGTACACGATAGTCGCAATAAGGATATGAATCAGTTTGTGAAGATTCGTAATTCAAAAGATGAATTGTTGACACTCGATGATGCCGTTATCACAGTCAATCCAGGTAATCTTGTCTATAGAACCGATAATATTGTAACCAATGGTGTGTTTGCATTCAAGCAATTGCAACCTGGTACTTATACCGTGAATGTAGCTTGTCAAGACTATTTCGATCAAGATTTTGAATTGGTTGTCAAAGCCAATGAAACAACCTATCTCAATGCTATGCTCAACAAGAAACGTCTTACTCCTCCCGAAGTAATTAACTATTCACCCAATGTGGCAGAGGGCGAGTTGGTAGAGTGTAGTACTAAGTTAATATTCGAATTCAACTGGGATGTTGATACCGAATCGGCTATTAACGCCTTCTCTATTACGCCTGAAGTAAAGGGAACAATCTCTTTCGAAGATAGCCAACATCGCATGATCTTCTCTCCTGATAAACCTTACGATGTATCGACTACCTATACTGTTAAGTTAGATAAGAGCTTGAAGCATCCTGCTGATATGTCGATGGTCGAAGACTTTACATTTAATTTTACCACCAAAGATAGAAACCGTTTGGTTATGTTTGCAGCCTATCCAACTCCAGGTGTTGATGCAGTACATTACGGTAAGGCATTGTTTGAGTATCGCTTCGATAATGAGTTGAACTCAGCTATTGCACGCGATGGTATTAAGATCTATGATGAGGCCGGTACAGAGTTAACAAAGGCGCCTCGTTCTATCAAGGTCAATTCGGTAGCTGCTCCTTATGGTAATATCGCTTTCAACTTGTCTAATAACTTAGTAGAGAATGCAACCTACCGCGTAGTGATTAATCGTGATATGATTGATGTGAATGGCATTGATATTGTTGAACCAATTGAATTTACATTCAAAGCGGTTAATATCGGTGTTACTGATAAGGCATATGTTCTAGAACCCGAAACAGAAGCACTGTTTGTTGCTGACGAAGATAAATCGAATGGTGTTGCTAGTTCGGCTGCCGCTATTAGCTCGGATAAAGCTGTTATTGGAAGCAAATCGGCCAAACTATCATACACTTTCCAAGAAGATGGAGAGAACAATGTAGCTTACTTTAAACCTACTGCAACTATATCAGTAACTAATGATAAAGCTATTGGACTTCATCTATGCGGTGATTTGACCGGCAATGAAGTATGGTTGCACTTTGCAGATGCCAATGGCAATGTACAAGATATGAAGGTGGGCGAATTGACTACCAATGATTGGACCTATGTTGAGGCTGACTTGTCGCCATTAACTACCGATGCTGCCTATACATTTGATGGAATATCTGTGAAGCAAGCATCAAAACCTTTATCGAAGAGTGGTACTGTTTATTTAGACAATGTAGTACTCGATAACAGTTCTTCTACAGGTATCGTTAATGCTTCTGCTGATGAATTGGCAGTCTATTACGATGAAGCAGGTAAAACTATCATCGTAAATAGCGATAAAGTACAATTCATGAAGCTTTATAGCATAAGTGGTGGCTTGATAGCTTATTCAAACTTGAACCGTATGAATGTAGAAACCCTCTTGTC
Organism: uncultured Bacteroides sp.; assembly: GCA_947074345.1. Lineage (GTDB taxonomy): Bacteria > Bacteroidota > Bacteroidia > Bacteroidales > Bacteroidaceae > Bacteroides. The sequence continues at coordinate 5,293 of CAMTPH010000071.1, read as the reverse complement.
GGGCATTTATGTGGTAGAGATTCAACTTGAAGATGGAAATAATGTTTCTCGAAAAGTCGTAATAAATTAAATTTAAAGGTGGCAGTGCTGATGTGAATCAGTGCTGCCTTCAAATAAAACAAAAGACCTATGAGAAAACTGACTACTGCAATTGCGCTGTTGTGCCTATGTGTTTCGACTTTAATGGCACAAGCTCCCGATTGGGGAACTCCCGATACACTCGAACATTATTCACTAGGTAGTGGTGTCACTTATACGAAGATAGCTTATCAAAAGAAGCCCGTAATATTGTGGTACACAACCATTGATTTGAGTAATCCATATACCGAAATAAAACAAGTTCAGTCTAATGATAGAGTGCCCGATGTGCCACGCGAAACTGTTATGAGCATGTCGAGCAGATATACTAAGCCCGAACATCGAGTGTGTGTTGCATTCAACCATGACTTCTTCTCTTACGACCAAGGCATTTGTATCGGTGTCAATGTAACCGATGGCGAAATACCTTATGGCACCGGTTGGGGACGATCATTGTTGGCTGTATCTGCTGATGGTGTGGCTGATGTTTTCTATCCTCAATTGGCAGCAACGGTGAACTTGCCCGATGGAAGTACTCCTAAGTTTGAGTTCTTTAACTCTTCTGCTACAACCATGCCCGGAAATTGCTTCTTGTTTAACCAACTAAACTCGCGTACGCTGACTGAAGATGGTTTGTATATCAAGTTAAAACCATTGAGCCGTTGGTTGGTGAATGGCGAAGATATTATGTGCGATGTGTTGGAGGTTTCAAATACTCCGATGCAAACGTCATTGACAACCTGTGTTATCTATGCGCGCAACTCTCGTATAGCAGACTTTGAAGGTAAGGTGAAGGCAGGTGATCGGATATCAATATCACAAAAGTTTATACAAAACAGATTTGGTAATCCTTTAACTAATATCATTGCCGGCTTTCATGGTTACCCAAGTATTGCATTCGAAGGTAAATTGCACGAAGGTGAATACAATGACTTTGAGAATGGACGCGAATATGAAGTGTCTGCTCGTGTTATGGCAGGACATTCTGAGGATGGGAAAACCTTTTATGTTGCGACCGTTGAAGGTGGAACATCCGAAAGCCCTGGTGTGAACTGTGTTGATTTGGCTAACTGGATGTTGGCTCATGGTGCATGGAATGTAGTTAACTTTGATAGTGGCGGTTCGGCAACGATTGCCGTCGATCATAAGATGCTCAATTATCCTATGCGCGGTTCTATTCGCCCGGTTACTGATGCATTGTTGGTTGTATCTATTGCACCCGAATCGGAAGAGGTCGATTCGTACAGTTTCATTACGCCAAGTCTTTACACTACCTCTATATCACTCAATCCATTGACACTGCTTTCGTACAATGCCTATGGAAAGATCTTGGAGAAAGGTGTGCAGGGTTTTACTTATCAATGTTTGCCAACTGACTTGGGCTATGTAGACAGCGAAGGTGTCTTTCATGCTAGTACTCTGTCGGGCAATGGTAAGATTATTGCTACTAAAGATGGAAAACAAGCAACATTGAATATCTACGTAGCTCCTGTTTCGGATGTACGATTGAAGTCGGATGAGATTCTGATTGATGGAAACCGAATTTATCCACTCGATATTGTAGCCTCATCGGGTACACAAACTTATGCTTTAGATCCTACAGCATTTGTATGGAGATCAAACAATCCGTCTTGTTGTGACATAACTGATGGCACATTGAAGGGATTGGCAGAGGGCGAAGCCGAAATAGAAGGCACACTCGATGAACTGACACTTCAGTTGAAGGTCATTGTTGAGATGGCAAGCGGCGAGAAGGTGCACGAAACTTTCGACGATTTGGCTACTTGGGAACGTAAAACATCGGGTACCTTTACCAATATGCGATTTGAAAATACGGATCTTCCTTTTGGTTGGAACGATGGTATTAATATGCTCTTTGATGTCAATACAGGACGTTCGGCTTCTATCTCTTTCCCTAAAGAGATTCGTTTGTATAGCTTACCCGATTCGATGTCTATCCAACTGTCTATAAAAGATGATTTAATGAAGGATGCCTATTTTGATTTCTCATCTAAAACGAATTCTTCGTTCTTAAAAGCTCGTTTCGTGCCAATGGCAGGGGTCGATTCGGTTTATGTTATCTCATTCATGAACGATAACCAGCCTTTGGATATTACCGAATATCCGTTGACGCTCAAGAATATGACTTTCTATATGAAATCGGGTATGCAGTATAGTGATTCTCGAATCTCTTATCGTGAACTTAAGGCCTACTATCCGGGTGCTACCGAAGTTGGTTTACAAGATGTGTCGGCTGCGGTTAAGAAATCGTGGATTGAAGTTAGTGGCGATGAGGCTATTGTTCATTACACAATCTCTAAAGTTGGAATGGCTACGATTAATGTATTTACTATTGATGGTATGAATGTATTGAGCTACACTTCAAACCGTTTGCTACCGGGCAGTTATCAATATAGAATTCCGCTATACCGATTGCAACCCAATAACTACATTGTTACGGTGGCGATAGATGGAAAACAAGAAGCACTACGCTACACGTTATACTAGATATATTACGCTTGATATCCAAGTATAAATAGTCAGCGTGATAACTGTTAACTATTATCACACTGAGTATATACAAATAAGGCGATAACTGTTAACAGTTATCGCCTTATTTATGTATAGATAATTTTTTATTTCTTAATGATTGCGTTGTAGATTGCTTCTTGTAGTTCGGGGCGTATATTAAGCTGCATCAGCTTTCTGTTTAAACGCGTTGGATAGATACGGTTGCTCAAGAATACAAATACCAAATCGTTTTCGGGGTCAGCCCATACACATGTGCCTGTAAAACCAGTATGTCCAAATACGCTATTTGGTGTAGATGGAGAGCAAGGACCTACTTTATTAGGATCGGGTTCGGGTCTGTCAAATCCCAATCCACGACGACTTACCTTCGATGTTTCTGTAGTGAACATGCGACAAGTCTCTTCGCTTAAATATCTTTTGCCTTTAAACATACCTTTGTCGAGTATCATTTGATAGATGCTTGCAACCTCTTCGGCATTGCCAAACAAGCCTGCACTACCTGCTATACCACCTTGGAATGCTGCCGATTCATCGTGAACATATCCTTGAATTAAACCTTTGCGAACGAAATAGTCTTTTGTGCTTGGCACAATCTCTTCTTTGGCAATGCGGTTGAGTGGGTTGTATCCCATTTTCTCTAATCCCATCGGGCCATAGAACTCCTTCTGCAAGAACTCTTCCATTGGCATATTGGCTTTTGCCTCTACTAGGTAGTGGAGCAAGATAAAACCAACATCACTATAACGGTACTGCTTGTTCTTCATGGGCGCATCAATAATCATCTGCTTCATCTGATCGACAAAGCTCTTGTTTATCCAAAGATTGTCGCATACCTTCAATGTATGTTCGTCTGTCTTTGTTTCAGAAGTCATACCTTTGACATACTTATAGTTGGGGTTAGCCCAAGTCTTATCATCAACTTGTACCGAATATTTGTTGCTGCGTTTATTGAAATACAACGGTCCTTTATAAGAATTCTTATCAATCAACTCTTGATAGAAAATGATGCTAGGTGGTAATCCTGATTGATGTAACAGTAGCTCGCGAATGGTGATATTGGACTTATTGGTATTCTTCAACCATGGTAGATGGTCGGATAGCTTATCTGATAAATTGAAATAACCACCGTCATATAGTTTCATTACGGCAATCAATGTACCGCAAGTCTTAGAAACCGAAGCTAAGTCGTATACATCGGTATCTTTTACATCGGCACTACCTACGCCTTCGAATGTGCCATACGATTTTTGATAGATGTTCTTACCGTCTTTTAAGATTACAATCTGGCATCCTGGATATGCTCCTTGCGAGATACCCGACTCTGCTATTGAGTCTACTTGTTGTAACTCAAGTGTAGAAACACCCAAATCTTCGGGCTCGTAGTAGACTTCTGTCTCAGGACTAACTGTAATGCCATCGCCTACACCAAATGCATTGCCTACGCTTGCAGATAATCTACCGTTGGCAGTTGCCTCGCCAAATAGAATATCTGCTACTTGTGTTTGCACATAGTCAATAGGGGAGTGGGCAAGTATCACCGACTGGGCATTGTCTACGGCATACTCCATTTGTGTCAATGTTTTGACAGGTGCAAAGCATAGATAGATGATTGATTTTAATGATTCGTCGTTTGCCAGTTCATTGAAGAATGATTGGTAACCATTTATTTTTGGTTCGCTGATAGCGATAAGTATTCGTGAGTAGTTGGCAAGCGAATCTCTCAACTCTTTACGAGCAGCAGTCGTTAATTCGCTAGGCAGTTGAAATGTTCTAAAAGGAGTGTAGTTTGCTATTCCCTCTTTTAGTATACTCAAGGAGGTTTTGCCCGGTATCTCGAGTAGGGCAATCGAACTGTTCTCTACATCAGATGGCATAGGAAGCACATCGTCATCGTTGCTTAGTACGGTAATTGCAGCAAGATTCAGTTGTTTTACTAACTCACTTGCTTCGGGTGTGTTGATACGTGTATCTAATCCCGAAACACGAATATGTGGTTTGCGAGTTAGTCCTAACGCATATTTATAAGTTAGCACCTTACGGCATTTTCGTTCAATCTCTGCCAAAGATATCTCACCTTTGTTGACAGCCGATACGATTGCTTCAATCTCGTTTTTCAAGTTAGGTGGCGACAATACCATATCGTTGCCTGCTTTGATAGCTTGCAGGCAAACATTCTTATTGCCAAACACCCCTTTCATTGCTAGAGCATCGGTAAATATTAATCCCTTAAAGCCCATTTCATCAGTCAATAGATTGGTTACAATATTGCGTGACAATGACGATGGCTTGTTTTGTGCTGGTTCTAATGAAGGAACATAAAGATGTCCAACCATCATGCCGCTTAATCCGGCATCAATCGCTTCTCCAAACGGATAAAGCTCAATGCTATCCAATCGTTCGCGTGTAAATGGTAGAACAGGAAGTGCATAATGTGAATCGATATCAGTATCGCCATGTCCTGGGAAATGTTTAGAGACAGACATGATATTCTCGCTCTCTAAACCACGGCCATAGGCTATCACCTTTTGGGCAACAAGTTCTTTTTCTTCGCCAAATGAGCGAGAGTTGATAACGGGATTGTTTGGGTTTACATTGATATCGGCAACAGGTGCGAAGTTGACTTGTACACCCATCTCTTTGCATTGTCTTGCTACTTCTCGTCCATATTCATAGATTAATGAAT
>CAMTPH010000070.1 GCA_947074345.1 uncultured Bacteroides sp. | reverse complement strand
GAATCGAGCCTTTATTGTTATTGAGAATAGATTATTCTAAACGTCCCATTTTATAAGTTCCTTTACGAACAATCTTACCATCTTTATCTGTTTCAACAAACGGACCGTCTTTTTTTCCTTGTTTAAAGAATCCATCAAAACGATTTCCGTCTTTATCTTCTTGAATACCTTTTCCGTCTTCTAGACCATCAACAAACCCACCTCTATATTTAACTCCAGTGGTTAATATTAATATACCATCTCCAGTGGGTTGATTGTTTTTCCAGTCACCTTCGTATATATCTCCATTACTCCATGTATATTTACCACGGCCATTGCGTTCATTATCTTTCCAATCACCATCATAGATAGCTCCATTATTCCAAGTGAAAATACCTTTACCATCTTGCATCCCATTTTTAAAGCTACCGACATATTTATCACCATTCGCATGATAATATGTACCATTTCCTGTACGTTGCCCGTTCACATAAGTTCCTTCATATTTGTCTCCTTCTAAAAAGAAAACTCCTTGTCCATGTTGTAAGTCATCTTTCCAGCTTCCAACATATTTTTCGCCATCGGTATAAATGAATGTTCCTATTCCATCTCTAGCATCATTCTTCCATTCTCCTTCATACAAACAGCCATTGCTCCACTTAAGAGAGCCTTTGCCATTCTTTTTGTCAAATTGCCAATCGCCGATATATTGTGAACCATCTTTCCATGTATACGTTCCTTTACCTTCACGCTTATCATTAACCCAATCGCCTACATATATATCGCCATTGTGATAATACATAGTGCCATTGCCATGTTGATAATCTTGAAACCACATACCATCATAACGGTTATTATTCACAAAATGAAATATCCCTTTGCCATGTTGTTGATCTTGATACCATTGACCTTCATATTTCTCACCATCTGGGAATATATAAACACCAAATCCTTCACGTTTACCTTTAACATATTGGCCTTCGTAAACATCACCATTTTTAAAAACCGTTTTACCTTTTCCATTTGGTTTACGGCCTTTCATTTCGCCAGTATATACTGATCCATCTTTAAATGTGTAATTACCTATTTTGATTTCGGTAACATTTGTTTTATCAAATAAGCCGTTATTATTTTGTGAATAGCTAGCAGTAGATAAAAATAAGCTCCCACAAATTGTTATTGTATATAATAATTTCATTCTGTTCTATTGGAAATTGAGATTATGTAATTGCGCAAATCGCGATTATACAAATATACTGTTTATATAGTTAAGTCTATCGATTTTAATATATTTTCCTATTACCTTTTACCAACAATGACTTCTTTTAATTCGTTTGCATTTAGATACTTCTTTGCCAACTCTTGAATCTCACTATCAGTTATACTTTGTATAGCTTGAATAGATCTGTTAAAATATTCATCATCTAAGCCCGATGTATAGATAAACATCCATGCATCTGATAAAGAAAAAGGAGATTCATAACTTCTACACATATCACCAATCATGTAGTTCTTAACAGCTAATAACTCCTCTTCTGATGGCAAAGTAGTATGCATCTTATCTATTTCATGATAAACCTCTTCTATTAAAGAATCAACATACTTATGATCAGATTCTGTATTAACTACCATGAGACCATCAAAAGGATAAAATAAATTATTTGCTGATATACCGTAAGTATAACCCTTTTCTTCGCGAATGTTCATCATTAATCGGCTTCCAAAATATCCTCCAAAAAGTTTAAGCATCACTCTATATTTCAGATAATCGGGGTCTTGTCGTGTCAATGTATGACAACCTAATTTTATGGAACTCTGAGATGAATCCTGAGAATCTATAAAGAAACGTTTATCGGTAGCTGTAGCGATAGGAAATTGAATTAGAGCTTCTCTTTCCTTTACTGTTCCAAAAGAGTCTTCACCAAATCTTTGTTCGACGCTATGCAAAATATCATCTGTAATTTTACCTGATAGAAATATTGAGCAATTACCCGAATGGTAATATTCATCATAAAATGCTTTTAATTCTTGCGAAGTAATTTTACGATAATCATCTTCTTCAACTAATTGTCCACATGGATGGTTATCACCATATAATACATTTAATAATTTACGATGACTTAAGAAATCAACTTTGGAACTATTAATTTGGAATTGCTGAATATTTGCATTTATCACAATATCTAGTTCTTTCTGTGGGAACAATGGTTCTTTCACTATTGATTCAACTATTTTTAAAGTTGCATCAAAATGTTTATTCAATGAATAAAGAGTTATATATTCAAAGTCAGACGAACTTGATAATTCAAGCCAAGCACCGTAGTAATCTAACTTCTCAGCTATTTCAGCCGAAGTATATTGAGCTGTTCCCTCTTTCAACATTCTATTTGTAAACACCGATTGAAGTTTTTGCTTTTGTCTCCATCTACCTCCGGCAAATAAAATGTCTAATCGTACAACTTCTTGTTGTCCTATATTGATAACAGAAAAAGGAATTCCATTTTTGAAAACGCTTCGTTGAGGAACCATCATTGAAAAGTCTTCAATATTCTTTGTTTTGGGTTGAATAGATCTATCCATTGATTTGTCCTTTCAAAAATAATTCAGCTCTTGATAAATCTTCAGGAGTATCAATGCCAATTGTTTCAATATTGGTAAAACCAACTTTAATTACATAGCCATTATCTAACCAACGAAGTTGCTCTAGCGATTCGGCTATTTCTAGATTAGATTGAGGCAATTTAGTTATTTCCTCAAGTACATTTTTCTTATAGGCATATAATCCGATATGCTTATAAAAGACATGCTGATTTAACCATTGATCTTTCTCTACACCACGAATATATGGTATTACAGAACGACTAAAATATAGAGCTTGATTATTCTTGTTTATAACTACTTTAGGAGAGTTTGGATTCTCCAAAGTATCGATTGTATCATTCTTAGAAAATGGTTTGACAAGTGTTGCTATTTGAGTAGAATCATCCAAGAAGCATTGCTTTATCTCTTCCAATTGAGAATGATGAATAAAGGGTTCATCTCCTTGAATATTCACAATTACATCAAATTCACCATTAACCTTAGAGAAAGCTTCAAAGCATCTATCAGTTCCACTTTTATGTAATTCAGAGGTCATTATCACTTTACCACCAAAACTCTTTACTGCCAACTCAATTCTTTCATCATCAGTAGCAACATATACATCATCAAGCTGACCTTGAACTTGCTCATATACTCTTTGAATAACAGTTTTGCCTCCTAGTAGAGCAAGAGGTTTAGCAGGAAATCGAGTTGAAGCATATCGTGCTGGAATTATACCTATGAATCTCATATATTGATATTTAAAATCTTTATTTATTATCTATATTATTAGTTGCTCAATTCCTGATGCAATGTAAGAACGCTTTAAATCATCCTGTTTTAAAACGCAACCACCGTAAATTAATAAATCAATATCCATTCTAATAATTTCCAAAGATTTATCATCATCAGTCCTATCGCACTCTTTCTCTATTTTCTTTAAATAGCTCTTAACGTCATCTTGAGAATAATCAGTTTTAAAATGAGCTACTTGATTTATAAACGGCTCTGTTCGGTTCAAGCCTATTGGTGTAGTTTCAACAGAAGGAGCATATTTAATCAAAGGGAAAAATTCCTTTAGCCTTTGATAAGCAATATCATAATACTTGATTTGCTGAAAGTTGCTACCTAGACAAATGAAACAATCTACCATAATTAATTAAATAAGTCGTCAAGCCCTTCGCTCTTTGTCTCTTCGATTAACAACTCATCTTCTACAGGTTGATCAGAGCACGGATTAAATCCTTCAGGAAGATCAAACGTTTCTTCTTGAGTATATCCCAAAGCTTTATCTTTATATACTTTATTCATATATTTAGCCCATATAGGTAAAGCCAAAGATGCTCCTTGACCATATGTCATGGTATCAAAATGAATATCGCGTTCTTCTCCCCCTACCCAAACACCAGATACTAGAGATGGGGTAAATCCCATAAACCATCCATCTGAGTTTGAATTTGTAGTACCAGTTTTACCGCCCATATCGGCAGTTATCCCATATCTAGCACGAACACGTCCACCAGTTCCTTCGTTAACAACAGCACGAAGCATGACGAGCATTTTATATGCACTACTTGTACTCATTACTTCTTCAACCTGTGGAGAGAAGTTTGCAAGAACATTACCTTCGTTATCTTCAATACGTGTTACAAATAAAGGAGCTACACGAATACCTTTATTAGCAAATGCAGTATATGCACTTACCATTTCACCTACAGAGATTTCTCCAGGACCAAGACATAAAGACACAGTAGGCATTATGGCCTGATTTCTTACACCAAAGCTATGTATTAGTCTTACTAAAGTATATGGGTTTAACTTACTCATTAGATATGCAGAAACCCAGTTACTAGAATTCGCCAATCCCCATCGAAGACTAACCATTTCACCAACATGTTTTTCCATTGCATTCTTAGGAGTCCAAGGAATTCCGTTTTCGTCTAATAATGTTTGCTCAACATGTCGTACTTGATCACATGGAGAGAAACCATTTTCCATAGCCAATGTATAAAGAAATGGTTTAATAGTAGAACCCACTTGTCTACGCCCAACCATAGCCATATCATATTGGAAATTGTTATAATTTGGTCCTCCAACATAGGCTTTAACATAACCAGTAAGTGGATCCATAGACATGAAACCTGCACGTAGATAATGTTTGTAGTATTTAAGAGAGTCCATTGGAGTAAGAATTGTATCTTTCATTCCATCCCAACTAAAAACAGTCATCTCTTCAGGAGTATTGAATGCAGTTTTAATTTCTTCTTCACTAGCACCTGCAGCTTTCATAGAACGATAACGATCTGTTTGACGCATATTTCTTTGTAAGATAGCATCAATTTCTTCCATCGATAAGTTTTTGCTATAAGGTGCCTTTGTGCGTCCTTTCTTTTCTTTAAAAAACAAAGGCTGAATCTCCTTTAGATGTTCAACCACAGCTTCTTCTGCATATTGTTGCATACGAGAGTCGATAGTCGTATAAATCTTTAGACCATCGGTATATAAATTGTAGTTAGAACCATCCTTTTTATAGTTTTTCTTAGTCCATCCATAAAGCGGATTAGTTTCCCAATCTAATGAATCTTCATAGAATTTCTGCATTTGCCATCCACGATATTTGCTCTTATCAGGTTTAGATGCAGTAAGTACACCACGAAGATATTCACGGAAGTAAGTTGCAAGTCCTTCTTTATGGTCAACTTTATTATAGTTCAATTTAATAGGAAGTTGTCGCAATGAATCTTCTTCTGCTTGAGAGATAAATCCAGCTTTCTCCATTTGTCCGAGAACAATATTACGTCTATTAAGAGCATTTTCACGAATCTTGGTATTACGAGATACCGGATTGTATCGAGATGGATTTTGGCACATACCAACAAGAAGAGCAGCTTCTTCAATTTTAAGATCTTTAGGCTCACGTCCAAAATAAGTATGTGCAGCTGTTTTTATACCAACGGCATTGTTTAAGAAGTCAAACTTATTTAGATACATCGTCAAGATCTCTTCCTTTGTATAATAGCGTTCTAATTTTACAGCTATCACCCACTCTATTGGCTTTTGAAGCAAACGTTGTAGCGTATTGCTTGCTACATTTTCAGTAAACAATTGTTTTGCTAATTGTTGAGACAATGTACTTCCTCCACCTGCACTTTTCTGAAGCAATATACCTCTCTTCACAATTGCACGTGTCAACGCTTTAGCATCTATACCAGAATGCTCAGCAAATCGAATATCTTCGGTTGCAATTAAGGCATTAATCACATTTTTAGAAAGGTCATCATAACTACTATATACTCTATTATTTTTCTCTGACGAGAATGTACCTAGTACTTTCCCATCATCAGATATAACTTCAGCTGCAAATTTGTAATTAGGATTTTCGAGTTCTTCGACAGGCGGCATATATCCAATCCACCCTTTAGATATTGAAATAAATACGATAACACAAAATAATACTATAATTGCTAATACAATCCATAGAACTTTAATTGTCTTTTTTATCATTTCTTCAGTTGTTTCTAGTATAAATAATGATAGTTTTATCAAGTATGCAAAGATAATTAATAATAATACAACTCACAAAAAAGAGTATAGAAACACTTTTCTTTTAATAAACTATATACTTTGAAGGCTGTTTTAGCATGCTTAATGAAGTTCTGTTTTGTCTATTTTATAGTGATACTGCTGATATTTGTATGATAGAAAGCACTAATCGATTAACAACTTATCAATCATAGAAATGTATCATTTCGTATTTTCGATAGTCATAATTTTAACTCAAATTGCATATCAAATAAACATTATTTTCATTGGATGTAGATTATTTTGTCATTATATTTACAGTCTGAAAATAAGTTCTATAAATCATTAAAGATAACAGAATGGAAAACAGAAGTTTAGTAACCATTGCAGAGCATTCAAGAGAGAAAATATTATACTTGCTCGAAATGGCGAAACAATTTGAGCAACAACCCAACAGAAATCTTTTAAACGGTAAAGTCGTTGCAACACTTTTCTTTGAGCCCTCTACTCGCACTCGCCTTAGTTTCGAAACCGCAGCAAATAGACTTGGTGCACGTGTAATTGGTTTTAGCGACCCTAAAGCTACCAGTTCTTCAAAAGGAGAAACATTAAAAGACACCATAATGATGGTTAGCAATTATGCTGATATTATTGTTATGCGTCATCATTTAGAAGGTGCGGCTAGATATGCAAGTGAGGTAACTAATGTACCTATTGTTAATGCCGGCGATGGAACTAACCAACATCCATCACAAACCATGCTCGACTTATATTCAATATATAAGACTCAAGGTACATTAGAGGATCTTAATATATGCTTAGTTGGAGACTTGAAGTATGGCCGAACAGTACACTCATTGTTAATGGCAATGCGCCACTTTAATCCAACTTTTTATTTTATAGCTCCTGAAGAGCTCAAGATGCCCGAAGAATATAAATTATATTGTAAGGAGCATGGCATAAAATATATTGAGCAAACAGACTTTAGCGAAGAAGTCATTAATAAGGCTGATATATTATATATGACTCGCGTTCAAAGAGAAAGATTCACTGACATGATGGAGTATGAACGTGTTAAGAATGTATATATCCTAAAAGCAAAAATGTTAGAGAATACACGTGAGAATCTACGAATACTTCATCCTCTCCCTCGAGTAAATGAAATAGCTTATGATGTAGATGAAACCCCACAAGCTTATTATTTTCAACAAGCTCACAATGGTCTTTTTGCTCGTGAAGCGATATTATGTGATGTATTAGGTATTACTTTAGAAGATATTATTAAAGACAATGAACGACAATAAACAAGCCCTTCAAGTTGCTGCACTTCGCAACGGTACAGTTATTGATCATATTCCTAGTCAAAGCGTATTTACTATAATTCGTTTATTAGGATTAGAACATATGACTAATAATATAACAATTGGATATAATCTTGAGAGTGAAAAGCTAGGTAGCAAAGGTATTATCAAAATAGCTGATAAATATTTCTGTGATGAGGAGATAAATCGTATAGCCGTTATAGCACCTAATATTTTACTCAACATCATTAAGGATTATCAAGTTGTAGAAAAAAGAAAAGTACAATTACCTGACGAATTGAAAGGCATAGTAAAATGTGCCAATCCGCAATGTATTACTAATAATGAACCTATGACAACCTTTATGCTCGTAATCGACAAAAAGAAGTGTACATTAAAATGTCATTATTGCGAAAAAGAACAATATAAAGGAGAGTATACTATAATATAATAGTATCATTATATATACACATTAGCATTTGTTTGTAATTTAATCATCTATTTTCTCACATTTGCTAATGTTTTTTTATTTCAAGATATGAAACAAGACTGGAAACCAGGAACTATGATCTATCCCTTACCTGCTGTTTTGGTAAGCTGCGGATCAACAAAAGAAGATTATAATATTATAACAGTAGCATGGACAGGTACTATTTGCACCAATCCACCTATGTGTTATATATCAGTACGTCCCGAGCGACACTCTTATGATATCATTAAAAAAGATATGGAGTTCGTAATCAATCTAACCACTGCAGATATGGCATTTGCTACAGATTGGTGTGGAGTTAGATCGGGAAAGAATTATTATAAGTTCGATGAGATGAAACTTACTCCCGGCCCAAGTACTATTGTTAAAGCTCCATTAATAGAAGAGTCGCCATTGTGCATTGAATGTAGAGTAAAAGAGATTGTTTCATTAGGCTCGCACGACATGTTTATTGCAGACGTAGTAAATGTACGTGCCGACGAAAAACATTTAAACCCAGAAACAGGCAAACTAGAATTAGCTGAAGCCAATCCCTTAGTTTATGTACATGGCAACTATTATGAATTGGGCGATAAAATAGGAAAATTTGGTTGGTCAGTTCAAAAGAAAAAATAAGATTTATGAAAAGGAATCTTTTGCTTTTACTCCTTATATTATTAGGTCATTCTCTTTGTTATTCGACAAATAGCAAAGAGTTAAAATCCAATGAGCCTAATAATAAAAAGATTAATTTTGGATTAAAGGCAGGATTCAATTCATCTATGTTTCTTGTATCTCGATTTAAGATAAAAGATGTATCGATAAAAGATTATCAAAACAACTACAAGATAGGATATTTTGGTGCTATGTTTATGAGATTTAATATTCAACGACACTTCTTGCAACCTGAAATCTCATATAACATAAGTCGTTGCGAAATCGAATTCGATAAGTTAGGGTCACAGCATCCTGATATAGCGCCCGATTATGCATCCATAAACTCAACTATCCATAGCATTGATATACCTTTATTATATGGATTCAACATTACCAAAAATGGCCCATATGGGATGTCTATTTTTTTAGGACCAAAATTAAAATGTATTTGGACAAGAAAAAATAAGATCACTTTTGATAACTTCGATCAAAAAGGCATTTATGAGGAACTTAAACCTTTTAATTTTAGTGCTGTGATAGGAGTTGCGGTAAATATATCACGCATATTCTTCGATTTTAGATACGAACAAGGTCTTCATAATATATCTCGCTCTGTCTTATATGATAATATTAATACTGACGGTAGTATTGGTGTTAGCAATTTAACTTTAAATAGACGAGAGCAAGTTTTAAGCTTCTCATTAGGGGTATTATTCTAAATAAAAAATATAGGCTTGTTTTTTAATACCCAAAAAAAGGTACATCAATATTTTTTTTATAGATTTGCATGCTTAATAAAGATATTGAGTATTAAACATATTTTTAAAAAGCACATGAAAAGAGACAATTTGATTTTCGAAATCATAGAAAAAGAGCATCAACGTCAATTAAAAGGCATTGAGCTTATTGCATCAGAGAACTTCGTTAGTGATCAAGTAATGCAAGCTATGGGTTCTTGCCTTACCAACAAATATGCAGAAGGATATCCAGGGAAACGTTACTATGGTGGTTGTGAAGTTGTAGATCAAAGCGAACAGCTTGCAATAGATCGTTTAAAAGAGATATTTGGTGCTGAATGGGCTAATGTTCAACCACACTCAGGTGCTCAAGCAAATGCAGCTGTATTCTTAGCTGTACTCAATCCAGGAGATAAATTTATGGGATTAAACTTAGCCCATGGAGGTCATCTATCTCATGGTTCATTAGTAAACACTTCTGGGTTAATCTATACTCCATGCGAATATAACTTAAAACAAGAAACTGGTAGAGTTGATTATGATCAAATGGAAGAAATCGCACTTCGCGAACGTCCTAAAATGATTATTGGTGGTGGCTCTGCATATTCTCGTGAATGGGATTATAAAAGAATGCGTGAAATAACTGATAAGGTTGGTGCTATTTTGCTTATCGATATGGCACATCCAGCAGGACTTATCGCTGCAGGATTGTTAGAAAACCCTGTTAAATATGCTCACATTGTAACATCTACTACTCACAAAACACTTCGTGGTCCACGCGGTGGTGTTATTTTAATGGGTAAAGACTTCCCTAACCCTTGGGGTAAGACAACACCAAAAGGTGAAGTTAAAATGATGTCGCAACTATTAGACTCGGCTGTATTCCCTGGTGTTCAAGGTGGCCCATTAGAACATGTAATTGCTGCAAAAGCTGTTGCTTTTTGGGAATGCTTACAACCAGAATATAAAGAATATCAAAAACAAGTTCAAAAGAACGCTGCTGCTTTGGCTCAAGCTTTAATTGAGAGAGGTTTCACAATTGTTTCTAACGGAACTGATAACCACTCTATGCTTGTTGACTTACGTGCTAAATATCCTGAATTAACAGGTAAAGTAGCAGAAAAGGCATTAGTATCAGCAGATATTACTGTAAATAAGAACATGGTTCCTTTTGATTCTCGTTCTGCTTTCCAAACTTCAGGTATTCGTTTGGGTACACCAGCTATCACTACTCGTGGTGCTAAAGAAGAGCTAATGGTAGAAATTGCAGAAATGATTGAAACTGTACTTTCTAATGTTGATAATGCAGAAGTTATTTCTCAAGTTCGCGAGAGAGTAAATAAAACAATGGAGAAGTATCCAATCTTTGCTGATTAATACTCATCTATATCATAAATAATAAATGGCGGTTGTTAGTTAACAACCGCCATTTATTATTTATAGGAATATGTAAATTAGCTCAATCCTTCAATTTTACCATCTACAATATCAATATGTTTAGCTTGTGGTTCTTTTGGTAAACCTGGCATACGCATTATTTCTCCGGCAATAGCCACAAACATTTCTGCACCATTATTGATAACAAGATCTTTAATGTGGAATTCAAAATTATTGACTGCACCATAGATTTTTGGATCTGCCGAGAAAGAATATTGAGTTTTAGCAATACACACTGGGAAATGTGTAATACCCATCTCTTTAGCCAATTTTATCTTATTTCGAGCAATACTGCTATAAGTAACAACACTTGCACCATAGATACCTGTAGATATTTTTTCTATTTTTTGTTCAATAGTATCGGTATCTTTATAAGTAAATTCTAATGGAGTAGATGGTTTATTCTCTACGGTAGAGACAACAAGCTCAGCAAGTTCTTTAGCACCTTCGCCGCCATCAGTAAATGCATTATTAATAGCAAAACCAACTTTCAAATTATTCTCGCAATGGTTACGCAGCAGTTCCATTTCCTCATCTGTATCTGCAGCATATCTATTGAAAGCAACAATAATTGTTTGGCCAAACGATTTTAAATTTCTTACATGCTTGTCCAAGTTTCTCAACCCCTCTCTTAATCCTTCTAAGTTTGGTTCTTTAATTTTATCTAAGCTTACACCTCCATGCATCTTAAGACCTTGCGCAGTAGCTACGATAACAGTCAATGCTGGTTGAAGTCCACTCTTACGACATTTAATGTTGTAGAATTTCTCTGCACCCAAGTCAGCACCAAAGCCCGCTTCGGTAACAACATAATCACCATAAGTCATAGCCATTTTGGTAGCAAGAATAGAGTTACAACCATGAGCAATATTAGCAAATGGACCACCATGTACAAATGCGGCAGTATTCTCGGTAGTTTGTACCAAGTTTGGATGAATTGCATCTTTCAGTAACACAGTTATTGCACCAGCCACACCCAAATCTTTTACAGTAAACGCTTCGCCTTCGTAAGTAAAGCCCAACAATATATTCTCAATTCTTCTACGAAGATCCTCGAAATCTGTAGCCAAACATAAGATAGCCATGATTTCTGAAGCAGGAGTAATATCAAAACCCGATTGTTGAGTAATACCATCAGTTTTGTTTCCTAAACCAGAAACGATATTGCGCAATGAACGATCGTTTACGTCTAATACACGCTTCCACAATATTTCTTTCAATCCAAAACCTTTCGATTTATTTTGATACAAATAATTGTCGAGCAAAGCAGAGATCATGTTGTGCGCTGAAGTAATGGCATGAAAATCGCCAGTAAAGTGCAGATTTATCTTATCCATTGGCAATACTTGAGCGTATCCACCACCGGCAGCCCCACCCTTCATTCCAAAACATGGGCCAAGAGATGGTTCACGCAAAGCAACAATTGCTTTCTTACCAATCTTGTTAAGTCCTAAAGCCAAGCCGATAGATACAGTTGTTTTTCCAATACCCGCTTTGGTAGCTGTGATAGCCGTTACTAAAATCAATTTGCTCTTATCCACTTTCGACTGATCAATCAGATGCTCAGGGATTTTAGCAATATATCGACCATAATTTTCGACCTCTTCACGTGGAATGTCTATACTTTCAGCGACTTGTTTTATCTTTTTAAGTTCAACACTTCTAGCAATTTCAATATCAGATTTCATTATAAATATATAAAAGTTTTACTTTTTGTTTTTCGTGGTGCAAATATAGGAAAAATCTATGTTCATCAGATTACTTATTGTAAGCAAATAACTTGGTAGAGGGCTATTGTTTGGAATAAGTAGATATTTTAGTCGATATAAAATAAACCATCAAGCATCAATTATGTTTTTAATATAAATAGAAACTTAATTGAGGATGAATTATGATAGAATCAATAGAATGTTCCAACTCTAATATTTGGAATGGGTTTGAAACAGATTGTTTTAAAACGGCCAATGGTAGTATCTTGCAAATCACGTTCATCAAACATGCTTGTCTTATGTTCAACTTCAATGGACAAGTCATTTACACAGATCCGGTATCAACATTTGCCGATTTTTCAACGCTGCCCAAAGCTGATGTGATTCTTATCACGCATCAGCACTCTGACCATTTAGATCCTAAAGCTATAGCTATTCTTGATAAGCCAACAACATTAATTATATCCAACAAAGCATCTTATGATATAATAGAGCGTGGCATATGGATGAAAAATGGAGATCAACTTTCGCCCTATCCTTGGTTGATGATTAAAGCAGTACCCGCCTACAACATAACTCCTGATAGAATGGTATATCATCCTAAAAACAGAGACAATGGTTATGTACTAACGTTAGGTGGAAGTAAAATATATATTTCGGGAGATACCGAAGATATACCCGATCTTGAAAAGCTCAAAGATATAGACATTGCATTTATATCAGTTAATCAGCCTTATACCATGACAACTCAGCAAGCTGCACATGCCATAAAAATGATTCATGCAAAAATAACTTATCCTTATCATTATACCGATACAGATTTGTCGCCAATAGAAAACGATCAAGATTTGGCTAATTATTCTGAGATCAGAATCCGCCAATTACAATAAAAACGAACGATGGAATAATCACTTAATCAGTAAGATTGATTTTTCCATCGTTTTTTCTCAATGCAATACATCCCTATTTATCATCTTCTTCTTCACTTGTTGCATCATCAAAATTATTGAGCTCTAATGAGAGTCCAACAAATTCATCTTCCCAAATCTTTCTTAAATCTTCGGGGGTATCTTTAGGTGCTTCTTTAAGACGTTTTTCGGCCATTGCTACTTGATGTTCTAATTCAGCTCTTCTTCCCATTGTATTATGTATTTTGTTTGAACTATAATAAAGAACAGTTTGACAGATAAAAGGTTGAATTGTATGGATATAAAAAGCAATAATAATTAACTTATATATGATATCAGCCTATTTAATAATAGACTTTATTGTAATACAATCTACATGATAACAGTTAACAGTTATCCTATTAAACATTAACATTTACAGCGATAACTGTTAACTGTTATCAGAACGACTATTGCAGACCATTTTTTCATTTATAGACATCAAAAACAAGAGATATAGATAATAATCAAATAAACTATTAACAAGTAGCCATGTTTATACTAACTTTAGAATAGCATTTCTTGCTTGAAATCGAATGTTTTTGTAAATTTGCGACCTTTAAAAGTCAGGGTATTTCCTGATTCATAAATTGATAAATAAGTAAATAAATATAGTCATGAGCAAGAAATTTGCTGAATATTCGCAATTTGACCTGTCGCAGGTTAACAAAGACGTACTACAGAAGTGGGATGAAAACCATGTTTTCACTAAAAGTATGACAGAACGCGAAGGCTGCCCTTCGTTTGTTTTTTATGAAGGACCTCCTTCGGCAAATGGTATGCCTGGTATTCACCACGTAATGGCACGTACTATTAAAGATATATTCTGTCGTTATAAAACGATGAAAGGCTTCTTAGTTAAACGTAAAGCCGGATGGGATACTCATGGGCTTCCTGTAGAACTAGGTGTTGAAAAGGCTTTAGGCATCACTAAAGAAGATATCGGAAAAAGCATTACTGTAGCTGAATACAATGCTGCTTGCCGTAAAGACGTGATGAAGTTTACTAAAGAATGGGAAGACTTGACTCATAAAATGGGATATTGGGTTGATATGAAAGATCCATATATCACTTACGATAATAGATATATCGAAACATTGTGGTGGCTTTTGAAACAAATGCACAAAAAAGGTTTGTTGTACAAAGGTTATACAATTCAACCATACTCGCCAGCTGCAGGTACAGGACTTAGTTCTCACGAATTGAACCAACCTGGTTGCTATCGCGATGTAAAGGATACAACTGTTGTTGCTCAGTTTAAGATGAAGAACCCTAAGGCTGAAATGGCTGAATGGGGAACTCCATATTTCTTGGCATGGACAACTACTCCATGGACTTTGCCTTCAAATACAGCTTTGTGTGTTGGCCCTAAAATTGACTATGTAGCTGTTCAATCTTACAACGCTTATACCGGACAACCTATCACTGTTGTGTTGGCTAAAGCTTTAGTGAATATTCACTTCAACCAAAAAGCAGCCGACTTACAATTGGAAGATTATAAACCAGGTGATAAATTGGTTCCTTTCAAAATTGTTGCTGAATACAAAGGTAGCGACTTGGTAGAAATGGAATACGAGCAACTTATTCCTTGGGTTAACCCTGGTAAAGGTGCATTCCGTGTTATACCTGGTGATTATGTTACAACCGAAGATGGTACGGGTATTGTACACATCGCTCCTACTTTTGGTGCCGATGATGCTATGGTAGCAAAAGCTGCCGGTGTACCTCCATTGCAATTAATCAATAAAAAAGGTGAACTTCGCCCAATGGTAGACCTTACAGGTAAGTTCTATTTGATTGATGAATTGGATGAAAACTTCGTAAAAGAATCTGTTAACACAGAACTATATAAAGATTTTGCCGGTCGTTTCGTGAAGAATGATTACGATCCAACTCTTACAGACAAAGACGAATCGTTGGATGTAAGTATCTGTATGATGATGAAAGTTAATAATTTAGCTTTCAAAATCGAGAAACATACTCACAACTATCCTCACTGTTGGCGTACAGACAAACCTGTTCTTTATTATCCACTTGATAGCTGGTTCATTCGTTCTACTGCTTGCAAAGAGCGTATGATTGAACT
>CAMTPH010000069.1 GCA_947074345.1 uncultured Bacteroides sp. | reverse complement strand
GATAACTGTTAACAGTTATCTGAAGTAATAATTAGGATGAAACCTGCTTATTTGATGAATAAAAACGTTTTATCTTATTACATAGGGTTCTAAAAGATAACTCTTACTTTGCAGCTGTAATATTGGTCTGATCTTTAATCCATTTCTCAACATGAGGTTTTGCACGGCCTACTGAACTGCCGTTGGCAATAAATCCCTCTTTAACATTGCTTCCGGTAGTTTGCTTCACAAAGTCTTTGTAACATTGTTGCACACCGCCACCACCATGTGTATAAAATGGTAGAAGAGTTTTGCCTTTCAAATCGTAACTCCCTAAGAAGGTAAATACAGGCATTGGCATTGTGCCCCACCAGTTGGGATAACCAATGAAAATGTAATCATAATCATCGATGTTATTTACTTTGCCTTTAATGGCTGGACGCGCATTGTTTTCTTTCTCTTTCTTGGCTTCATCTACACAGGTGTTGTAGTTGCTAGAGTAAGGCTTAACAGCTTCAATCTCGAATAAATCTCCTCCGGTTACCTCTTTAATCTGTTCGGCTATTTGTTTCGTATTGCCCGACCACGAGAAGTAGGCAATTAATACTTTAGGTTTTTCGCTATTGTTTTGCGACATCACGTTTTGTTGCATTCCAATTAAAGTAATTAGTACTATTAATAATGATTTTAAATTCACGGTAGTCTCCTTTCTTTGATGTATAGTAATAAATAAATCTTCAAAAAAAACAGTATCGATAAATACTGTAATACAAAAGTAGGTAATACCCTTGGTATTGATAGTAAACTATTTACGGTTAGATGTATACATATTACAGAATGCATAAAATAAATACATCCTATTTTACTTTAGGTGAGTAAAGCAAAATAGGATGTAGTAATCTGTTGGTAGAATATTATTTGTACATAAGATACTTTTGACGCATGTTGCGATAGGTGTTTAACTCATCCTCCCACGATTGGCGTATCTCATATTCTGATTGTCCGGCAACAATAGCTTTGCGTACGGCATCGGTTCCCATCAGCAAATCAAAGAAACGATTGCGATCAATAAAAGCTGCACCTTCGCCCGATCGATTATAAAAGTCTAAAAAGTATTCTAAAGTGAACCCTTCTTGCAGATCGTTTACCTTTCGTAAGTCTAATCCATAGCACGTTTTATCTTTGTGCATCGGGTTTTTATCAAATCCCGGCAAAGCTTTGGGTGTAAATGTGAATTCGCCATATTTAGCATCGGGTGCACCTATCACCTGAAAAGGATAGGTTGTGCCACGGCCCACACTAATCTTTGTGCCTTCGAATGGACACAGCGATGCGTATAGTCTGATGGACTGATCGTTTGGCAGGTTGGGCGATGGTTTGATAGGCAGAGAGTAAGCTTGTTGGTGTTCCCATCCAAGACAAGGGATAACCGTTAGTCTGCATCCTTGTGGGTTTTTAGATAGCCATCCTTCTCCATTTATCATTTTTGCCAACTCGCCTACGGTGCAACCATGCAATAGAGGAATGGGTAGCATGCCCACAAAGCTACGAAAAGCAGGTTTCAACATCGGTCCCTCTACATAGTCGCATGGGTTTGGTCTATCTAGTACAATCACCTCCTTATTGTTCTCGGCAGCTGCTTCCATAATGTAAAACAATGTGCTGATGTATGTATAAAAACGAGCTCCAACATCTTGTATATCGAACACCAAGATGTCGATATCTCTCAATTGTTGCGGAGTAGGTTTCTTATTGTCTCCATAAAGTGAAAGAATAGGTACACCTGTTCGCACGTCTTTGCCATCTTTTACAGTTTCGCCTGCATCAGCATCGCCTCTAAATCCATGTTCGGGCGCAAATACAGTAACTACATTGATGTTTAAACCAACAAGCGTGTCTAACAGACAGGTTTGTGCATTGTTTACAACTGAAGTTTGGTTGACAACCAATCCTACTCGCTTGCCTTTGAGTAGTGGTAAATACTCTTCGGTTCGTTCGGCACCCGTGGTAACAACATCTTGTGCTGAAGCAACTTCGATGAACATCATGGTGAAGAGGCAAATAATCAAGGAGATTGTGCGATTCATTATGTTATTTTTAGTATTATTGCACAAAAATATCTATTTCGACCGACTATTACAAGTTATGAATAAAGAAGTTGTGAAACCACTTGACTTAATTGATATTTACTATCCCGAAGACAATGAACTTCGCGAAATATTGTTGATACATAGTCGATTGGTAGCCGAAAAAGCTCTTTCTATTGCGGAGCTTCATCCTGAACTTAATCTTGACAAAGAGTTTCTTTATGAAGCTGCGATGTTGCATGATATTGGTATTTTCAAGACTAATGCTCCAGGAATACATTGTATGGGCGATGCTCCCTATATTTCTCATGGTTACTTGGGAGCCGATTTGGTAAGGGAAGCGGGTTTTGAAAGGCATGCCTTGGTCTGCGAACGACATACCGGAACAGGTCTGTCATTAGATGATATTGTTTTACAAAACTTACCTCTTCCACATCGTGATATGATGCCCATATCTCTCGAAGAACAAGTGATATGCTTTGCAGATAAATTCTTCTCCAAATCTCATATTGAGAAAGAAAAAACGGTAGAGGAAGTTAAAAAAAGTCTAATAAAGCATGGCATTACTGGAGAACAACGCTTTAATATGTGGTGTGAACAGTTTTTATAGCCTTAAAAATTAATTAAAAAGGGATAAACCGATTTGTTTTTGGTGAAGTTTATGTAATTTTGCCAATCAAGCGTAAACGAATAGCGAATGACGCCATTGAAACCAAATACAATCATATCAGTCATACTACTTTTTTTTGTTTTACTAACTCTACCCGTAGACGTAGCAGCACAGCGACGCCGTGATAGAGAGTTGGGAGGACGAGAAAATTTCAACCCACCTGTTGACTCTCTTCTTACTGATTCATTAAAGCAAAATCAACAATCTGCTGAAACTACTGCGCCAAAGCCTTCGGCATTGGATGCACCGGTTATTTATTCTGCCAACGACTCTATTGTCTTTGAAGAGGGAGGATTTGCTCATCTATATGGAGATGGTAAGGTTAATTACGAGAATATTGAACTTAGTGCTCAAATCATCACCATGAATATGGACAGTAGTACTGTTTATGCTCGAGGTGTAACTGATACTCTTGGTGTAGAAACCGGTAAGCCTGTGTTTAAAGATGGTGATGATAGTTATGACACCAAAGCAATACGATATAACTTTAAAAGTAAACGCGGTATTATCAGCAATGTTGTGACTCAACAAGGCGAAGGTTATGTGATTGGTAATAACGCTAAAAAAGGTGCTAACGATGAATTGTTTATGCAAGATGGTAAATATACTACTTGCGATCATCATGATCATCCTCACTTTTATTTGCAGCTAACTAAAGCAAAAGTTCGTCCGCGTAAGAATGTAGTAACTGGTCCGGCCTATCTTGTGGTTGAAGATGTTCCTCTTCCTTTGGCGGTACCGTTCTTCTTCTTCCCATTTTCGAGTAGTTACTCTTCTGGTTTTATTATGCCAACCTATATGGATGACTCTGCTCGTGGTTTTGGTTTGGCTAATGGGGGATACTATTTTGCTATTAGTGATTATGTAGACCTTAAAGTGATTGGTGAAATCTTTACGAAAGGTTCTTGGGCACTGGGTGTAGAGAGTAATTATAACAAACGATATAAGTTCTCGGGTAGCTTAAAGGCCGATTATCAAGTAACAAAACTTGGTGATAAGAATTTGCCCGACTATTCTGTAGCAAAAGACTTCAAGATTGTATGGAGCCACAGACAAGATCCTAAGGCAAACCCTAATCAAACATTCTCGGCAAGTGTAAACTTCTCGACAAGTAGTTATGAACGTACCAATCTTAATAACTTATACAACCCACAGTCTTTAACTCAAAATACAAAGACTTCAAGTATTAGTTATTCTCGTATGTTTCCGGATATCGGTTTAACACTATCGGGTACTTTCAATATTGCTCAGACTTTAAGAGATTCTTCTATTGCTATTACTTTGCCCGATTTAAATATCTCGCTAACTCGTATGTTTCCTTTCAAAAGAAAGAAAGCTGCTGGTGCCGAAAGATGGTATGAGAAAATTTCTTTCCAATATACAGGACGTTTAGTCAATAGCGTTAAAACAAAAGATGATCAGCTGTTTAAAACTAACTTGATTAAAGATTGGCAGAATGCTATGCAGCACAATATTCCTGTTAGTGCTACTTTCTCTGTTCTAAAGTATTTCAATCTGACTCCTTCTTTCAACTATACCGAACGTTGGTATACGCGTAAGTTCAATAGGGAGTATAGTGATGATAAAAGACAATGGGTGCCTACTGATACGGTATACGGCTTTCATCGTGTGGCCAACTATAACTTCTCTGTTGGGGTGAATACAAAACTATATGGTATGTATAAACCGATGTTCTGGAAGAAGAAAGAGATTCAAATACGACATGTATTTACTCCAAGTGTTAGTTTAAGTGCCGCTCCTTCTTTTGACCGATACTGGGAACAATATGAAGACTTGAACGGTAATATGCAATATTATTCTCCTTACTCTGGACAACAGTTTGGTACTGCACCGCGCGAAAAACAAGGGAGTGTGAACTTCGATGTCTCCAATAATATTGAGATGAAGTTCAAAAACAAAGAAGACTCCATCGTTAAACGAAGCTTGATTGATGAGATTGGTGGTTCACTCTCTTATAATATGGCTGCTACTACAAGGCCATGGAGTGATTTATCCATGCGTGTTCGTTTGAAGATAACCAAGAACTATACTTTCAATATGAACTCTACATTTGCCACTTATGCTTATACATTCGATAAAAATGGTAATGTAACTGTAGGGGATAGAACAGAATGGTCGTATGGACGATTTGGCCGCTTCTCTGGTTGGGGATCATCTTTTAACTATACCTTCAACAACGATTCGTGGAAGAAGTGGTTTGGGCCTAAAGAGGAAATGAATGGTAAGAGCCAAAAAGACCGGGATAACGATCAGGGCTTAGGTTCTGAAAATGCAGATGGTATGTCGAGCGATGGTGAGCGAAATAAGAAAAAGACTCAAAAAGCGAAATCGGATTCTGATGGTTATCAACAATTCAAAATGCCTTGGTCGGTTAGCGTGAACTACTCTTTCAATATTCGTGAAGATAGAAGTAAACCTATCAACCGTGAAAGTATGCGTTATCCATTTGCATATACTCATAATATCAATGCATCGGGTAATTTAAAGTTATCTACCAACTGGCAAGTTACATTTACTACCGGTTATGACTTCCAAGCAAAAGAGGTTACGCAAACATCATTGACGGTATCTCGTGATTTGCACTGTTTTAATATGAGTGCCAGTCTTTCTCCTTTTGGTCGTTGGAAGTACTATAACTTTAAAATTAACGCCAATGCAAGTATCTTGCAAGACTTGAAGTGGGAACAAAGAAGCCAATCACAAAGTAATGTTCAATGGTATTAAAACCATGCATATATAAATAAAGAGCGGTGAATTCTAAAATGAATTCACCGCTCTTTATTTATAAGATGTATTATGTGGTTTTACCAAACAATCTCTTTTCTATTATGTGTCTTTAGATATTCATTGGCAGTACTAAAGTGTTTATTGCCAAAGAAACCATTGTATGCAGATAGCGGAGATGGATGAGCCGATGACAATACAAGATGCTTATTGCGATCTATAAATGCTCCTTTTCGTTGTGCATAATTGCCCCAAAGTATAAATACTAAATTCTCTTTTCCTTCTGCTAAAGCTCGAATAGTAGCATCAGTAAATGTTTCCCATCCTTTGTTTTGATGAGACCCGGCTTGATGAGCTCTAACGGTTAGTGTTGCATTTAGTAATAATACCCCTTGCTCGGCCCATCTTGTTAAGTTGCCTGTAGCTGGTGTATCAATATCTAAATCACTCTTTATCTCTTTAAATATATTCTTTAATGAAGGAGGAAATGGAACATCATCATTCACAGAAAAGCATAATCCATGTGCTTGGCCTGGCCCATGATAGGGATCTTGTCCAATGATAACTACTTTAACATCATCGAAAGAACATAGATTATAAGCGTTAAATATCAACTTACCCGGAGGGAATATTTGATGTTGTCTATATTCATCTTTTACAAAATCAGTAAGCTTCAGAAAATAGTCTTTATCAAACTCTGATTGTAAGTGCTCTTTCCAACTTTTGTCTATCTGAACATCCATTAAATCAAGTTGATGTTTAAAGTTTTACACTCTTTTCTCATCGCTTCGGGCCATATACTAGCTTGAATTTCTCCAATGTGTGCTTTGCGCAAGTAGAACATACACAAGCGTGATTGTCCAATACCACCACCAATAGATAGAGGCAAAGAACCTTCTACTAAACGTTTGTGGAAATACAAGTCAAGACGTTGCTCTTGTCCTTCCTCTTTTAATTGTTTTAATAATGCTTCCTTATTTACACGAATACCCATTGATGAAAGCTCTAAAGGACGTTGCAAAACATCATCCCAAACAACTAAGTCACCATTCAAACCTGGTAGATCATTTAATCCAGGTGTTGTGTAGTCATCATAATCAGGAGCACGTCCATCATGCTTTTTACCATCACCTAGTTTACCTCCAATACCAATAATGAAGACCGCTTTATGTTTTTTGCTTATTTCATATTCGCGTCCTTTAGGATCAAGGTTTGGATATAATTGGCGAAGCTCTTCAGCATGAATGAAGTATATTTTCTCTGGTAAGCATGGTTTAATTAGAGGATACATTTCATATACCATATATTCAGTACGAACCATTGCCGCATAGATTCGATTTACAATCTCTTTTAAGAACTCTACGTTGCGCTCTTCTTGAGACATAACGCGTTCCCAATCCCATTGATCTACATACAATGAATGTAAGTTACCAAGTTCTTCATCAGCACGGATGGCATTCATATCTGTGTAGATACCATAGCCATTATCGATATTATAATCTGCTAAAGTAAGTCTTTTCCATTTGGCAAGCGAATGAACAACTTCAGCTTTGGCATCGTCAAGATCTTTGATAGGGAATGATACAGCTCTTTCTGTTCCATTTAAATCATCATTGATACCCATACCTTTCAAAACGAAAAGTGGTGCTGTTACGCGTCTTAATCGTAACTCTGATGATAAATTCATTTGGAAAAATTCTTTGATTTGTTTAATACCAAGCTCTGTTTGCTTCAAGTCAAGAAGTGGTGTATAATTTTCAGGTTTTATTAGATAACTCATAGGTTTTAAATGTTAGTTGTCTGCGAATATAAGTATTATATTTAAATATGTAAGCTTATAAGTGTAAAATAATGTCATAATGACAAGTAAAGTCTTTTTTATGTATGCAAAATAATATACATAGGTATCGTGCTTTGGGGTATATGCTTACAAAAAGGAATGAAAGATTAGGTAGATTATCAGTTTTTGTCTATTTTTGCCATCCTATAAATCAGCACTCATAGTTCAATGGATAGAATAATGGATTCCGGTTCCATCGATTGGAGTTCGAATCTCCATGAGTGCACATATTGAAGGCTAATAACTTATGAGATAAGTTATTAGCCTTTTAATTATTTAGATAATAATGTATCCCAATTATCACACAACGCCTGCATTGTTGGATATAGTGCATTTGCTCCAGCGTCTAGTAATGCGTTGTTTGGAAGTGGTCCGGTATTGACTGCTATTGTATACAGATTAGCTGCTACACCAGCTTCAACACCAAGTGGAGCATTTTCAATAACAATAGCTTCCTTGTTGGTGAAACCTCCTTTTTCTAGTGCCATTAAATATGGTTCAGGGTTAGGTTTGCCATGTTTAACATCGTAAGCTGTAACCATCAATTCTCTAGAAAATACACCCGGGAAATGATGGTCTAAGCGATTAATCAGTGATAATTGTCCCGAGCCTGTAACAACCATTGCTGTTAAACCTTGAGCCTTTACTTTCTGTAGTAGCTCCCATACACCAGCTATAGGGTCTGGTTCAGGATACTTCGCAAATTCAGCACTCTTCTCTTTATATATAGTTTCTATTTCTTCGGGTGAAGCATCTCTGCCGTATTGTCTTTGACAGATCAAATTTATAGTACCTGCACCTGTTCTTCCTTCGTGCATATAAGCTTCTTCTTTGCTTAAATTGTATCCATGTTGCTTCATTATTTTGTGCCAAGCTTCAGCATGATATGGCATTGAATTAAACAAAACGCCGTCCATATCAAATAGAACGGCTTTCAGGTTTATGTCTTTTGGAATCATTATTTTATTTCTTAAAGTTGGCGCAAAGTTAGATTTTTTTTGATTATTAAAATATAAATGGTTATTTTTGTGATACTTAATAAACATATCTAATGATAAAGAATTATATTTTAATACTCTTTGTCCTCTTTCTATGGGGGTGCACTTCTGTAAATGATACTCCTACAATTAATATTTCTCTTGTTTCTATCAATGGAGAAATACAAAACAATTACAATCTAAATAACGAGGAGTTTATCAAATTGGAGACTGGCGATGAACTAGGGTTAACTTTAGTTTTGAATGGTCATGGCAATGAACTTCAAACATTTAATATGTCATTGACTGATGATGACTTAAATGCAGAGTTGTTATACGATACTAAATCAGTTACTACTGAAGGTAATTTGAGTGATCCTGCAAACGGAAGATTAAGATTTACTGATGGAGTAACAAGAACCGAAGTATCACTTATTTCAACCATAGACAGTATAACGTATGATGGTCAAGACATTATTATTTCCTTTTATTTATCATCTGCTACTAGTAGTGAAGGGGCCATGCAAATGGTAACGCTTAAAGTTAATAACGACCAATAACACATACCATATTATATAAGAAAAGGATTGTACCATTGGTACAATCCTTTTCTTATATATGCGTAATAATAGTAATTACAGTTTAGCTTGTATCGCTTTAGATTCCTCTTCGAAACCTGGTTTGTTTAACAAAGCAAACATATTTTTCTTGTATGCTTCAACACCTGGTTGATCGAATGGGTTAACGCCTAATACATAACCGCTCAAACCACAAGCAATTTCAAAGAAGTAAAGCAATTCCCCTATGCTCTTCTCGTCCAATGAAGGAATGACGATACGAATGTTTGGAACACCACCATCAACGTGTGCTAGTTGAGTACCAAGTTCAGCCATTTTGTTTACTTCATCAACTCTTTTGCCTGCAAGATAGTTTAAACCATCTAAGTTAGCTTCATCAGAAGGAACTTCAAGTTTGTGGTTTACTTTATCAACAGATATTACTGTTTCAAAGATAGTACGTTCGCCTTCTTGAATCCATTGTCCCATTGAGTGAAGATCTGTTGAGAAATCTACTGCAGCAGGGAAGATACCTTTGTGTTCTTTACCTTCAGACTCTCCGTAAAGTTGTTTCCACCATTCATTTACATAGTGCAACTTAGGATTGAAGTTTACAAGAATCTCAATTTTCTTTCCTGACTCATAAAGTGCATTACGAGTAGCAACATAAATAGCAGCTGGATTTTCAGCAAATGGAGTATCGATACCACAAGTTTTTTCCATAGCTACAGCACCTGCTATAAGTTGTTCGATATCGAAACCAGCAATTGCAATAGGCAATAAACCAACAGGAGTCAATACAGAAAAACGACCACCAACATTATCAGGAATGATATAAGATTTATAACCTTCTTGATCGGCAGTGATACGAGCAGCACCTTTAGCAGCATCTGTAACAGCAACGATTACTTTTTTAGCCATCTCTTTACCGCGTTGATCTTCGCATTGTTTTTTCAACAAGCGGAAAGCCAAAGCAGTTTCAGTGGTTGTACCTGATTTAGAGATATTGATCACACCAAACTTCTTATCTTTCAAGAATTCGGTCATCTCAAATAGGTAGTCTTCACTAATATTGTGTCCTGCATAAATAATAGTAGGTGCAGTCTTCTTGTCTTGCAACCAAGTGAAGCTGTTTGATAAAGCTTCAATCACGGCGCGTGCTCCCAAGTAGCTACCACCAATACCTGCTACAACAACCACTTCACAGTTGTCGCGCATTACTTTTGCAGTTTCTTTTATGTCATTAAGTTGCGCTTGAGTAATCGAAGATGGTAAATGTAACCAACCCAAAAAGTCATTACCTTTGCCTGTACCCTTCTCAAGTTTTTCTTGAGCATCTTTTACTCTAGGTTCAAAAGCTGCGATTGTCTCTTTCGAAACAAAGCCCAGCGTTTTTTCAATGTTTAAACTAATCATACTATTTATTATTTAAAGGTTGCTCTCGATTGAAATTTATTTCATTTTATCTGAATGAGTCAGTTAGTAGTTTAATTTCAATCATCGGAGAGATACGTTCATACAATATGTTATAAACAGCATCAAGAATAGGCATATTCACATGATGGTGTTTATTAATCTCTTTGATACATTTTGTTCCGTAATATCCTTCGGCTATCATCTCCATTTCGATTTGAGCACTTTTTACTGAATATCCTTTACCAATCATCGAACCGAAAGTGCGATTACGGCTAAAGTTAGAATATCCTGTAACAAGTAGGTCGCCCAAGTATACAGATTCATCCACATTTCTATTGAGAGGATGTACAGTATCTAGGAATCGATTCATTTCTTGAATAGCATTTGATATAAGAACAGCTTGAAAGTTATCGCCATATTTAAGACCACTACAGATACCTGCAGCAATGGCATAAACATTTTTCAAAACAGAACTGTATTCAATACCTACCACATCATCGCTAACAGATGTTTTAACGAATGAACTACCCATTCGTCGTGCAAAAATGCGTGCTTTATCTTTATCAGGACAGGCAAGAGTCAAATACGAAAGGCGCTCTAGAGCAACCTCTTCAGCATGACATGGTCCTGCTAGTACTGCAATATTTTCGGGTGGAACACCATATTCTTTCGTAAAGTACTCCGAAACAATTAAGTTATTGTCGGGTACAATACCTTTGATAGCAGTAATAATGAATTTATCTTTCAACTTAGTCTTCAGCTTCTTTAAGTGAGCTTTCAGATAAGGAGAGGGAGTAGCGAAAACAAGTGTATCCGATTCTTTCACAATGTCATTGATGTTTGTATAAAACTTAATGCGTTTCATATCAAACTTCACACCTGTGAGATATGCGGGATTGTGTCCGAGACGTTTAAAATCGGCAATACGGTCTTCGCGACGCATATACCAATTTATATTATCATCTTGCGCAAGAAACATTTTGGCAATGGCTGTTGCCCAGCTTCCACCACCTACTATCGCTATCTTACCGGGTAATTTCATATATATATAATACATTAAGAAAGAAAAAATTATAAACAAAGTAAAAGCCAAAAAGGGTATTACTTCGCTTATAATTTTTCATTCTTTATTTTCATTTAATCTTTTCTACCCATTCAGTTACTTCAGCAACCGATGGATTCGTTAATTCAAGCTTGTATTTCTTGTTAATACCACAGATATCTTGGTGAAGTTTTTGAGGGTTCACACCTTTCATATCTTCTACCATATTGTAGCCTGCTTTTTGCAATACAGGAATCCAATCTGCCGATACACCAACTTCCAAATACTTCTCATTAGCATCTTTCTTCACAGTTTTTTCAGGACGCATTTGAGGGAAGAACAATACTTCTTGAATTGTAGTTTGTCCTGTCATAAGCATAACAAGACGGTCCATACCGATACCCATACCTGAAGTAGGAGGCATACCGTATTCAAGAGATCTGATAAAGTCTTTATCGATGATCATTGCTTCATCATCACCCTTTTCGCTTAGGCGCATTTGTTCCATGAAACGTTCAAGCTGATCGATAGGGTCATTTAGCTCAGAGTATGCATTAGCAAGCTCTTTACCGTTAACCATCAATTCAAAACGCTCTGTCAATTCAGGATTTTCGCGATGACGTTTAGTCAAAGGCGACATCTCGATTGGGTAGTCAGTGATGAAAGTAGGTTGGATGTAGTTGCCTTCGCAGAATTCACCGAAGATTTCGTCAATCAACTTACCCTTACCCATTGTTTCGTCAACTTCAAGTTCGAGTGTTTTGCAGATTTCACGAATCTCTTCTTCAGTTTTACCGTTCAAGTCGTGGCCAGTAAATTCTTTGATAGAATCCAACATAGTAACACGCTTGTAAGGAGCTTTCAAGTTGATAACATTGTCACCAACTGTTACTTCTGTTGTACCATTCACATCCAAACAGATTTTTTCAATCATGTTTTCAGTAAATGTCATCATCCAGTTATAGTCTTTGTATGCCACATACACTTCCATTGCAGTAAACTCAGGGTTGTGTGTACGGTCCATACCTTCGTTGCGGAAGTTTTTAGAAAACTCATAAACGCCTTCAAATCCACCTACGATCAAACGCTTCAAGTAAAGTTCGTTTGCGATACGTAGATACAAAGGAATATCAAGAGCATTGTGATGAGTGATAAACGGACGAGCCGCTGCACCACCAGCAATTGATTGAAGGATAGGAGTTTCTACCTCAATATAATCTCTCGAATTGAAATATTCGCGCATAGAGTTATACACCTTAGTACGTTTGATGAAGATATCTTTTACACCCTCATTAACGGCAAGGTCTACATAGCGTTGGCGATAGCGAAGCTCTGGATCCTCGAATGAGTCGTAAGCTACACCATCTTTATATTTTACAATAGGAAGCGGTTTGATAGACTTGGCTAGTACAGTAAGTTTCTGAGCGTGAATACTCACTTCGCCCATTTGTGTACGAAACACGAAACCCTCAATACCAATATAATCGCCCAAGTCAAGAAGGCGTTTAAATACAGTGTTGTATAATTCTTTATCTTCACCCGGACAGATGTCGTCGCGTGTGATGTATACTTGTATACGCCCTTTAGAATCTTGTAGTTCAATAAAGGATGCTTTACCCATGATACGACGGCTCATGATACGACCAGCGATTGATACTTGGCGTGGCGATTCTTGATCGTCTTTAAATTCCTCTTTAATATCTGTGGAATAAGCATTAACTACATACTCTGCTGCAGGATAGGGATCGATTCCCATCGCTCGGAGTTCATTCAAACTGTTACGTCTGATGATTTCCTGTTCACTAAGTTCTAATAGGTTCATTACGTAATATATTTACTCAATATTTGGGAACAAAAGTACGAAACATTTTTTATATAGCGTTACTTTTTCCTCTTAAATAAAGAATGTGTATCTTTGTAGCCTTATTTAATATTTTTTATGGCAGGACAATTCGTACCTACAGAGTTAGGAACACAAAGCATCGGAAAGCTGTTGGTGAAATATGCTGTACCAGCAATTATTGCTATGACTGCAGCCTCGTTATATAATATGGTCGACAGTATTTTTATTGGTCGAGGTGTAGGAGCATTGGCTATTTCGGGGTTAGCGCTTACTTTTCCATTAATGAATTTAGCAGCAGCATTTGGTGCTTTAGTTGGAGTAGGAGCAGCCACCTTGGCATCTGTTAAACTTGGTCAGAAAGATTACGATACCGCACAGCGCATCTTGGGCAATGTATTGATATTAAATATCATAATAGGTTTTATATTTTCGGTAACCTGTCTTATTTTCTTAGATCCTATCTTGTACTTCTTTGGGGGGAGCGATCAAACCGTTAGTTATGCTCGCGACTACATGGAGGTTATCTTATATGGAAATATCATAACTCACATCTATCTTGGCTTAAATGCGATGCTTCGTTCGTCGGGGCATCCTCAAAAGGCGATGTATGCTACTATAGCCACTGTTGTTATCAATGCAATACTCGATCCTATATTTATCTTCGTGTTTGACTGGGGCATACGTGGTGCAGCTATAGCAACTATCATAGCGCAAACAGTAGCTCTATTGTGGCAAATTAAACTTTTCAGCAATAAAAACGAACTACTTCACTTTCATAGAGGAATCTTTAGACTAAAGAGAGCCATTGTGTTAGATTCATTGGCTATCGGTTTATCTCCATTCTTAATGAATATGGCCTCGTGCTTAATTATTATTTTAATTAATCAAGGATTGCAAAAATATGGTGGAGACTTAGCGATTGGAGCCTTCGGTATTATCAATAGAGTGGTGTATGTAGTGGTGATGATTGTTCTGGGACTTAATCAAGGCATGCAGCCCATTGCCGGATATAACTTTGGTGCGCGCCAATATACGCGTGTTACACAAGTACTAAAATACACCATTTTCGGAGCAACTATTTGTACAACGATAGGGTTTTTGCTGGGCATGATATGTCCCGGAGAGGTTGTTTCAATCTTTACTAAAGACGAAGAGTTGACAAAAATTGCAGAAGAAGGTTTCAGATATATCGTAATGTTCTTTCCTGTAGTAGGTTTTCAAATGGTGGCTTCCAACTTCTTTCAAAGTATCGGTATGGCAGGCAAGGCCATCTTCTTGTCATTGACAAGACAATTGATATTCTTGCTTCCACTTTTGTTGATACTTCCACAGTTTTATGGGCAAACAGGTATTTGGTTAAGTATGCCTATATCCGATTTAGTTGCCAGTATCTTGTCGGCTATCATGCTCATGTTGCAGTTTAGAGCATTTAAGAAAGCATCAACTCCTTTCTGATTTCTCTTGATTGTGTGCAAAATATAAGGTGCGAACTATACTCTTTCATCAAAAAAATGTGTAAGTTTGTCTTTTAACTATTGAATATTGCATATTATGGAAACGAATTATGCCATCAGTATTGGTAGACAGTTGGGTAGCGGTGGAAGAGAGATAGGTGAGAAACTTGCCGCACGACTCAACATTCAGTTCTTAGATAAGAAGCTTATTGAGATGGCTTCTGAACAAAGTGGACTTTGTACTGAGTTTTTTGAAAAAGCCGACGAAAAAACTTCGCAAGGCATCATCGGAGGTTTGTTTGGCATGCGTTTTCCTTTTGTAACGGATGGTGTAGCTTCGTCTATGAACTGTCTGAGCAACGATGCTTTATTTAAAATACAGAGCGATGTGATACGCCAAGTGGCCGATGCATCGTCTTGTCTCTTTGTTGGTCGCTGTTCTGACTACATCCTTCGCGATCATCCTCGTGTCATTAATCTTTTCATCACAGCCAATCATCAAGATCGTATCACTCGATTGCAAACTCGTCATACTATCAATGAAGAGCAGGCACAGGCAATGATTGAGAAGATTGATAAAAAGCGTGCCGACTACTACAATTATTATACCTATAAGTCATGGGGTTCGGCCAATTCTTATCATTTGTGCATCAATTCATCTGTATTGGGTATCGATAAAACGGTCGATATGTTAGAACTATTTGTTCGACAAACCTTCGCACTGTAATGATATTGAGTCAACACTATTTAGGAATAAAAACAAATATGGCCAACTGATTTCAGAAAGAACATGTTATATGCTATCTGAAACAGTAATACTGCATACTTTACTTTTTGCCACCGCATTGGCAAAACATTGCCTTAGTATAGGCAAGACTTTGCCACCCCACTGGCAATAAATCAAAAGTAGTACTTTGGCTACCAATTGTTACATTTCTAAAACCATTTGTATAAATAAAGCAAAGTGTGTTTCTTTGCCTAACCGATAATGTAAGTTAACTATCAAACAAATATGGAAAGAATACGATATCTAATAAATCTGCTCATTGTTTTTTTACTTTTATTGACTGTTGCCATCAATCGCGATGGTAGAGTAATGGGAACCGGTATTGACGAACTAATCAATCCGAAACCAGTGCAGCAAGAAGAAGTGATTGATTATATCTCGGAAGATGGGGTGCGAATCATTGAATCAAAAGGAATCGTTCCGGGCATTTTAGGTTACGCAGGTCCTATTTACCTGAAATTACAGATAGCCAATGATACGATAGCAAACGTAGAAGTAACCGAAAATACAGAGACGCCATCGTTTTATCGACGCGTAGTCAAAAGCGGATTGCTGCAATCATGGGATGGCAAGTCTTTGAATGAGGCAACCACCATGCAGGTTGATGCACTTTCGGGAGCAACCTATACCTCTAATGCCATCATCCAAACCCTTCAGAAAACAGCTACTTATGCCTCTTCGGTGAAGACGACAAAGATTCATATGCCATTCTTTACCTGGAAAAATATTGTTGGTATACTAGTCATATTGTTGAGCGTGGTTATGATTTTCTTCTCTTTCAAATCGAAATGGTGGCGCATCGTTCAACTGATACTGAATGTAGTAGTACTTGGCTTTTGGTGTGGTAGCTTTCT
>CAMTPH010000068.1 GCA_947074345.1 uncultured Bacteroides sp. | reverse complement strand
ACTTCTCTTTATATTAGCTTGAAATGATAGATCACGGTACCGTAGAACGAATAATAGATGCTGCACAAATTGTAGATGTAGTATCTGACTTTGTTACACTTCGTAAACGAGGAGTAAACTATGTTGGTTTATGCCCGTTTCATAATGAAAAAACAGCTTCGTTTAGTGTATCTCCTGCCAAAGGATTATGCAAATGTTTTAGTTGCGGCAAAGGAGGAAATGCTGTTCACTTCATTATGGAGCACGAACAACTTAGCTATTATGAAGCACTCAAGTATCTTGCCAAGAAATATCATATTGAAGTCAAAGAACGAGAACTGACTAACGAAGAAAAGCTAGCTCAGAGTGAACGTGAAAGTATGTTTGTTGTAAACACCTTTGCACGCGATTACTTTCAAGATATACTAAAAAATAATGTGGATGGCCGTAACATTGGTATGGCTTATTTCAGACAACGTGGCTTTAGAGATGATATCATCGAAAAGTTTCAACTAGGTTTCTGTACTGATAGTAATGATGCTATGAGCAAAGAAGCCATGAAGAAAGGGTATTCGAAAGAGTATCTCCTTAAAACAGGTCTTTGCTACGAGAATGATAATCAACAACTACGCGACCGTTTTTGGGGACGTGTAATATTCCCTGTTCATACACTTTCGGGCAAGGTCGTTGCTTTTGGTGGGCGTATTCTTAATACGGCTACAAAAGGAATGAAGATGAAGTATGTGAATTCTCCTGATTCACTTATTTATCATAAGAGTAAAGAACTTTATGGTATCTTCTTTGCTAAACAAGCCATCGTAAAACAAGACCGTTGTTTCTTAGTTGAGGGTTATACAGATGTTATCTCCATGCATCAATCGGGCATTGAGAATGTAGTAGCCTCATCGGGTACTGCGCTTACCAATCCACAAATCAGACTTATTCATCGCTTCACCAACAATATCACGTTATTGTATGATGGTGACGTTGCCGGCATCAAGGCTTCTCTCAAAGGGATTGATATGTTCTTGGAGGAAGGAATGAATATCAAGGTATGTCTATTGCCTGATGGTGATGACCCCGATTCATTCGCAAGAAAACATAACTCTACCCAGTTTCAAGAGTTCATTAATAATAATGAGGTAGACTTTCTGCGCTTTAAAACTAATCTTCTTTTAGAAGATGCAGGAAAGGATCCGATGAAACGTGCCGAACTTATCAACAGCATTGTTCATAGTATATCGGTAATCCCTGAAGCTATCATTCGTGATATCTACATCAAAGAGTGTGGACAGCTACTACATATAGAAGATAAACTGTTAGTAGGTGAAGTGGCTAAACGGCGCCAAGCAACAGCCGAGAAATCAAACAAGCCGGTTGCTAACAACAATCAAGGTCAACCTGTTCCTCCTCCAACCAATGCACCTTTTGCCGAAACAGATATACCTCCTACTTCAGCTAATGAGCCTACTTATCAAACATCTATTCCACAAGATGGACGTGAAGGACAAGAGTTTTATCAATATGAACGATTGATAATTCAAACCGTTGTGCGCTATGGCGAAAAGATTATGTGCAACATGGAAGATGAAGAGGGTAATGAAATACCAATGAGTGTTATCAGATTTGTGGCTAATGATTTAGCTCAAGATGATTTAGCTTTCCACAATTCCATCCACCGCCACATATTGACCGAGGCCATCGAACATGAGAATGATAACGGATTTATAGCTGAAAGATATTTCATTGCGAACCCAGATCCTACTATTAGTAGAATAGCAACTGAACTGGCAGGCGACCGCTATCAACTAAGCAAGTTCCATTCAAAGACACAACCCATTGTATCAGACGAAGAACGCTTATTAGAACTTGTACCAACACTAATGATTAACTTCAAAAATGCAATTGTAACTGCAGAGTTGAAGCATATCATGTTCAATCTTCAAGACCCAAAAGTATACAGTGATGAAGCACGTTGCAACGAATTGATGCAACGTCATAAAGAACTAAGCGAAATAAAAAGTTTAATGGCTAAAAGACTTGGCGATAGAGTTGTTCTTAGATAATCAACGATTGATAAGATACATAAACTCTTCGCGTGTTTTAGCTTGATTGAATGCTCCGGTAAAGTCTGAAGTAGTAGTTACCGAGTTTTGTTTTTCGACCCCACGCATTTGCATACACATATGTTTAGCTTCAACAACCACCATTACACCCAAAGGGTTTAGAGTTTCTTGAATACACTCTTTAATTTGTAGAGTCATACGTTCTTGCACTTGAAGGCGATGAGAGTAAATATCAACCACACGTGCTATCTTGCTTAATCCGGTGATGTATCCATTAGGAATATATGCAACATGTGCTTTACCATAAAATGGCAACATGTGATGCTCGCATAAAGAAAAGAAATCGATATCTTTAACAACCACCATCTGACTATACTCCTCTTTGAATTTAGCAGAGCTAAGCACCTCATGAGGGTTCATAGTATACCCTTTTGTTAAATTAAGCATTGCCTTTGCTACACGTTCAGGAGTTTTAATCAAGCCTTCGCGTTCTGCATCTTCACCTAGCAACGTAATAATTCTTTTATAATGATCTTTTAGTTCATCTAAAGCAGGTGAAACAATAATTTCTTTATCTAACATGGAATGAGGTAATTAAAAATTAATATTGATATTGTCTTTTACGATAGCAACCTCTTTAAACACTCCGGTTGCTTTTAATTTACGCATCATAGCATCAGCCTCTTCGATACTACGGAAGTCTCCAATACGTGTTAACCATCTAGGTGATGCAAAGAAAGTATAAACTGATACTTCGGGGAAATATCCTTTCACACGATCGCCAACTTGACTGGCTTCATTGCGTGCAATGCGCGAGTTAGAACCCGCATATACCTGAACTCGATAACCCGAGCTTTTAAGAGTTCGTTGTCCGGTCGTTACTTCGGATGTATGTTCGGCTCCAAGAAGTGCCTCAATAGCAGCATCTTGATGAATAGTAACCTTACCTTGACCAGGAACATTACTCTCCAAACTCTTAACTATGTTTTGGGCAGACAATGCACCCGAAACGAATACGGTAAATAGAATTAAACCAAACTTTTTCATAATTCAATAATATGTAAATGCAGAGAGCAATTTTTAAGTTGCTCTCTGCAACTAATCAATAGATTATTATGCTTTAAATGCGTCGATAATACCTTTGAAATCAGCTACGCTTAATGCAGCACCACCGATCAAACCACCATCAACATCTGGGTTAGCAAATAGTTCTTTAGCGTTAGAAGGTTTGCAGCTACCACCATAAAGGATAGAAGTGTTATCTGCTACTTCTTTGCCATATTTATCAGCTACTAATGAACGGATATAAGCATGAATTTCTTGAGCTTGTTCTGCAGTAGCAGTTTTGCCTGTACCGATAGCCCATACTGGTTCGTAAGCCAAGATGATTTTACCGAAGTCTTCTGCAGACAAATCAAATACAGAAGCAAGTTGAGCAGCAACTACTTCGTTTTGTTTGTTAGCTTCGCGTTCAGCAAGAACTTCACCAATACAGAAGATAGGCAACAAGTTGTTTTCAAGAGCCAATTGAACTTTAGCTTTCAAAGTTTCAACAGTTTCTCCGTAATATTCGCGACGTTCAGAGTGACCAAGAATTACATATTGAGCACCAGTTGAAGCAACCATAGCAGCAGATACTTCACCTGTATAAGCACCAGAAGCTTTGTCTGCACAGTTTTCTGCACCAACACCAATTACTGAAGCATCAACGATAGGAGAAACAGAAGCCAAGTGAATGAATGGAGTACAAATTACTACATCACAATTTGGTTTGTCAGCAACCAAAGCTTCGTTCAATTCTTTTGCTAAAGCAATACCTTCTTGAAGGGTTTTGTTCATTTTCCAGTTTCCTGCAACAATGTTTTTTCTCATTTTGTTTTTTATTAAAAGGGTTAATATAGATTGTTATTGTGTTAGTTTATCATCAGATAAATCTTTGTTTTTCTTATTAAGCAAATATTCCTTAAGTTGTTTCCGTCTTACAAACAGAAAGTCGATAGCTAGAATGATGAATAGAGGGATGAAGAACCACAAGCACATTACACCTATCTTTCTTAAGATATTTGATTCTTCAAGCTGTCCCACTTCAATTCTTTCCAAAGGTTCACCTTTTAAGTCATATTCATTGGGAATACTTGAATCATTCCATTTCTGATAGATTGTGCCATTTTTAATCAACAGCAACCCGGGATTAGAACGAATCATTGTTTTCAGGACAATATCATCTACCAATAAGAATGGATATTCAGCACCTGTTCTATCACGCCAATCATCAATCAATTCGTCAGTCGATGAAGTTAAACCATAAAAGTCATAACCATGTTCAACTGCATAATCGTATATTTCGTTAATTAAATCAATATTACTATCATCTGCTTTTTCCAGACGGTTAGCTACAAGCAGAAATGTATAGTTCTCATTAGCCAGTATACTATCAGTAATATCTTCGCCTGTATCTTGCAATCGCAAAGAGAAATCGGTAATAGTTGGATCATAGCCTTTTTCTTTTAATACTGTTTTTGCATCAAGAAAAGTCCAGCTAGCATCAGGATAATTATCGATGGTAAACTCTTTCTTCTCGCCATCTTTTTCGAGCGTAAATACTGTTTCATAAACAGATGGTTTTGCATTCTCGGGTATGCTCATACTATCAGATATATTCACTCCGATTTTAAAAGGACGGAAATCAAATATCGGTAAATAGTATAGGCAATAAAAAGAGAGAAAAATAGCAAACAGAATAGTGTAAATTGATACCATCCAATCTGTTTTGGCAGAGATAAAAGAGATTATCGATTTACGCCATCTGAAAGAATAATATGTAAGGATAAGCAAAACAATATTTTTCCAGAATGTCTGCCAGTTTGTAACAACAAGGGCATCACCAAAACAGCCGCAGTCTGGCACCGGATTGAGTATTGCTATAAACAATGTAAGCGGTGTCATGAATGCCATCAATATCAATGAGAATGTGGTAGCGATATGCTTTCGAATGCCTAATAGCATAAATACCCCCAACGAAAACTCAATAGTAGATAAAGAGATTCCACCCAATAGTGAAAAAATATCGGGAAACCAATTACCTATACCAAAAGCCTCCAGATAATCTTGTATCTTGTATTGAAACCCAAGTGGGTCAACAGCTTTAACAAAACCGGAAAATATAAATGTAAGACCAACAATGATACGACTTACATTAGCAATAATGCTCTTGGCGATATTTAGTTTATTATTCTCCAAACTCGATTTTGATTAAACCAAAAACAGCATAATTAATCATATCCATATAGTTGGCATCGATACCTTCAGAAACCAAAGTATTGCCTTGAAGACTCTCTATTTGTTTTGTGCGATGTATCTTGGTTAAGATTAAATCTGTATACGAAGTAATTCGCATGCTTCTCCAAGCCT
Organism: uncultured Bacteroides sp.; assembly: GCA_947074345.1. Taxonomy (GTDB): domain Bacteria; phylum Bacteroidota; class Bacteroidia; order Bacteroidales; family Bacteroidaceae; genus Bacteroides. Next base: position 11,824 of record CAMTPH010000068.1, on the reverse strand, counting down.
CATCATAGTCATGATTTTTAGCAAGCATCAAGTCGAGTGCTTCTTTTGCATATTTATCATAAAGCGCTAAAGCTTGCGTGTTGTCTATATCTGAGTTTTCGGCATATCCAAGTTCTAGTTGAATCAAACCTACGATACCATAGTTAACAATAGCAATGAACTCTGATCGAATTCCTTCGTCAACCATAGACACACCTTTAGTTTCGATGCTACGTATACGGTTGGCTTTGATAAATATCTGATCGGTAACAGACGATGGTCTTAATATACGCCATGCAGCACCATAATCGTGTAGCTTTTTAGCAAATAAATCACGGCATTGAGCTATGATATATTCAAACTGTTGTTTAGTATCTTTCATCTTAATTCAAAATAGAGTGCAAATGTAGCAATTAAAGAATAAATATTAAAAAAATAGCCAGGCAAAGAATTGTCTGGCTATAGATAAGTTCGTGAACTTTATATTTTTTAAGAACAACGTAGTACTTGGCCTAGGCGCAAAGTTGTTTTAGTTGTTATTCTATTCAATTTACATAGTGTTGAGATAGACACACCATATCGTTTAGATATACGAGATAAAGTATCTCCACTCTTCACTTTGTGATATCTAATTTCACCTCCAATTTCAGAATCATGAGAGCCTGCAATATTTCGTTGGCCGCCTGATTTTCTGAAAAGATAATTATCAGCTACGATATCTTGTTTTGGGAAGTTAAACATCAAAGCAGGATTAATTGCAATACCCATGAAACGAGTTTCGAAATGTAAGTGCGACCCTGTGGAGCGACCGGTGTTACCACCCAATCCAATTAGTTCACCCGCTTTTACGATTTGGTTTTCTTTTACCAGTTGTTTTGATAAGTGACCATATACAGTTTCCAAACCATTATCATGGCGAATTACTATATATTTTCCGTAACCAGAGCGTTCATATTTTACAATACGAACTTTACCATCGAATGCAGAAACGATTGAGTCGCCCACATATACTTTGATATCAATACCATTGTGCATTCTTCTCCAACGTGGTCCGTAAGGAGATGTTACTTTAGTATTTGTTGTAGGCATACAAAATCCTGTTAAATCGATATTGTATGAATCGGGTACTTTTAAGTCTTTATATCTATGAACGAATTCATTGCTCCAAGAAGCGTAAAGATCTAGTGCTGGATATTCAGATTGTTCAGCACGTATTTGTCTTTGCAAAGCCAATGAATCAACGGCTTTTAATTTTTTGTCAATCGGAGCTTGACGAGCGATTAGATCTTGAGAAAAAGAGTTCAGGCTGATAAATGCCAAACCGGCAATCAAAAATATTTTTATAAAATTAAACTTCATCTTTTAGATTAAATTCTTTTATTGTTCATCTTTAGCATATAAGTAATCAAAGGAGACTTGTTTATAATCGAAGATTTCTCCCGGTTTAAAAAATCTCGCTAATTCTGCAGCAGCAGTTTCTTTAGAGTCAGAAGCATGAACTATGTTTTCTTGGTAGCTCATACTATAGTCTCCTCGGATAGTACCTGGAGCCGCGATACGTCCATTGGTAGGTCCAGACAAAGTCCGAACGGTATGAATGGCGTCTACACCTTCTAAGCAACATACTATAACAGGGCTTTTCATCATAGAATTTTTCACCCTTTGAAAGAATGGTTTATCACTTAAATGTGCATAGTGTTCGTTTAATAATTCATCAGTCAACCATATCATCTTTATACCTGCTACCCAAAGACCTTTGCGTTCAAAACGATGTAAAATTTCTCCAGATAATGCGCGTTGCACAGTGCAAGGCTTAAGAATGACTAGCGTTTTTTCAATCATGACTGTTGTGTTTTTGTTGAATATTAAACAAGTTTCTCGGTTAAAACTTTCCCAAAGATAATATAATCTGCCACAACAGTAGCATTTTGCTTAACTTTTTTTATCCGCAGAAGCATTCTATTTATTTGATAAAACCGCACTAAATAGCTTCATAAGCGCCTTTTAGCCCCCTATATGTTATACAACATGTTTAAGCTAATATTTAAACAATATGACAAAACTTAGCTTATAGAAGCCCAGTTGACATTTGATTTACGCAGGGCGCGTAATTGCTGCCAAAGTATATCATTTTGTGGTAAAGAATTTTCAGGATCTGTATCGACTATCTTTTGTGCTACATCTCTTACGTATTGCAATAATTGTCCATCGCGTGCTATATCAGCAATTTTTAAATCGAAAGCTACACCACTTTGTTGTGTTCCTTCTAAGTCGCCGGGACCTCGAAGTTTTAAATCGGCTTCGGCTATTTCGAAACCATCATTGGTGCGAACCATAATCTCTAGCCGCTTGCGTGTATCTTCGGCTAGTTTGTATGTAGTGACCAAGATACAATATGATTGATCGGCACCACGACCTACTCGCCCGCGCAACTGATGTAATTGAGAAAGACCGAAACGTTCAGCATTTTCGATAATCATAACAGAAGCATTAGGCACATTAACACCTACCTCGATTACGGTAGTAGCAACCATAATTTTGGCTTCACCAGAAACGAAAAGTTGCATTTGCTCCTCTTTCTCGGCTGGTTTCATTTTGCCATGAACCTTGCAAACTTTATATTCAGGAAATTCTTCGAGGATATGATAGTAACCCTCTTCAAGATTCTTTAAATCAATCTTTTCGCTCTCTTTGATAAGTGGATATACAATATACACTTGTCGCCCTTCTTGCAACTGTTTACGAACCGACGCATATAAACTTTCGCGGCGATTGTCAAACTGGTGCATCGTAGCAATCGGTTTTCTTCCTGGAGGTAGCTCATCAATTATAGAAACTTCCAAATCGCCATACAATGTCATAGCCAATGTACGAGGAATAGGCGTAGCAGTCATTACCAACACATGAGGCGGATATATATTTTTGTTCCACAATCGTGCTCTTTGTGCCACCCCAAAACGATGCTGTTCGTCAATAACGACCAAACCGAGCGATTTAAACTGCACTGTCTCTTCGATTACTGCGTGTGTACCGATGAGTATTTGTACTTCGCCCGTAATTAAACCCGTTAAAATCGGTTCGCGTTTCTTTTTAGTGATAGAACCTGTCAGTAACTCAACCCGAATGTTCATACCGTGCAGTAAGCTCTTTATGGTCTCGAAGTGTTGATTGGCTAAGATTTCGGTAGGAGCCATCAAACAAGCTTGATATCCATTGTCTAAAGCCATGAGCATACTCATCAAAGCAACCAACGTTTTACCGCTACCTACATCACCTTGCAAAAGTCTATTCATCTGTCTGCCATTGCCTACATCTTTACGAATCTCTTTAAGAACACGCTTTTGTGCACCAGTCAACTGAAAAGGCAGATTTTGTGTATAGAATGTATTAAAGATATCACTCACTTTCTCAAATACAAAGCCTCGATACTTACGTTGGCGGTCTTTAGAGTAGCGCAATATGCCAAGTTGTATATAGAAGAGTTCTTCGAACTTTAGTCGATGTTGCGCACGTCGCAGTATGTCGGGATTAGTAGGAAAATGAATATTGCGAATGGCATCATCGAGCGACATCAAATGATGCTCGGCAATTAACCAATCAGGCAATGTTTCGGTTAGTGGTGTAGTTATTTGTTGTAATACACCTGCCATCATTTTAGCCAGATTAGGAGAGCTTAAAAAACCTCTCTTCATCTTATCGGTGGTATTATAATAGGGTTGAAGTCCCTTAGTGGTTAGCTTCAATTCTTCGGGCTTATCCAAGTCGGGATGCGCCACATTGAATCGTCCACCAAAGACTGTTGGCTTCCCAAAGACAATATATTCTTCGTTAACTTTATAACGACTTGTGATGAATTTTAATCCTTGAAACCAAACCAAATCGACTACACCTGTTCCATCTGAGAAGTGAGCTACTAAGCGCCTTTGCCTTCCCTCACCAAAGGATTCGAAGCCAAGTATTTTACCTTTCAATTGAATATAGGGCATGTTGCCATCTATCTCATGAATGTAATAGATGCGACTACGATCGACATATTTATAGGGAAAATAGTATATAAAATCGTGTACCGAATAAATTTTAAGTTCTTTATTCAGTATATCAGCCTTTTGCGGCCCAACTCCAGAAATGTATTTTATATCACGTGAGGCTAAATCGAACATTCTACTAACGCTGTACTAATTTTTAAATCGTATGGTGTTGTTATTTTAATATTTTCTCGGTTACCTTCTACCAAATGTATGTTATAACCGCATGCTTCTACTACTGATGCATCATCGGTAAACAATGGATTGAAAGGTTGCTGGTAAGCTTTTCTGATGATTTGCTCTTGAAAAACTTGTGGTGTTTGAACAAGTCTAAACTCATCACGGTTGACCGTTTTACTATTATCGCCTTCTAGTTGTCGGATGGTTTCTACTACTTCAATAACCGGTACTACAGACTTATGTATTTCGGCTTGGTCGAAACATCGTTTTATCACTTCTTGCGAAACAAATGGACGAACTCCATCGTGTATAGCAATCAATGCTCCAGTTGCTAGCGACAAACCATTGCTCACTGAATGAAACCGTGTTTCTCCTCCGGTTGCTATCTGATGATCTATATCGAATGAATACTGTTTACACAAATCTTGCCAGTATGGCTGATGATCGGCAGGCAGTACCAATACAATCTGCATATCAGCATCGAACTGATAAAAAGCTTGGATAGTGCGCATCAAGATAGGCAAACCAGCAACAGTAATATACTGTTTAGGCAAGTCACCACCCATACGCAATCCTTTACCTCCAGCAACTATAACGACTGTATATTTCATGTAGCAATTAAAATGTATAGATTGAGTTATTGTAGTAAAAAGAATAATCTGATAACTATTAACAGTTATCGCGATAGATGTTTACTATCAGCATGATAATAGTTAACAGTTATCGCGATAAATATAATAAATCAATCGTTGATTGATATATAATTAGATTATCAACAATAGAGATGTTGATAAAGCATTCAATAAAATAAAACTTTAGCCAACAAGCATACCGTTTTTGAGTTCGGTTACTTTTTCGCCATTTACTAATACTTCGACAATCTTGAAAGCAAAATCCATCGCTGCGCCAGGACCTCTACCTGTTATAATATTACGATCCATAATAACAGGTTCGTTTATATATTCGGCACCTTCAAGATACTCTTCAAAGCCTGGATAGCAAGTAGCTTTATATCCTTTTAAGATACCCAGTTTGCCTAAAGCCATTGGAGCTGCACAGATGGCCGCAATACGCTTGCCAGCTTCGGCTGTCTTTGTAAGTAAACGATTTAAGCCTTTATGCTCGCTCAATGTTTGAGCACCTGGCATACCACCCGGCAAAATCAACATATCGGCATCATAAAAATCGCAGTTATCAAAATTGATATCACACAATAATGATACACTGTGAGCACCTATTACTATTTCATCGGGAGTAACCGACACAATCTTCACATTTAAACCTGCACGTCTTAATACGTCGATGGTTGTTAGCGCTTCAATTTCTTCGAAGCCGTCTGCAAAAAAAACATATACAGTTCCCATATTCAATATATTATAATGATTAAGTTATCTCAATTTAAAATTATATGTGATAGTACCAACTTGGTTATTCAATCCCGATACGGTATTGAAACGAGCCTTCTTGGCAGCATCGATAGCAGCTTTGCGTAATGCAGTATTGGTAGTTCGAGTCTCTTTAAGGTTGACCTCGGCATTGATAACCGCACCGGCAGGATTAACCGTAATAGTTACTACCACAATACCCTCTTCTTGCACATTATATACAGGACGAGGCAATCCGCCTTCGCCAATCGAACGACCATTTAAGTTAAATGTTCCATAACCACCCGAACCATCTTTGGCACCTGTCGTTGAGTTTCCTTGCGTACTACCCTCCATGCCACTACCGGTTGAAGTTCCTTTGTTGGCTTCCATCGCATTACCTTTGCCAAAAGCACCCGATACACGTTTAGCAGCAGCCTCGGCAGCAGCTTTTCGTTCACGTTCAGCCTTCTCTTCGGCAAGTCGTTTAGCTTCGGCTTTCTTTTCGGCCTCTGTCTTTTCAACAACTTTCTTGGCTTCTTGTTTTGGAGTTTCTTTCTTTGGTGTCTCTTTTTTCTTTTCAACAACAATGGTTTCTTCTTCCTCTTGCGTGATGAGTTCATCATCGGCACTAGGAATAGAAGTCGATTCGGCCATTAGGGTCTCTTCCATCACCTCTACATCGACCATTGTTTTGGGGTCGTAATTGTATTGAGATTCGCTGACATCACCCATAATAACCGGCACACCGCCATCGTCTTGATCAGTAGGAGTTGTGAAACCGACCAAAAGCAAAACAGCCACTATAGCACCGTTGGCCAAAATGGTTCCGAGTATACCTGTAAGATTACCTTTTTGCTTTTTATCCATTATTTATTTCTTTCGGGCGGACGAGTAGCTAACACCATCTTATAATGATTTTCGTTAGCTATATTAAGTACTTTAACGATTTCGCGATAAGGTACAGTTTCGTCAGCGTAAAGTGCTACAAACATTTCGGGTTCTCTCTGAGCATAATCTTGTAAGTAAGAGGTTAGCTGTTCGAGTGCAATGGCTTGCTCTTTTTCATTGCCAAATGCTACGAAATAGTTTAAGTCTTTGTCGATGACAACTCGACTTAATGGTTTGGCCGACGTTTGCTGTTTGCCTTGAGGCAATAATACTTTAATAGCATTAGGCGATACCACGGTCGAAGTAATCATAAAGAATATGAGCAACAGAAAGATAACATCAGTCATGGAGGCCATACTGAAGTTAGGAGATATTTTAGTCCTTCTTTTTAATGCCATATTCTCTTATTTTTTTGCTGGTTCGTTAAGTAAATCCATGAACGCCATAGTGCGCGATTCCATCTTATTAACTACTCTGTCTACCAAAACTACTAAATAGTTGTAAGCAAACATAGCAACAATACCCACAATCAGACCACCTACAGTTGTAATCATCGCTTCGTAGATACCACCTGATAGTAGTGTTATATCTACATTGCCGCTACCTGCATTGGCCATCTCGTAAAATGCGCGTACCATACCAATAACAGTTCCCAAGAAACCAATCATTGGTGCACCACCTGAAATGGTAGCCATCACAGGCAATCCTTTCTCAAGTTTAGATACTTCGATATTTCCTACGTTTTCGATTGCTGCTTGAACATCATTGATAGGACGGCCAAGACGGCTAATTCCTTTTTCAATCATGCGCGCTGCAGGTGTATCAACCGAACGACAATAGTTTAACGCTGCTTTTATTTCGCCCGTATGTATATAGTCGGTAATACGTTCCATAAACATAGGATCTTCTTTGTTGGCCTTCTTTATGAAGTAAATACGTTCAAATAATATATAAAAACACACCACTGACAAGAGGGCTAACACAACCATAATCCAGCCACCTTTCATTGCCATATCAAGCATGTTGATTTCTGTCGAGTTATTTACGGGTGTTAAGATAGGATTTGCATTCAATAAAGAATCTACTGCAGCACCAGATGTCTGCAACAATAACATCATATTCATTCGCTAAGACATTTTTTGTATTCCTTTATAGTTTGCTCAAGTCCCAAATAAAGAGCATCGCTTATCAAAGCGTGACCAATTGAAACTTCATCCAACCAAGGAATGTTTTTATAAAAGTAGTTTAAATTCTCAAGGCTTAAATCGTGACCTGCATTTACACCAATACCTAATTTACGAGCTGCTGTAGCTGCTTCGATAAATGGTTTAATTGCTTCTTCTGGGTTTTTAGAATATGCATTAGCATAGGGTTCTGTATATAGTTCTACACGGTCTGTCCCGGTTTTTGCTGCATATTCAACCATTTCTACATCTGGAGAAACAAATATAGAGGTACGCACACCAACTTCTTTGAACGTATTAATGATTTCGGACAAGAAAGATTGATTTTCTTTTGTGTCCCAACCTGAGTTTGATGTAATTTGTTCGGGTTTATCGGGTACAAGAGTTACTTGATGTGGCTTTACTTTTAAAATCAAATCGATAAAATCGGCTGAAGGATATCCTTCAATATTGAATTCAGTATGTAATACAGGTTTTAGGTTATAAACATCTGCTTGAGTGATATGTCTCTCATCTGGACGAGGATGCACTGTTATTCCATCAGCTCCAAATGTTTCACAATCGAGGGCTACCTTAACTATATCTGGTACATTACCACCACGCGCATTACGTATTGTTGCAACTTTGTTTATGTTAACACTTAATTTAGTCATTTATGTTATAAATTGTTTGTTGCAAAAATAATAAATTATATGATAACTGATGAAGTGTAGTGTATTTTTTAAATTAGAGCAATTGTCTGTAAACTGCGAAGTTGATAGAATAATTACTATAAAAAAATCGCCATGATGGGGGAATCATGGCGACTAAGTTGAATACGACAATATAACTGTGAGAGAGTATTACTTTATGATTATCTTTTGCTGGTAAATAGAATTTGAATTACTTATTACTAAAATATAGATTCCGCTATTAACATTTGTACATTTTACATTAATGCTGTTTCCATAATAGTCTTCTTGATATTGAAGCGCACCATTAGTATCAAATATTCTTATTCTATTATGCATCGGATCGACTTCATTGTTTAATAGTACCGTGAAGTTATCTTGAATTGGTTGTGGATAGATAGTCAAAGAACTATTCTCTGTTTTATCAGAAAGTATTTCTTCGATACTTGTTGCATCAGGCGTATATTCTTGCCAGCCTAAATCGGGAGCCGTACCGTTGTAACTGATTCCATCTACAATCGTACCGGCATCTATTAGTTTAGTGTTACCTGGTTTGATTTTCATAAAGTCAAGATCAGGTAATGAGCCATCAGCTTTTCTTGGTCCATCTGCTCCTGTTGGATCTACAGACACAAAGTCAGCGTCTTCTGTGCGGAAATCGCAAGTTACTTCGGTATGGTTGGCTAAAGAGACCGGACCATATGCCGATTTTTTAGAATCTAAACCATCCCAAACAGCGATACAGTTGGTTAACTTAATTTGTTTACCAGGAGCAACTGTTTGTTCTAGTCTATACGTACGTTGATTGCTATCGGTATTGCGTTTTGCATAACCTGTACAATTGATTAAAATCATATCTCCAGTATTACTGTTTTGATCGAAAGTCTTTACTAAGTTATTAAATCCAAGACAACGTTTTAAAATCATATTATGACGCTGACTGTTACCACCTAACTTAAATCCATTACCATTTCCTTTGCCAATAGATCCGTCTTTAAGATATCCATTATTGAATGTCCAACAGTTTTCTAGTACAGTAGTCATATCATCAGGGAATCCACCTTCGGTTGCTTTCAGGTATCCATCCCAACCATCATCTGAATTATTCCATGATCTACAACCATAGAAATAGTTACCATTACCGAGTGTTAACTTAGGAGCAAAACCGTCTGCATCACCATTATCAGGGTCGGCATTCCAATAGGCGTCACAATTAATAATACGATTATTTTCGGCTAAATTCTTAAGCTGTAAACCGGTATCTTTATTTTCGAAGAATGTACAGAATTCGATGATATTGTGATGTGCTTCGTGACTATTATTCACAACATCATTGTATGTACCGCCAACGGGTTTGTTACGTTCTATCAACATCCCATTATCGCCAGCACCTTTGATATCTAATCCGTAAAAATGCCAGTAACTTCCTGTTAATCGTATGCCTTGATTATCTGCATCAAAAGCCATAGCCGAAAAATCAAGTAAAGCACGTTTACCCTCTTCTGCGCGAAGTGAAATCATTCCTTCTTGTGGTTCGCCTATTGCCGAGATATTTATACGTGTAGTATAATTATAAGTACCGCCTTTCATGATGATTTGATCACCGGGTGTTACTAAATCAACTACTTTATGAAGAGAATAATATGGTGCTACTTCTGTACCATTGCCCGTTTCATCGTTTCCATCGGGTGATACATAATAAACGGTAGAGGATTGTGTTTTGAAAATGATTTCATCTCCATATACGGTTCCTGCATTGTTAGTTGCAAATGCGCATAGATAATAAGTTGTATTGCTTTTTAATCCTGTCAGGGTAGCAATGAAATCTGTTGCTATACCATCGACTACTACTTTATAATCGTCAATGCTTGGTGTACTATTTGTACTGTAACAGAATCCTTTGGTTGTAATGGCATTACCTGTACTTATCAAAGAACCTTTTACTAAGGCTTGAAATGGTGATGATGATTCTACACTTATTGTTTTAACTTCGGGAAGAGCAATGCTGCCTGTTGTTAATGTTTCTTGTTGACCATAACCAATTCCTGCATTTGTCTTTACAAACGCACGATAGTAATAAGTTGTATTAGCTGTTAATGGTCTTAACTCAACTTCAAATCCTGTTGTTTCACCCTCTGTTATTACTTTACTATCATCGATTGTTGGGTTTTGATTAGCCGACCAACAAACACCCATTTCAATAATCTTCCCACCACCTAAATTGGTAATATTAGCTCCCGACAAAGCGGTCTCGCCTGTTATATTGGTTGCAGCAATGGTTGCTAATTCAGGAACAAGTGGTTCGTTTGTCTTGAAATTCTTAACCTCACCGTATCCAGTTCCTGCACGACTTGTTGCATATGCTCTATAATAGATAGTTTCGCCTGCAGGTAAACCGATTATTGTTGATGTATACTCATCGGATGAATTACTCGAATCAGCAATCTTATTATTATCTATCAGTGGAATTAAGTCTGTTGACCAGCAGATACCTTTTTCAATAATTGATTTATCACCAGCAGATAGAATTTTAGAAACAACTGTCGCTTCATTGACAGTAATATTAGTAGCGTCTCCAGTAATAAGGGATGGCTTTACGCCATTTGGAAATACAGTAACAGATACATTATCTATATCAGCATCATTGCTACTATCATTTGCTATTTTTATTCTATTTACTTCAGTACTGTTTATCGCAACACTATTACGGCCACTCACATCGGTTGTTACATCTTTAAATATTGACCAAGAAGATCCATTATCTATCGAAGTATAGATTGTAATAGTTTTGTTTTTACGTCCTTCATCAAATGTTAATGTAGAAACACCATCTTCTAAAAGTGGAGTAACTACGTATGAACCAGTTTTCAACATACGTATACCATATGCAGAACCATCAACAATATAACCAGCATTTGTATTTTTGTAGGCTTTATAGTAAATCCAATCTCCTTGATTGGGCACATTGATAGTTTGTTCTGATGTAGGGGAAGTAGCAGGGAAATATTCTGTATCATCAAATGGTTGTGTCCAATAGTAAATAATATCATCTCCTGCACGTGTATTAAAAGATATTTCGTTACCGTAATTAACTCCTGCAGTGGTGTGTGCAAAGGCTTTAACGTAATAGGTAGTATTGGAAAGAAGTTCTTTCATCTCTATAATAAAATCATTATCGGTAGTTGTTGATAATGTTTTATCTGAATCATAATCAGGATTGGGAGTAGTACTATAACATACACCACGTTCGGTAATAGGCAATGACTCTTCGGTAGTGATTACTCCGTTTATTATAGCTGAGGTATGTGAGATAGAAGAAGCTTCATTCGTAACAACTGTAATATCACTTGCTCCAGCTTTTGTTATTGACACTTTATCGATGAATGTACTACCATTAGAGTTCGTTGTAAAACGAAGATATCGTATCGATGTATCATTAATCTTAACAACTCTTTCATCCCAAGTTTGAGCAGTGTTATATGAATCTACCGTTGTCCAATTGGCATTATCAACAGATGATTCGAGTGTTA
>CAMTPH010000067.1 GCA_947074345.1 uncultured Bacteroides sp. | reverse complement strand
GTAACTAGGTCCTTGTAACCTTTTACATTGACCTTCATAATCGAATAACCATTCTCGGCATTCTGATAAGTGATATGTTCTATTACGCAACGAAGCTTTATCATAAGAAATGGTTACAAAGATACTACATAAACTTAGTTCATGCTAATATTAATCTATAATCCTGTTTTGCTCAATATTATTTATCTTCTAACGCTCATGTATTTTGTATTATGCACATTTATAGAATTGAAAGATTGTTTTATTATAATATGTATGTTAAATATGATACAATATATTATGTATTTATCATTAATTATCAAACAATTTATAAAATGTATTGTTACTGACATAAATAATCTTATTGCCTCTATATATCTGAAAGACAGTAAACCTTAATTTAAATTCTAACCGAAACAGTACATTTTCTTATAGACTATTCTTTGTGCTGTTTCAAAAATGATTAGCATATGAAAACAAAATTATCTCCTTTATTCTGCTTAGTGTTGCTTATGTTTGTTCTTCCTCAAAGAACTAATGCTGCTCTCTTGTCTTCTGAAAATAATTCTACGAGTTTCTCTATTACTACCAATGTTATTGATGTGGTTAAAAGTTATGGTGAATTGGAAATTACCGGTATAGTAAGTAACAAAACTTCCTCTTCTATTACTGGTTTTACTATCGGATTGGTCTATGATGGTAAAGTTTTTACTCAGGAATTTCCTACTATAACACTTGTGCCGAATGGAGCATATCAATATACTCTTGACAAAAAGCTTGAAATAGCACGTAATCAAACTATCTCGTACTCCGTATATATAGAAAAAGATGGTGCTAAAACTGCTGTTGATGCTACGGTATCAGCTTATTTACATAAAATCGTTGCAGAGGAGTTGACTGGTACTTGGTGTGGATTTTGTACAAGAGGTATTGTAGCAATGGATAATATGCGGGAAAAATATCCTGATACCTTTATTGGCATTGCAGTACATGGAAGTGATGTGATGGAACATACTCCACATAAAAGCGGCATTATGGCATACGGTTTGCCTGGCTATCCTTCATCGATAACTAATCGTGTTAAAGAGCGTTTAGGCGACCCTTTGAATTTTGAGTATTACTATTCATTAGAATATAATAAGACCCCTCCTTGTGGTTTAGAAGCTGAAGGCGTTTTTGATCCAGAAACAAAGGAAGTAACAGCAAAAGGAAAAATTTATTTTGCTCAACCACAAAGTGATATCGATTATCGTTTCTCGTATATTGTTATAGAAAATAATATTAATGTACCTGATAATGCTGATTATAATCAAGCTAATTATTATGCCGATAATAGATATGGTCCTATGGGTGGTTATGAAAGTAAACCTAATAAAATCTTGGCAGCAGACATGAATTATATGGATGTTTCACGATATATAGGTGGTGATTTTAATGGTATTGAAGGAAGTATACCTGCTACCGTTGATGCCTCTTCTCCTTACGAACATACATATAACTTTACACTACCTACATCAATTCTTAATCATGACCAATTAGAATTGGTAGGATTGGTTATAGATGGTAAAACCAATCAGATCGTTAATGCTGACAAAGTCCAACTAAATGCTGCTTCTTCAACATCTATTAAAGAGATGAAGGAAAAACAAGATGTTATAATTATTGTTGATAATGAACGAATTATCATTGAATCTGAATCACCAATAGAAAAGGTCTCTTTGCTTAATGCAAACGGTCAAATAATCAACTCGTTTAATGTTAACTTACAAAATAACGTTATAATGCCTACACCTAATATGAAAGGTATTTATATAGTTCAGGTGAAGATAGATAATAAAGTATATAGCTATAAAGTTCCGCTATAAAACCTTTTTATGAATTCAAAAAAGAGTTGGTAAACCGACTCTTTTTTGTCTTTTTGTATGAATCATGCTATATAACTAACATAAAATTATCGAGCTATGAAAAAATATCTTATCCTTTTGGGAATGCTGTTTACACTTAGCTGTAATGCTCAGCTTCCATCCATCTCGCTGAAAGATATAAATGGAAAAAGTCTCAATACAGCTATGCTTAATAATGATGGTAAGCCATTCATAATAAGTTTTTTTGCAATTTGGTGTAAACCTTGCCTGCGCGAACTGAAAGCTATTCAAGATGTGTATAATGAGTGGCAGGATGAAACCGGTATGAAGCTAATAGCTATTTCAGTAGACGAGGCACAGAATTCGGCCAAAGTGAAACCAATGGCAGATAGGCTAGGATGGGATTATGATGTATTGCTCGATCCAAATGGTGATTTTAAGAGAGCAATGGGCGTAAATATGATACCGGCTGTATTTATAGTAGATGGAGATGGTAAAATTGTAGATTCACGAACCGGATATACGGATGGGTCGGAAGAGCATCTCATCGAAAAGATCAGAGAGTTAGTGAATTAATTATTAGATCATCCACCAAATTATACCTTAGGAATGCGTTTTAGAGTACTTACACTTCTATTGATTATCACACTGTTTAATGGAATGTTTGCAACTGCGCAGATTTCTATAGGGAAAGATATCTCCTTAACTGGCACGCTACAATCGGATGTGTTATTTCCTAAAGAAGATCATTCAATAGGTACTGGTTATTTTAAAGATAAGGTTCTTACAAATACTTATCTGCAGATTGGCATGCTCAGCAAATATGTGATGGTAGGCGCAAGAGTAGAATATCTTGATTTTCCTTTACCAGGTTTTGAACCAGGTTTTGCTGGTTGGGGAGTGTCTTATCTTGCAGCAACAGGTATGTATAAGGGGTTTCAAATTACGGTAGGTGATTTCTATGAACAGTTTGGAAGTGGTTTTATCCTTCGTCTCTATGAAGATAGAAACCTTGGTATTGATAATTCACTTCGAGGTGCACGCATAGCTTATCGATCTGAAAAAGGATGGAGGATAAAAGTTTTAGGTGGCAAACAGCGTCGTTACTGGAAACACAATAATAGTTATATCTGGGGTGGGAATGTAGAAATAGACTTCAATGAATGGTGGTCAGTTATTAAAGAAAACGATACTCAGTTAACATTAGAAGGAGCTTATGTCGGCAAGAAAGAAAACGATGAGATTATCGAGGCTCCATTCCCCGGGAAACGTCTCAATATACCTACGTTAGTCAGTGCCTTCGATGTGCGTTTGCAATATCAGAAAAGCGGTTTTAATATTATTGCAGAATATGCTACTAAAAGTGCCGATCCTTCATCGGATAATTATTATATCTATAAGAACGGAAGTGCCACAATGCTTTCTGCGTCATATTCGCAAAAAGGAATGAGCGTTTTGCTGCAAGCAAAACGAAGCGATAACATGAATTTTAGGAGTCAGCGGACATTTGGTGAGGTTACTACTTCTTCTTTTATAAACAATCTTCCGGTGTTTGCCTTTCAGCACACCTACTCGCTAGCAACGGTTTACCCCTATGCTACACAAAGTGCTGGTGAATGGGCTTTTCAAGGAGAGATAGCTATTAATAGGAAAAGAAATACTTGGGGCGGAGGAAAATATGGTACTAGTCTGAAGGTTGGATATTCGCATATTCGTTCAATCTACAAAACTCCAGAAGGAAGTGCAATCAACTTTCTAAAAGGTACAAACGGTGATCAAGCGGCATTCTTTAATTTTGGTGACGATGTTTTCTATCAAGATATTCACATCGCTTTCGAGAAAAAGTTTTCTCGAAGCTTTCAATTGAACGGCATGTATATGAACCAGCGATACAATCCGCGGAGCAATAATGAGAATGAAGATATTATCCGTTCAAACATTTTTATTGTGGAAGGTAAAGTTAGATGGAATAAAAGATGGACATTGCGTGGTGAACTACAATATCTGATAGCTAGTAAATATAAACCTTTTGGACCTGAGGTGGAACCATTGGAACGTGCAAATCAAGGCAATTGGATGTTTGGTTTAATAGAGTTGTCTATAGCGCCAATGTTTATGTTTACCTTCTCGGATATGTATAATGTGGGTGCTACAGGCAATCATTATTACAATGTGATGGGTACTTTTACCTATAAGCAATGCCGTGTTCAGTTGGGTTATGGAAAAACAAGAAAAGGATATTCTTGTGCAGGTGGCATTTGTCGTTCGGTACCTGCAAGCAAAGGATTTCTTGCTTCACTTAATTATAGTTTTTGATTTATGAGATATCACAGTAGATATTATATCATATTGCTTCTAGTCATTGGTTTATGCTCATGCAACTCTATCGATGAAGATAATCGTTTTCTAGATTACGAACTTCCTCCTATTGGTGAAAAAACAGTACTATTAGAAGAGTTTACGGGTTGGATGTGTTCAAATTGTCCCGCAGGTTCGGCCAAAGCCAATGAGTTACAAGTGAACTATAATCATAAAGTGATTGTTGTAGCTATTCATGCAGGTGCATTATCCAGGAATAGTCCGTTAAACTCTTTGGCTGGACAAGTTTATTGGAATGAGTTTTATTCTAATGGTGATAACCTTGGTTATCCGGCTATGATGTTTGATCGTACTCTACTGGATAACGGAAGACTTCTCTCTACTGGCTATTTGAAGGAATGGGCAGAAGTAGTACGCGAACGAATACAATTACCGGCCATTGTGAAAATGGAACTTAAGATCGATTATGATTCAGAAAGACGTGCTTTAAAGGTTACAACACAGTTACGTGCGAATGATAATTTAGAGAATGTTTCTATTTTATATATGCTTGTCGAGAGCAAGATTATTGGATTACAACAAAATGGTGCTGTAGTTGATAGGGAATATGAACATAATCATGTATTGCGTGGAGTGATTGGAGAAGAGAATGGTAATTATTGGGGAGAAGTGTTGACGATACCGTTTTTACAAGATACCAATCATACAAGTAACGAATATATACTCAATGATAAATGGATACCTCAAAACATGTCTGTTGTTGCTGTTCTTTATCACACCCAGAATAAACAGATTATTCATGCCGAAGAAATTACGCTAATCTAAAATACAATGTCTATGAAAAGAATTATTACTCTTTTATTTTTAATTTGTTGCATCGGTTTATATGTGCAAGGACAATCATTTAAATTAATGCATAAAGGTAATGCATTGGCAAATGGTGATGTGATTCAACTTAATGAAACCACTACAAACGATTTTGGTGAATTAATGTTCGATGCAGAAATGTCAGTTATTAACTCCTCAACTGAAAGCAAAACCTATACTGCACAACTCACGGTAAATTCTCTTACTACCAATGGGAGTTATCAGTTCTGTTTTGGCTCTTGCTTAAGACCTTCTAAAATAGGAGTAGAAACAATGAGCCATACTATAGATCAGGGTGTTGAAGCTAATCAATTATTGGAGTATTTTCCAGAAGAAAACTCATTTGGTAATGCTGAGGCTAAAATCAAAGTTTACGAAAATGGAGATGAAACAAATGCTGTAGAAGTGAATGTTAAGTTTAATTATGCGGATGCTACAGGTATTAAACATCTTGCTTCGCAGCCTATCTTGCTTCTCAATAAAAATGGGTGTTATCTTGATATTGCCTATCTTTTTGAAGAGTCTAAGATACGCTCTATTTCTTGTTATCATATAACAGGGGTATTGGCCAAGAAACAAGAAATAATAGATGTGGAAGGATCTATTCAGTTCGTTGTTAATCCTGGTTGTTATATTTTAGCTGTAGAGGAAAACGGACGTATAGTCTACACTTATAAGATAATCGTAGATTGACTCTTTGATGGTTAAAGTAAAAGTCTCAGCAAACTATTAGCTTGCTGAGACTTTTATTTTATAATGAGGTTTATAGCTTTTCGCAGAATTCTATTTTCTCTCTATTAGGACCTACTATTGTAAAGTATTTGATCCCATGTGACCAAAACGGTAAAGTAGTGATATGTTTTTCTAATATCGTAAACCCTTTGCTTTTTACCAAATCATATAGATCGGTGATGTTTTTTACATCTATTGTTAGGTGATCTATAGCACCTACTTCCATTTTTGCACATTTATTTTCATAGATTTCAATCACTAAGTTGTGCAGTTTAAGGAATGCTACCATCTCGTCATTATTATGAGTAAATAAGGCTAGATGAAAACCTAGTTGCTGATAAAAGTTAATAGAGAGTTGAATGTCATTTGTAGGAATTCCAACATGTTGTATTCCGGTACAATAATCTTTAATTTCCATAGTATTTAAATTAAAAGATGAATATAGTTTGTGTGAAAAATTATTATATCCTAGAGAAATAGTAAAACATAAGATAGATAACATATTATTGTAAAACAGCTGTATAATTAATGAATTATATAGCTGTTTGCAAGTTATTTATATATTTTGAAATTCTCACTATAAAAAGACAAATAAATCAAATGCATACCCTATGTTTAACAATTTAATCACCGAATTGAATGAATTGATATTACATTTGTAGTTTAAATCAACCGCTAATCGATATGAAAAACAAATTTAAATTGCAGATATTTGCTTTCTCTTTACTTTGTTCTATGGCTATCAATTCTCAAATAAAAACGAATGGAGGTTCACAGTATTTATTGAGTCAAACAAAAGATCTAAGTACAGATTTTTTTGATTTTAGCAATATCTATTTCTTTGCAGATAGTTTGGTTTCATTTAACGATGGTGAGGGGTTTGTCAAATGGAAACGTCATCAGTTGATGCCTCGTCAAGCTTTCAACGCAAATACTTATCTTCATCAACCTTTAAAAAACTTAGACTTTCCCGATACAGCTTACGATAACGATCCTGAACTATCGTTTAGTGTTCAACCTATCAACGAACGATGCTTGAGGATACGAATGTTGACAACCCCTATTAAATCCCCAGATATTGAATCGGTCATGTTGGTTAGTGAACCTTCTCAAGATTTGAGTCAATGGACTATAACTGATATTAATAATGATATTGTGTATGCTTCTAATATGGGTAGTTTAACCATTCAAAAATATCCATGGAGATTAATAGTTAAGGATAACAATGGTAAAATTTTAACCGAAACTCGTTGTTGGAGTGATAATGATTCGACTCAAATTAAAGTAGCTCCTTTTGGCTTTATAAAAAGAGGATCGGATAATACACGAAGTATCAATCCTGTTTTTAGTTTAGCTCCCGGTGAAATGATTTTTGGTTGTGGTGAATCTCCTACTCAATTAAATAAAGCTGGACAAAAGCTACATCTGTTTGTTACTGATCCACAAGGACCCGAGAGTAACGATATGTACAAGCCTATACCTTTCTTTTTAAGCTCACGTGGTTATGGTATGTTTATGCATACATCAGCACCTGTGACATGCGACTTTGGTAATTCATATATTGGTGCTAATAAACTTTTTATGGCAGATGAGGCTTTAGATTTATTTATATTCTTTGGTGAACCTAAAGAGGTAATTGGAGAATATACTTCTCTTGTTGGAAGACCGGAACTACCTCCGTTATGGAGTTTTGGCACATGGATGAGTCGTATTACTTACTTTAGTGAAAAAGAGGGAAGAGATATTGCAAATAATATTCGTAATCATCAGATTCCATGCGATGTGATACATTTTGATACAGGTTGGTTTGGTACAGATTGGCAATGTGATTATGCATTTGCTGCCGATCGTTTCGAAAATCCAAAGAAAATGTTGGCTGATTTGAAGAAACAAGGTTTTAGAACTTGCCTATGGCAGTTACCCTATTTTACGCCTAAAAATAAATTCTTTCCGGAACTAGTAGAGAAAGGATATTATGTCAAGAATGGTAAGGGTCAATTACCTTACGAAGATGTCGTGCTCGATTTTACAAATCCTGAAACTGTTGCTTGGTATCAAGATAAGATTGGAAATCTAATCGATATGGGAGTAGGAGCTATCAAGGTCGATTTTGGAGAAGGTGCTCCATTAGAAGGAATCTATAATAATGGAAGAAGTGGATTATACGAACACAATCTTTATCCAGTGCGCTATAACAAGGCGGTAGCCGATATAACAAAGGCTATAAGTGGAGAGAATATTATATGGGCACGTTCGGCATGGGCTGGTTCTCAACGATATCCTCTTCATTGGGGAGGAGATGCGGCAACTACAAATACAGGTATGTTGGGAACAATTCGTAGCGGCTTATCTCTAGGTTTATCGGGTTTTTGTTTTTGGAGCAATGACATAGGTGGCTTTGTTACTCAAACACCTGAAGAATTGTATCGTCGTTGGCTTCCATTCGGTTTTCTAGTTTCTCATAGTCGTGTACATGGAGCACCACCTACCGAACCATGGTTTTATGGTGATGAATTTACTGACTACTTCCGTAAATGTGCATCTTTAAAATACCAACTGATGCCTTATGTTTATGCACAAGCTAAGCTATGTACCGAAAGTGGATTGCCTATGTTGCGTGCTTTATTGCTCGATTATCCAAACGATCCGGGTGCATGGTTAATTGAAGATGAATATATGTTTGGTGAAAATATATTGGTAGCCCCTATGTTAGAAAATGGGAATAGTCGGAACGTCTACCTACCTGGTGATGATAAATGGATCGATTATCAGACGGGTAATGTATTTAATCCCGGATGGAATAATATAGATTGTGGCGAGTTACCAATAGTAATAATGGTAAAAGATGGTTCTGCTTTACCTCACGTTTCAGTTGCTGCATCCACCAATGAAATCGATTGGGATAATATTGAATGGAAAAAGTATCTAATAGACAAAACTGAAGCAAAGGGTTTATTATATACTCCAAATATGGATCTTTTGGAATCTGCTATATTTTAGGTGAGACAAATTCTTAGTCAATATGCAAACATAAAGTGTATTTTACAAATCAACTAAATAACGTAATTTGATATGTTACATTGGTTGCTGTGTACAATGATATTATTATCTTTACATATAAATTGAAGCAAATGGAAAAACGAGATTTATTATTTTTCTGTTCGATGTGTAGAGATAAATCAGCAGAAGAAATAGAGAAGATAAAATGCACAATACCTCATACTGTAAAAATGTATATGAGAGGTGAGCATATTGCTTATCAAGGTGATAAAGTTCTGGATCTCATTATGCTGTTAAAAGGAAAGGTTAAGACTGAAATTGTTTCAAACTCTGGATTAACTTTACCGATGGAAGAAATTCAAGCTCCTTATCCACTAGCAGCAGCTTTCTTATTTGCAGATGATAATCGTTTTCCTGTGGATGTAGTTGCTTTACAAAAGTGTGAAGTGCTATATATAAGTAAAGAGTCTGTTGAAAAACAAATAGCTAGATGTCCTGGCTTTATGCGAGGGTTTATGGCTTTTAATGCCAATCGTATGCAATATATATCAGAGCGTTTGAAGATTTTTGCACAAAAAGGTATTAAGGGTAAAATTGCTTACTATATACTCTCTCATGAACGTGATGGAGAGTTTGATTTAGGACGTAGCGTTGCCTCGCTAGCCGAATATTTTGGTGTGGAAAGACCGTCGCTTTCACGTTCTTTATCGGAAATGGTACGAGATGGAATTATTACATTTCAAAATGGAAAGGGTAAAGTCTTGAACATTAATTCACTATCAGATTTATTATTATAAAGTAATATATCTATGTTATTACCATTTTACTTTTAAGATTTGTGGATTAATGTTTATAGAAACCCAGCCCCAGTCTTGCCAACGTTTATGGTTTCCACCTTTTATATTATCCATTGTTTTGGTTCCCTTCATAACTGAATAACCTGCTGAAAGCGAAACATCTTTCATCACATTTACATTGATCTGATAATCAATTTCAGAGCCAAGACTTTTCTTTAACTTGTCGATTTTTACAGCAGTTGTAAAGTAATGATAATGAAGAGACATATTGATTATTTTTCCAGGTCTAAAAGTTAAACCAATACGACTATCTGTTAATCCAGGTGTAAGATTATCCTTGAATGCTGACGCATAAAAATAATCCATTGCACCATAAAATTTATGGTGTGTTCCATATAGTGGATTAAATGCTCTGTCCACTCCTTTAGAACTATTGCTACCACTCAGATAATCAAATCCGGCACTTACTTCCCAAATAGAGTTGATTTTATATCCTATATCAGTATTAGCCAATAAAGCTGATATGTTTCTATTATTCTTATTCTTACCAGATTGGTAATATCCGCTTATTTTAAAAGTCCATTTATTATGTAAATAATTTAAATTAGTTCCAAAGGTTTGCATGTAGTAGTTATCTGCAATCTTATCTTCAATATTGCCTCCTTCGAATCCCAGGTTCATCGCAATAAAAGAAACTTTAAATGGAATATTTTTTGCTTGATATTGATACCACACAGTTTGCATATTCTTATATGGTTGTCCGCCTGGTAAGTAAAAGCTTCCACCTGAGATATTTTCATCGTTCTGATTTAAGGCAGCAATGATATGAATTTTATGTTCATTAGTTTGATAACTTAATCTAAGTGCATCATGAAATCTACCTGCTACGTTCCAATCAAGGCCGCCTAGTAATCTTTCATCATCATATACTAATGCAAATCGTCCAAGCTGAGCATAAAAGTTGCTATTGCCGAATTTCATCTTTGCCCATGCTTCATTAAGAATCATACGTCCATTTTTATCAATCTGTGGATCCTGTCCCCAAACTCCTACATGTTGCGCAGAAATCTTCATTTCAAGATTGTTTCGTTCATATCCAATAGATAAGCGAGCTCTATTATTAATAAAATAAACAGGATCATCTCCATAATTAAAAGGGAAAAGTGCTCCATTACGATATTCACCTCTAGCACGAATTTGTGCAGACATCGAGAAAAGATTATCTTTTTCGTCAATAGTTTGTGCCCCTAATGTCATTACATATAGACAGGCGAAAATAGTCAGAAATATGTTTTTCATAAGTATTAGTTTAATAAACATGTACACTGCTCTGTGCAGATGGTAAATAATTGACGCCAATCCAAGTTATCATTAACAAGATAAATGCAATTATTACAAACCAAAGAGCAATCTGATTACTTTTTATATTTCTTTTTAATCTAATGTGTATATATCCCAAATAGGCTGCACAAGTTACAAAAGCCCATGTCTCTTTAGGATCCCAAGACCAATAATGGCCCCAAGCCTCTTTAGCCCAAATCGCACCCATAAGCAGACCTAGCATTAAGAAACCATATCCTACATAAATCATATTGTCTATAAAACTAAATATACGTTTATCTTGATTCTTTTTCCAAAGCAAGATAATTGCCCCGATTGTAGCCGAACCAAACATAGCGTATGAAAGAATATATGATGTAACGTGCGGTATGAACCATGGACTTTGTAAAGCAGGCATTAAACTTTTTGAATGTATTTCTGGCTTTAGTAGATTAACAATAACAAATACTGCTGCTACTACTGCCGTGAAACTCAACAACCATGGATAATTCCATCGTTTATAAGCCACAAATCCAACAATTGATAGAAACATTGAATACCACAATCTGGTCTCCCCCATAGTGCGCATAGGTGGACGTTCAATGTGAATCCAAAATCCTAAGATGAATATGGCAAATATGGCAATGCCAAGAAGCATTAATATGTTTGATAAGCGCGTTAATTTCTTTGAATAAACTACAGCACCTGCGCTTAGCCATAACACAATAGATGGTATAGCGAAATAGATAAAATCATTCCAAGTCATTGTCTGCCTCCTTTCTACCTTTGCCTGTCCAAATCATTGCGAATGAACCAAGCATTATCATTATTATCCCAATATATACAGGTATAATCCATGGATCATAAACCAATTCAAAACTACTATATGAAGATAGGCGACCAGCATTGTTGTCATAACCATATTGGTAAATGGTCCAGTTCTCAATACTTAAAGGTTTGTTTACCTCGATACGTGCACTTGTGTTTTTCTCACTTTGTGTATATACAATAACGTCTGACATAAATTTGCGCGGTTCGGCTACAGTCATCACTACACTTGTATTATCATCTAAAGGAAGAGTCATAAAAAGCTGTGCTTGATTTCCGCCACAAATCCATCCGCTACGTGTAATATTGTCTTTAGTCGCAGTAACTTTTACAGCAGGTGTCGCTCCAGGCATATAAACTTCTTGATAGGTACTGTCGCTGTTTCTTACAGCCTGATGAATGTATTTCTCCATCACGATGTGCCAACCGTTTAGTTTACCTTGTGGTATATCATTGTCAATTTGGAAATATTCGGGTTTGTCATTGGGAAGAACTTCGCCATTTTCCATGTCAATTATTGCCAACTTGGGTGGATAATAATCCATATCGAAATCACTGAGTGCAATTGCAATTGGAAGTTCCTTCACATTATTCTGTTCATCATACACTCTCCATTCAGTTTCACCTTCGCGTACATGCATTATGTAACGTTCCATGTCAGCATATCCCAATCCTGCACATAGCAACAATAACCACAATCCAATGTGATTAAGATAAAATCCGTAATCTTTGATACGAAATACTCTTAATCGTCTCACTATAAGTGTTCCAAGGGATAATAGTGTAAGAGAATAAATGATAACAAAAGCCCAAGAAGATGTCATCGCGTCAAAACCCAACAACGAGTGGCTATGCATAGCTTGTGGCGTTAATCCCATTACTATGGTCAGAAGAAGTAAAGCTACAATAAGAGTTACACTCATTTCAACCCCACTAAACCATCGTATAAATTTACTTTTCTTATGATATAATCCAAATATAATAGATATAAGACCTATAGCTCCTCCAAAAATATAATTTACAGGTTTGGCAAGTAAATAGAAGCTGAATTCACCTATCATAATTTGTAGCATAAAGCCAATTAGTATAAGTGTACCAACTATCGTAATTGCTTCCGCATAGCGCCACGGAGATTGCCAAATTTTACGTTTACTATTGTCAGACATTAGCTGTTTGATGCGATTTTACCTTCGGCCTTAGCTTTTTCTACCCAAGTTGGAAGTGTTGTTTTAATCCAATTATCTTTATCGTCGCGAAGTTTCTTCATGTCTAATCCAATATATTCTTGGGCTTTTGCTTTGGTCGAAACATCTGGCATTGTAACTTCTCTTACTCCAAGAGCAAAGAGTGTTTTTTGTAATTCTAATTGAGCTTGCATAGAGCGGTCAAGGCTATGAGCTAGAATTCTTTGTGTTTCTACTGGTGCATGGAATGAACCACCATGCGATGCTACAGCAAAATCCCAACGCCATTGTGCTTGGCGAATTAATTGTAGGGCTTGTTGCATCTCAGCCTCGGTAGCACCGTTGTCCCATGCAGCTTTTGCCATGATATGAGCTTTAGTAAGTTCAATTTCTATGCGATCACGTATCTCAAGAGCTTTGTCTTGATATTCGTATACATATTTTCTTAGATTGTCTTCGCTATCGCGATGACAAGTTTGACAAGTAGATGATATGTTTTTCAATGGGCTTACTATTTGATGATCAGAATATTTGATTCCTCCTTCTGCTTTATATGGCATATGGCAATCTGCACAACCTAATCCACGTTGAGCATGAGGGCCTAATAAGAACAATTCATAATCGGGATGTTGTGCTTTTAGCATTGGCGCACGAGATAATGTATGTGTCCAGTCTGCATAGTTTGAGTTGTCAAAATACTCTTCCATTGCTTCCACTGTCATTCCACCATCCCAAGGGAAAGTTAGGTATTTTCCATCGCCTTGGAAATAATATTCAACGTGACATTGAGCACATACCAATGAACGCATTTCTTGTGGAGTAGCATCTTCTATTTTCTTGCCTTGGCGTTCGAATGCTTCAATTAAAGCAGGACGTGTTATTGTCAGATTCATAGTTTGAGGATCATGGCAGTCAGCGCAACCAATAGGGTTTACTATTTCACATCCATGTTCGCTCCATGAAGCCTTATAGAACTCCTCAAGTCCTTTTTCTTGCATCATTCGTGGTACATCTGGACTCTTACAAGCCCAACATGTAGAAGGTTGCATATCTTGTGTTTCACCATCTGGTGTGCCAGTACGAAGTGTATGGCTCACATCTTCTATTGCAAACATATGTCCGCGAGGTGCTGAATAATCTCTAGAAAAAGCATATCCTGCCCAAAGAACAACCATCTCTGGACGGCTTTCAAGTACATCTTCTGTCATGTTTCCAAGATGTTTGCTACGGAAATCCATGTTTTTGGTCTTTTTCCAAGTATCATATTCTCTAGGATAATTTAATCCCCATTCTTCATTTTTTGCATTGATACCGGTAATTTCTATTTTCTTGTTAGCATAGAGTGTAGCTATCTCAGCTCTACGTTCAGTTATTGAGGCAGCGAGTAGTCCAAGTAGAAATACTCCCACCATGACAACGGTAAATATTCCCCATCCAATAACTGGGTTCCGTTTGATTGATTCAGATAATTTTTTAAGCATAATCTATTCTGTTTTTTTTGATTTCATCATGTTTTTTAACCACGAAGGCACAGGCGATGCAGGCATCGGCGCTATTACATTGGGCGATGAGGAAATATTACTCACCACCGTGTGAGGAACATTGGTGTGGCAATCCCAACATGCTTTTCCTTCACCACTTTGGGTTTGTGTAAATCCAATCATTCCTGTATTTACAAATTCTGTATTAAGTTGAGTATGGCATCTGATGCAATTGTCCATAACCACTTTACTGCTTGCATCACGTGCTCTTATTACCTCTGGTTCTGCTTTTAAAGTAAAGATAGCCGAATGATAAAGGCCGTCAACAGCTTTGAAGTAATATTTGTTGAATGCATTATCTTGTGGAACATGGCAATCGTTGCAAGTTGTTTGATTTCCATGTGAGCTATGCATCCATGATTGATAGTAAGGTGTCATTATATGACAATTTATGCAAGCTGATGGATCATCTGTTGCATATGTGTGAACTCTAGCAATATAAATAATATAAGCACCAAGTCCAGCAACTACTCCACCAATCACAAAAAAAAGCACAACAAAACATTGTGGAATATTATTTAGAAATTTCCTCATTAACTAAATGTATAATATTGATAAACAGTGCGAAGATAAATAATGAATATTAAATAAAGCGTAACCAATGTTACGCTTTATTTTTTTTATTATAAATATTTTTGCGCCAAAAATTTCAAATGAATAAACCTCATAAAAGAAATAGAGTAAAAGGTTGGCATAAATGGCTTGGATTAACTGTTTCATTCTTTGCTTTATTATTTGCTGTTTCGGGCATTTTCTTAAATCATAGATCTTTTATTTCTAATATTGATATTTCTAGAGACTATTTACCTGATTATTTAAAGACAGAAAATTGGAACCAAAATAGTATAAAAACAACTCTCAATATAGGTGGTGATTCTATTTTGATGTATGGCGCTTCTGGAATTTGGCTAACCGATCAAAGACATAGTTTTGTTGAACGATTTGAAGGTGGAATGAAAAAAGGTGTAGATAATCGAAATACAACTAAAATTGTTAAGACAAAAGATGGAAATGTTTTTGCGGTGACCACCTACGATCTTTATCATCTTAATGAAAAAACTAAAATATGGCATAATATATCATCTCTTATTGACAGTCACGAGAGATTATGCGATGCTGCAATCAATGGGGATACGTTAGTTGTGATTTCTCGCTCTAATATATTCACTTCGATTTATCCATTTGATGATTTTTCTAAATCTTCACTTTCAGCTCCTTCCAATTACGAAAATAAAGTGTCTTTATTTAAAACAATATGGCGCTTGCATAGCGGCGAACTATTTGGTGAGGTTGGTAAAATTATTGTTGATCTTTTAGGAGTTGCAACGATTATATTTTCTATTACAGGGATAATTATTTTTCTTTTTCCAAAGGTTGTTCGTAAATTCAAGCGTAAGGGGAAAAACAGTTCCTTATTTATTGCTTTTCTTCGCCCTTCCTATAAGTGGCATAGAAAGTTAGGATATTGGCTTACCCCATTAATTCTTATATTGTTTATTAGTGGAACTTTTCTACGTCCTCCATTATTAATTAGTATAATAAGAACAACAGTAGCACCACTACCTTTTACGACTCTTGATTCTGAAAATGCTTGGAATGATAAATTACGTTGTATTAACTATGATACAGTGCAAAATGAGTGGCTTTTATATACTTCTGAGGGATTTTACTCTATGAAAGATTTAGATTCATCACCTCAACGAATAATGTCTTCTCCGCGAGTAAGTGTTATGGGAGTAAATATTATGCAACAGGTTTATCACGATTGTTGGATAGTAGGCTCTTTTGATGGATTGGTTTTATGGGATAGAAAAAATGGAGTATGTATAGACTACTTAACCAAACGTCCTATTATGGCCAAACGATTTGGACCACCTCAACAACAGGTTGCTGTAACTGGTTATTCTGCAGATTTTCTTGCTGGAGACATTGCTTTCGGTTATTCCTTTGGAGCTAAATATATTCATCGTAATGGTCAATTTATTTCGATGCCTAAATATGAAAAATCAGGTATGATTTCTTTATGGCATTTAGCATTGGAAGTTCACACCGGAAGAATATATCAACCTATTATAGGTTTCTTATCGGATTTCTTTGTGTTTATTTCTGGAACGTTACTTGTATTAATAACAATAACGGGATTTATGTTATATATCAAAAAAACAAGATATAAGCAAAAACACAAATAGAACATAATGAAAAGATCTATTATCGCATATCGCTATTTACTTTTCGTAATTGCATTGTTGTTTATTGGGGTTGGTGTTGCGTTTATAACAGGTTCTTTACTTGGTACAACCCCGACATCATGTATCCCATATGTGATGAGTCTCAATATGGAAGTTACAATGGGACAATGCGTTCTTCTTTTTAATGCCATCCTTATAATGATACAGTTGGCAATACTTCCAAAGAAAGATATTATAGAAAATAAAGTATCTCTGCTTATGCAAATACCGTCATCGTTGATACTTGCAGCCGTAATAGATGCGGTGATGACATTATTAGCTATTTTTACATTAGATGTCTACATTAGCAAATTTATATTATTAATCATGGGTTGTGTAGTTTTATCTTTAGGAATATGTATCGAGATTATTTCAGACACAACAATGGTGAGTGGAGAATATACTGTAAAGATTATAGCTGATAGATATAATAAAAGATTTTCTGATGTTAAGATTCTATTTGATGTTGTTCTAGTCATTATTGCGATTATCTCATCTCTATTATTTTCTCAAACAGTTAATGGAGTAGGTGAGGGGACTGTAATCGCTGCCCTAATTACAGGACCTCTTGTAAAAGTGTTTATGGCTCGAACTCAAATTGTTTGCAATAGAGTGATGTAATTATATCAATTGATGTTTAGAGTTGGTTTCAATTTACTGATCTATACTCGTTAGGGGTCATGCCTACACTATTCTTGAATACTCTGGAAAAGTGTTGTGGATATTGGTATCCCAACTCATACGCTATTTGGCTGACAGGCAATTTTGTGGATAGAATCATCTCTTTTGCTAAATCTATTACTTTGTTTTGTATGTAGTCTTGCGCAGTTCTACCAGTTGATTTTTTGATATAATCACCAA
>CAMTPH010000066.1 GCA_947074345.1 uncultured Bacteroides sp. | reverse complement strand
GGGACGGATCTCATGGTGGATTGTCTATTGGTAAAGGATGGAGAGATGGTAGTAAAGTAAAAATGGAAGAAGATGAAAACAGTATAGATGGTGCTTATATCCTCTTTACTGGTGATATGGCTGGTGCTGTAGGTGCTACATGGGGTGAAGATGCTTTTTCTTTTAATTATTGGCCAGATGCAAGTGATAAACTTACTGCTCGCAAAGATTTTGCTGAAATGTTAGAGAAATATGATGTGAAGGACTTACAAATCAAATTTGAAGTAAATGTTCCATCATCTAATCCTTGGCAATCGGGAGCATTACAAATAATCTTCAATGCTAATGAAGCTGGCAATAATGCTTACTTTAGTGATAGTAATGTACCTCGTGGTTTATGGTTACCATGGAAAAATACTGGATCTTATGATACAGGTGGTAAATGGGTGACTGTGTCGTTGAATCTTGCTGATTTCAATAAAACGCATGAAGGAAACAAATGTGATGTTGCTTTTGATAAGACAATGCTTGCTGGCTTGACATTCTTTGTATGGGGCGGTGGTGTAGAAGGTAAAGACTGTACACCAATAATTATGATAGATAACATTCGCGTAGTTCCTGTAGAATAACCTTAAATGAATTACTGATATGAATAAGACATATAAATTTTCGGCACTATGGATGATGTGCCTAATAATCTTAAATAGTCTCTGGTTTACAGCGTGTAGCAACAGTGATGAAGATACCAATCAATATACAGGTGGTGTAAAATTGAATGTATTTGGTCCTAGCCCTGTAGCCAGAGGAGGAGAACTACGTTTCTTAGGAAGCGGAATGAACAATGTTACAGCAGTTTCTATACCAGGATGCGAAGACATTACAGATATTAATGTAGTTAGTGAAACAGAGATTCGTATTACTGTTCCTCAAACTGCACAACCGGGCTTGCTTACTTTGAAAACAAATCAAGGAGAGATAGTAACTAAAACAGAATTAACTTTTACAGAGCCTATTGCTTTAGATGAATTAACTCCTGAAGTGATTAAAGCAGGAGAAATTCTAACTCTTAAAGGTGAGTACTTGAATCTAATTGCTGAAGTTATATTTGCTGATAATGTAATAGTTCCAGTAGAAGGTTTCATTAATCAAAGTCGCACGGAGATTGTACTGACAGTACCCGAAGAAGCTCAAAGCGGTAAATTGATTATTTCTGATGGTGCAGAGATACCTAACTGGATTTACTCGAAAACTGAATTGCAAGTAATACTTCCTTCAGTGAGTGCTGTTGCTGATTTAACAGGCAATAAACCAGGTGATGTAATTACGCTAGAAGGTGAGAATCTTGATTTGGTTAAAAGTGTACAAATGCCTAATGGTAATGAAGTGGAGTTTGAAGTAAAAACGATTTCAGACAAACAATGCATTGAATTTACCTTGCCTGATGATATGACAGACGGTGCTATATTGATGATTCCTGCGTCGGGCGTACAAGTTGTAATTGCTAATATCGGTATGGCTTTACCTTCTGAAGTAGTAGCAACTCCATCAGTAGGATTGCGTGCTGGTGACTTGATAACATTGACTGGTTTGAATATGGAATTAATTACTGATATGGCTTTCCCAGGAGTGGCTGAATCTGTATTACCAATTTCTCAATCATCGACTGAAGTAACGGTAATCATGCCAGATGCGGCTATCTCAGGTAACATATTGCTTAATACAGGTAGTGGTAATTCTGTAGAAGTTGCTATTGAAACATTGAAACCAGAGTTTACTTCTTATGGAAGTAGCGAAGTCTCATTAGGTGGCGAAGTTGCAATCCAAGGTAATAACCTTGATCTAGTAGTAAAAGTAACTTTCACAGGTGGAGCCGAAGTTGAAATACAAAACGCTAATCCAGAAATGATCTCGTTCACTATGCCTACTATGAAGGTAGAGACTGGTGTTCTTGTATTAACTATGGCAAATGGTGAAACGGTAGAAATCGATAGACTAACAATCAACGCGCCTGAATTCTGTTATATCCCTGTATTGCCTGCCGAAGATGCTGAACTTAAAGGTGGAGAGGTATTCGTAATAGACGTAGCCAATGGCGATAAACTTACAAGTGTAGAGGTAAATAATGCGTCTGTACAATATATCATCAATGGTGACAAACTATATATTAGTATTCCTCAAGTTGCGGGTAAGAATAGTAAGGTTAAACTGATATCTTCTAACGGTGAAATTGAATATTCAATTGATTTTATTCCAGCTACTGAAATCGAAAATGTAGTAATGAATGAAATGCAAGATTTAGGTTCTTGGAGCAATAATTTCCGCATATACAAGGCCGATTTGGTAAATGCCGGTTTTGCTGTTGGTGCTAAACTACGTTTCTATTTGAAATCATATGCTTATACTCAAATTCAGATAAACAATGCGAACTGGTCAACAATTGATATGCCTGAATATAATGTTGATGATTGTCCATCAATGATTGAGCTTGATGTAACACAAGAGTTATATGATAATGTAATGAATACTAACGATGGTTGGAGTGATACAGGATTGGTAATTCAAGGTGCTGGTTGTATCATAAACAAAATATCTGTATGGTATGAGATTTCATTGGAAACTGCAATTTGGACAGGACCAATAGACATAACTTGGGGAGATAATGGACGTGTTATGATTCCTGCAGCTAGCTTTAGTGGTGCTAAAGCGGGTGCTAAACTTCGTTTCTATTACGATCAAAAGACTGATGTTTGGGCACAAGCACAAATTAACTATGGTGATTGGAGTGGCTTGGTATTCCCTGAAATAGGTACAAATACTTTGATTCCAACAGATCTTTATGGATGGGAGTTTGCTAGCCGTATTACTGAGGTAACTTTAACTCGTGAAATATTGGATAATATACAAGCTAAGCAAGGTGATTGTGAAGATCAAACTAATGTTGGAATTATCATCCAAGGTTCAGATTTGATATTCAATAAAGTTACATTAGAATAATATAATAATTAGTATAACATGAATATAAATAAATTCAAAACAATATTTGTCTTAGCAATTGCAATCGCATTTGGAGCTTGCGACAATGATGTGAAAATTGATATTCCTTCAGTGGAGGCACCCGTAGTGGTGTCTACCACTCCTAATACAGGAGATGCAAAGATAAAAGCCGGTGAAACAACAATTCAGGTGGTTTATGATAAGAATATATACTTTGCTTCAAAAGATTTTGATAAACTGACTTTGACTGGTGGTGAATTAGTAAGTGCAAATGTAGTCGGTGTGAATAACACGCTAACTATTTTAGCTAATCTCAGTAGAGGTATGGATTGTACTTTAACTATTCCGGCAGGAATTGTATCAGGTCCAAATAATATGCCTGCTCCAGAAGTGTCTATACAGTTTTCTACTATAGATATAGGAAATACATTGGTAAATCCTTCGGCTATTCCTGCTGCTCAAAAGTTGTTTACTTACTTGGTAGATAACTATGAAAATAAAACACTTTCGGCGATGATGGCTGATGTGTCTTGGAATTATGATATGTCAACTCGTGTTTATGAGTGGACAGGTAAATATCCTGCAATCAATTGTTTTGATTATGGACATTTAGCTTGGTCGGTGTCTGGTGCTAACTGGATAAACTATGGTGATATAACTCCGGTTAAAGAGTGGAGTGATGCTGGTGGTGTTGTATCGGCTATGTGGCATTGGAATGTACCTAAAGTAGCACCTGCTACAGGAAGTGGCTCAACTACTATTTGGTCAGGAGACGTTGTGATGCTTTCGGATTGGAGTGCAAATGTTCAAATGAATTCTGATGCAGATAAGGCTCTCTTTGCAGATGCTAAAGTAGGTGATGTAATTCGTGTTGCGGTCAAAGATGTAGCTAGCGGTGCACAAGGATCATTTAAAAATGGTGGAACATGGGGCGAAATAGCTGCAGGTACTGATTACTTTGACATAACAGGCGATTATACGCTATCAATAACTGAAGAGATATTGGATATTTTAAAAACTAACGGTTTGATTATCGGTGGTCATGATTATACAGCTACAGGCGTATATGTTGAAGGAGAAGGTTCTACAACAGCTCCTGATTTGTCTACTGGATATGCTTTCTACAAAGATCAGACTACTTTTGATGCAAGTAACGCCCTAATTGAAGGATCTTGGGAAAATCAAGTATTTACAAAAGATTTGGCTTCAATTGCTGTTTATTTAAAACTGTTGAACGATGAAGGTATTCCTGTATTATGGAGACCATTTCACGAAGCTGCCGGCGGTTGGTTCTGGTGGGGCAAAGATGCTGCTAGTCACAAAGCTATGTGGATTGCTATGTTCAACTATTTTAAAGCACAAGGTTTAAACAATCTAATTTGGGTATGGACTACAGAAGGAAATGATCCTGATTGGTATCCTGGTGATGAATATGTAGATATGGTAGGACGTGATATTTATGAGAAAGATTCTGAATATTGTGTATCACAGTTTAATTCTATTGCTGCTAGATATGGAAGTAAAATTGTTTCATTGAGCGAATGTGGAAGCGTTGGAACTATTTCAGAACAATGGAATGCAGGTGCTCGTTGGAGTTGGTTTATGCCATGGTATGATGGAACTGATGATAATGGAAATGCAATAACACATGCCGATGAAGCGTGGTGGAAAGATGCGATGGATCAAAGTTTTGTAGTATCGCGCGATCAACTTCCATCATTTAAATAATGTAATAACTAAGAAGAATACAATTGAATATGTACAATAAACTATTTTCAATACTTTTAATTTCAGCCTATATGCCTTTGATGATGTCCTGCCAAAAAGAAGTAGCTCAACCTACTTTAACCCCTGAAACAGAAGCCTTATTGGTGGGATTGACAGAAATGCCAAAACAAGGAATTATGTTTGGACATCATGATGACCCACTCTATGGAATAGGGTGGGAAGGCGATGAAGGAAGAAGTGATGTAAAAAGTGTTTGCGGAGATTATCCTGCTGTTATGTCATTTGATATCGGTCATATAGAGTTGGGTGCTAATGAAAGTTTAGATAAGATTTCATTCGATAAAATCCGTAAAGAGATTGTTGCTCAATACAACCGTGGAGGCATGAATACAATTAGTTGGCATCTTGACAATCCTACAACGGGTGGTGACTCATGGGATATATCTGATACGACTGTAGTTGCTTCTGTATTGCCTGGTGGCGAAAACCATGATATGTTTTTAGGTTGGATTGATCGTATGTCAGA
The DNA here is from genome assembly GCA_947074345.1 of uncultured Bacteroides sp. Classification (GTDB taxonomy): domain Bacteria; phylum Bacteroidota; class Bacteroidia; order Bacteroidales; family Bacteroidaceae; genus Bacteroides. The sequence goes on along the minus strand of CAMTPH010000066.1, from coordinate 12,319 downwards.
CTTTATGAGTAGCCTACAAACAGAAGAGGGTGTTAAAGTACCTATTCTGTTTCGTCCTTGGCACGAACATACAGGTAGTTGGTTTTGGTGGGGACAAAAACTTACTAATGCCGATGATTATAAAGCTCTTTGGCGCATGACGTATGATCGAATGAAGAAGAATGGAGTTGATAATGTGCTTTTTGCCTATTCTCCAGGAACAGAACCAAAAGATTCAACTGAGTATTTAGAACGTTATCCGGGTGATGATATCATTGATCTTTTAGGGTTTGATGCTTATCAATTTGGTAACCGTGACCAATATTTGAGTTCAATAAACAACTCAATGAATATACTTGAGCAAGTAGGTAAAGCTAAAAATAAGCCTATCGCTTTGACTGAAACAGGATATGAAACAATTCCAGACTCTACATGGTGGACTCAAACATTGATGCCTGCCATTGCTAACTATCCTATATCGTATGTTGTGGTATGGAGAAATGCACGTGAAAAGGAAAATCATTACTATGCGCCATATCCTGGCCATGTTTCAGCAGATGATTTTGTTTTGTTCTACGATCAACCTCAAACATTGTTTGCTCAAGATGTGAATGATAAACTTTATCAGAAAAACTAATCTCACTAATTAACCTAATTTACATTCGTATTATGAACTTATTTAAAGAAAAAGTTACTCAGCTTTTGGCTGAGCACGAGGCTTTTTTGTCCAAAAAAAACGTGCCTATAGAGGAAGGAAATGGAATAGCAACCCGTTATGAGAACCCTATTTTAACAGCTGCTCATACCCCTGTAATCTGGAGATATGACTTAGATGAAAAAACAAACCCATACTTGATGGAACGCATCGGAATGAATGCAACTATGAACTCAGGTGCCATCAAATGGGGTGATAAATATTTGCTTGTTGTTCGTGTTGAAGGTAGCGATCGCAAATCTTTCTTTGCCATTGCCGAAAGTCCTAACGGTATCGATAACTTCCGCTTTTGGGATTTCCCTATCACCATGCCCGACGATTTAGTGCCTGCTACAAACATCTATGATATGCGATTAACAGCACATGAAGATGGATGGTTGTATGGACTATTTTGTGCTGAACGTCATGATAGTAATGCTCCTGCTGGCGATTTGTCTTCGGCAACCGCTACATGTGGTATTGCTCGTACTAAAGATTTAATCACTTGGGAGCGACTTCCAGATTTGAAGAGTAAGAGCCAACAACGTAATGTGGTTCTTCATCCTGAGTTTGTTGATGGTAAATATGCACTTTATACTCGTCCACAAGATGGCTTTATCGATGCCGGTAGTGGTGGTGGTATTGGCTGGGCATTGGTCGATACAATGGATGGAGCTGAGATTAAAGAGGAAAAAATCATCGATTCTCGCTTCTATCACACTATCAAAGAGGTAAAAAATGGAGAGGGTCCGCATCCTATTAAGACAGATAAAGGTTGGTTGCACTTGGCGCACGGTGTTCGTGGTTGCGCTGCCGGATTAAGATATGTATTATACATGTATATGACTTCGCTCGAAGACCCTACAAAGGTGATTGCTTCTCCTGGAGGTTACTTTTTAGCCCCAGAAAACGAAGAACGTATCGGTGATGTTTCGAACGTTTTATTTACTAATGGATGGATTGCAGACGAGGATGGTAAAGTATTTATATATTATGCATCTTCAGATACCAGAATGCATGTTGCAACGTCTACTCTCGATAAACTAGTTGACTATTGCATGAATACTCCACAAGATGGTTTAACAACAACTGCATCGGTTGATACACTTAAAAAAATGATTGCCCATAACTTAGAAGTATTAGCTAAATAATACATTAAGTAATTAGGAAATTATTTAATTCGTTGATTTAAGATTGATTCTTGGTTTATAATGATATGAATGAAATTTAGTTTCAATAGGGTGAAACTATTGTTTCAATACACTGAAAACATAGTTTCACCGCACTGAAAATTAAGTTTCATCGCACTGAAACCAACGAGTCAATCTTACTAAATAGAGCCACTGATTATTATGAAACAGACTATTAATAAGTTATCAAATGAAATGCTAGCGGTGCTAACCGACAATATATTGCCCTATTGGATGGATAAGATGACCGATTCTGTGCATGGTGGATATTACGGACGCATCACCGGCAAAGAGATTTTGATGCCGGAATCTGAAAAAGGAGCAATTCTAAATGCTCGAATCCTTTGGACTTTTTCGGCTGCTTATCGTTTGCTTAAAAAAGAAGAGTATCTAGAAGCTGCTACTCGTGTTAAGCGTTATATTATCGATCACTTCTACGACTCACAATTTGGTGGAATCTACTGGAGTGTCGATTATCTAGGTAATCCTATCGATACCAAGAAACAGATTTATGCATTGGGCTTTGCTATTTATGGATTGAGCGAATACTTTAGAGCAACAGGCGATGAAGAAGCTTTATCTTATGCAATTCGTCTATTTGAAAGTATCGAAAAGTATAGTTTTGATGATGTAAAGAATGGATACTGTGAAGCCTTTACTCGCGAGTGGGGCGAAATAGCTGATATGCGTCTGAGTGAGAAAGATGCTAATGAGTGCAAAACCATGAATACGCATCTTCATATACTTGAACCATATACGAACTTGTATCGTGTGTGGAAAGATGAGAGATTAAAAACTCAATTGCGCAATTTGATTGAAATATTTGTCGATAAGATTTTAAATCAAGACACAGCTCACCTTGAATTGTTCTTTGATGATGATTGGAATAGCAAATACCGCATTGTCTCTTATGGTCACGATATTGAAGCCTCATGGCTCATTCATGAAGCTGCTTTAGAATTGGGCGATGAAGAGTTGCTTAAACGAGTAGAGCCTTTGGTATTGCGCATTGCCGATGCAGCAAGTCAAGGATATACTCCGCACGAAGGTATGATCTATGAAAAGAACTTAGATACAGGCCATGTAGATGCTGACAGACATTGGTGGGTACAAGCCGAATCGGTAGTAGGTTATATAAATGCATATCAACATTTTGGTAAAGAAGATGCATTGGATAAAGCTATTGATTGTTGGGAATTCATTCAACAGCATTTGTTAGATACAGAAAATGGTGAATGGTTTTGGAGCATTTTTGCCGATGGAACTATTAATCGTGTTGATGACAAGGCTGGTTTCTGGAAATGTCCTTATCACAACGGACGTATGTGTATGGAGGTGATAGAACGATTTAAAGAATAAAATTGATTCATAGGTTATCAGCATAGGTAATAATATCGTAACTAATAGGCTATAGATTGTTTCAAAAGGAGTAATTGATAGCCTATTATCATATTATTTAAAAATGAATAATCTATTTTTGACTATACATAATAAGAGATTGTATCTCCTTTATGAATTTAAATAATAACTTAAATCATGAGAAACTTTTTATTAATGATGAGTATCGGAATTAGTGTTTGTTCGTGTTCGGGCGAAAAAAAGGAGATTTATAAAGATCCTAATGCCCCAATCCCAGCAAGAGTTGAAGATTTGATTAGTCGAATGACTATCGAAGAGAAAGTGGGACAAATGAATCAGTTTGTAGGTGTTGAGCACATCAAGAGCAATAGCGCATCGATGACTGAAGAAGAACTTAAAAATAATACTGCTAACGCATTTTATCCAGGCTTTACAGAAAAAGATATTGAACGATGGACCGAAGAGGGTAAAGTGGGTTCTTTCCTTCATGTAATGACTTTGAAAGAGGCCAATTATTTGCAAGGATTAGCTTTAAAGAGTCGTTTGCAAATCCCTATCATATTTGGTATTGATGCCATCCATGGCAATGCTTATGCACCAAAAAATACAATCTATCCTACAAGTATCAACTTGGCTTGTTCGTTCGACACAACAATGGCTTATACCATTGGTCGACAAACAGCTCGCGAAATGCGTGCTATGAATATGCAGTGGACATTCAATCCTAACATTGAAGTTGCTCGCGATCCTCGTTGGGGCCGCGTAGGAGAAACATTCGGTGAAGATCCTTATTTGGTAGGTTTGATGGGTGCACAATCAGTTAAAGGTTATCAAGGTGATTTCAATAGTACAGAAGATGTATTGGCTTGTATCAAACACTTTGTGGGTGGTAGCCAACCAATCAATGGTACTAATGGTTCGCCTACAGATATTTCTGTTCGCACTTTGTATGAAGTGTTCTTTCCTCCTTTTAAAGAAGGTGTTGAGGCAGGTGCTATGTCATTGATGACTGCTCACAATGAACTTAATGGTGTGCCTTGTCACGAAAATGATTGGCTGCTAACTGATGTATTGCGTGATGAGTGGAAGTTTAAAGGCTTTGTAGTTAGCGACTGGATGGATATTGAACATATTCACGATTTGCATGCAACTGCCGAGAACTTAAAAGAGGCATTCTATCAATCTATTATGGCCGGTATGGACATGCATATGCATGGCATCTATTGGAATGAATATGTAACAGAATTGGTAAAAGAAGGTCGTATTCCAGAATCACGTATTGATGAGTCTGTACGTCGCATTCTTGATGTTAAGTTCCGTTTGGGTATCTTCGAACATCCTTATGCCGATGAAGCAGAAAGCATGAATATTCGTATGTGCGATGCACATCGTGAAACTTCATTAGATGCAGCTCGCAATGGTATCGTTTTATTGAAAAATGATGGTGTATTGCCTCTTAGTGCTTCTAAATACAAAAAGATAATGGTAACAGGTATCAATGCCGATGACCATAATATATTGGGTGACTGGAGTGCACCGGGCGAACCAGAAGATGTAACTACTATTCTTGAAGGTCTTCGTCAATTATCTCCTGAAACACAATTCAACTTTGTAGATCAAGGTTGGGACCCACGTAATATGAACCCAGCTAAGGTTGAAGAAGCTGCAGCTCTCGCCAAACAATCAGATTTGAATATTGTAGTAGCCGGTGAGTACATGATGCGTTTCCGTTGGGCTGATAGAACAGATGGTGAAGATACCGACCGTTCGGATATCGACTTAGTTGGATTGCAAAACGAATTGATTAAAAAGGTAGCTGCTTCGGGCAAACCAACCATTCTTATCTTGATCAATGGTCGTCCTTTGGGTGTAGAGTGGGCTGCTGAAAATCTTCCTGCTATTGTTGAGGCTTGGGCTCCAGGAATGTATGGTGGACAAGCAATTGCTGAAATCTTATATGGAGAGGTAAATCCTTCGGCTAAGTTAGCGGTTACTATTCCTCATAGTGTTGGTCAGTTGCAAATGATTTACAATCATAAGCCATCGCAATATTTCCATCCTTATGTCAATAATAAACCAAGCACTCCACTTTATCCATTTGGTTATGGCTTGTCTTATACTACATACGATTATAGTGACTTGAAATTGTCGGCATCTGAAATAGCAAAAGATGGAACAGTTAATGCTACTGTGAAGTTGACAAACACTGGCTCTCGTGAAGGTACAGAGATTGTACAATTGTACATTCGCGATCGATTCAGTAGTGCTACTCGTCCTGTTAAAGAGTTAAAAGACTTTGCTCGTGTTACTCTTAAACCAGGCGAAAGTCAAGAGGTAACATTTAAAATTACGCCTGATAAATTGGCATTCTACAATAAACAAATGCAATATGGTGTAGAACCAGGTGAGTTTATTGTAATGGTTGGCCCATCATCAGCTGATGATGTATTATTGAAAGAATCGTTTATTGTAAAATAATGATTAATAAAGGGTGCCCTATTAACACAAATGCATGAAATGATGAATTAGAGTACATGAGTTTTAAATAACAAAAGGGCAAATAAAAAGGAAGAAAGGGTTAAATATCACAATCGATATTTAACCCTTTTCGTTTTATATGATATCAGAAATGAAACGCATTGTATTGTAGCTCTATTAACTCAAAAAAGTTGAGTACCATAAATGATACCCAACCTCTATTTGTTTGTTTTCTGGATTGATTAATAAGCTGTGTTTTGCGGATCGAAGTTTGTCCAATTGTCTAACCAACTGTCTGAAGAACCACTTAAAGCTCCAATATATGATACTGGTTTAATATACGAGCTATTCAAACCATCAAAGTTCGCACTACCAAGTAGTGGGCTCCCTGCACCCGGACAGTATGCTTGACCGATACCTTTAGGATCAGTTAAGTTCAAATCCGATTCTGTTAAGTCGAAACGGCAACCGCTTTGAGTTCTCAAGAATGAAGTAGAGAATGATTCTTGTGTAGAGTCATAAGTAATTTTATTCTTTCCATCAACAAGACTCCAAGTTCCCAATTCATCTTCGTATTTTTTGTTGAAGTCAGTACCTGTAACACCCATACCGGCAAAGTAAACGTTTTGTAGTTTCAAGCTACCATCTTTAGCCCAATCAATCGATTTACCTTTTTCACCATCAACGATTAGACCTATAGGATAACCAAGGGCAACCGAGTTATAACAGTTTAGTTTACTGCTGCGACGAATGTGCATTGCCGATTGGAATTTACCAAGAGCAGCATCATTTTCAGGTTTCATGTTACCTGCATTGATAAAATCAGTTGTATTCTTGAAACCGGCTGCAATATTCTTTTGAGTCATTGGGCCAATGAAAGTAACGTTACTAAAGATAGCAGAAGTATATGGAGAAATAGCACTACCATCTGCATTGTTGTCAGATTCGAAACCATTTGATTGAGAGATATCAGCAATCTTCGGGTCGCGGATTGAAAGACAATATTGCACATGACCATCGAACCCATTGTCAGTATCAAATTCATCATCCCAACCGTTGAATGCTACTAAGTATTTACAGTTAACCGAACCACCGAACCATTCAAATGAATCATCGTTGCTGTAAGAAACCATTAAATATTCAACAGTAGTTCCGTTTCCAACAGAACCAAATGTAACACCGTTTATTTCTTTATCAGCCATGAAAGGATAACCGGCAAACTCTATACGCATATAACGAAATATACCCGAGTTATCGTTTTTGATGTTACCACCATGTTTAGTTTTAGGGCCACCTTCAATTTGTTGGCCGTTGGCATTATTGTTTGTACCGTTACCGCAGATAATTAATCCACCCCAATCACCAGGACGGCGACTACCAGCAGGTTGATTCGAAGTCATGACGATAGGAGATGTTGCAGTACCATCAGCGATAACCTTTGCTCCTGGTTCTACAATAAGAGAAGCCATGGTGCTTTTATCACCTTTGATAATAGTGCCCGGTTCGATAGTAAGCTCTGCTCCAGGGCGAACATATATCCAACCCTTCATTACATAAGTACCCTTTTTAATTGTTTGTTTACCGGTGAAACAAAACTCTTGATCACCATTACCGATTTGAGTACCATTTTCAAAAAGAATACCATCGCTTGTAGCCAAGCCCGAATACTCACCTGCATCTGTAGGGCGAGTTACTGATGGATTATTGTTACCAGTATCTTCTCCTTTGTTATCATCGCTACAACTTGTTGCGATTGACATTGCTGCAGCCATTATAAACAAGCTGCTCCATTTCATTGCGTTCAATTTCATTTGTTTCATATTTCTAATTTATGATAGAGGTTATCCCTCCGATTAGTTTTCTATTATTGTTATTTAAAAAGTATATGAGAGTGATATTTGGTAGTTTCTACCCGGTTTATAACTCTTAGTTATCTCTTCATATTTAATCTCTTGTCCAACATTAAGTACACTACCAAACTGCTTGAAGTTAACACGTTGAGCAAGCAAGTCGCGAATGCTACCCTTAATTTCAAGCGAACCAAATGTTTTGCTGATTGAGAAATCTATTGCATCGCGTGGCATTTCGTATGAGTTAGGAATCTTTGTGGTTTGTTCGCCGCTACTACCAACCGTGCGACCAACACCGATGATACGTTTACCAATGCGATTGTAAAGCACAGCTACATTCAGCCCCCAATTAGATTGATTGTAGAAGATACCTGTATTGATAAGGTAAGGTGATTGTCCTTGCATAGGTCTATCTTCTTCTTTACTATCTTTTTCGAATAATACTTTGCTCTTGATGAAAGCACCATTAAAAGACCAGCTAAAGTTGCGTAGTCCGATGAAGTCAAGAGATTTACGGAAATCTATTTCAATACCAAAATTGTTGGCTGCTTTAGCGTTTTTATTCGAATAAGTCAAGTCTGTACCTCCATTCACTGTATAAGTCCATTCGATAGGAGAGTCAAAATGTTTGTAGAACAACGCCACCGAGAAAGATTCGCCACTCGAAGGATACCATTCATATCTTAAGTCGATATTTTGAATATAGGCAGGTTTCAATGAAGGATTTCCTTCTACATTTGATGCCAAATCGAAATCGTAATATACCGATGTTGAAACTTCGCGAAACTCAGGACGATTGACCGATTTACCATACGAAAGGCGCAGTTGTTGATTATCAGTAAGTTTATACATGGCATTTGCCGATGGGAAAAAGTCATTGTATTTGTAGAACATACTGCTAGGACTAACCTCATCATTTCTAGTGTTGCGCACTAACTCCATGTTAGCGTACTCATATCTTACGCCCGCATAGATATTAAATCTATCTGTGATAGGAAGATTGGCTGCAATATAAGCGGAGCCAATCCAATTATTACCGTTGTAATCATTTGTTTTGCGCACTCGTTCGTATAGATACAACTTGTTTTCGCCGTAGTTTTCTTCTTGCAACAGTTGATTAACTATATCAAAGTTCTTGAAACCGCTGGGCATATCATTGCCCCAAGCATAAGAGAATTGACGAGTTTTGTAAGTACGAGCACGATATTCACCATATGCACCGGCACGTAACTCAGGAGTAAAGCTGCCGAACTGAAAATTTCGTAGGTAGTTAACGTTCAATGAACCGATATTCTCATCAAGTCGAGTAAATTCACGTGAGATATCATTTCCGGTAGCAAGAGCAATAACACCAGTTTCTTCAGAGTCGTTCAATAAGATTCTACGGCGGTCGGGCAATTGACGATTGGCATAAGAGTAACTAGCACTCCAATTAAGTTTGCCTTCAGGCAATGTGTACTTCCCGGTAATTTGTCCATTGTATGCACTGCGGCTTGAGTAGTAATACTCCATGCTTTTCTCATCGTTACTTTGTGCGTCAAAACCATGTCTTTCAGTATATCTGTTTTTACCTATCTGATTGAATATATTCTTGAATTCATAGAGATGGTTACGATTCTTAGGTTGATACATCAAGTTAACCATTGCACCCAAACGAACATCATGGTTGTATTGATTATCTGTACTTTTGCGAAGGTAAACAGAGTGATTCTTTTCTACATCGTACGATCCGAAAAGCGAATTCTCCATATCCATGTATCGTTTATAAGAGTTACTGTAATTTACAGAAGCAAGAACACCAAGTTGGCGACCACTTTCAAAGTCCCAACGATGCGAGTAGGCAGCATTCAATCTTAAATCGGCAGCGGGTTTTCTATTTTTAATGAGCCAATTATTATTGAAACCATTGTTCATAATATCAACACGATCTTTGTAGGTAGCATGTGTGTTTACGGGGTTATTCATTCCTGCATTTGGCAAACGCATACCATTGTCAAAACCCAAGAAGTCTGTTCCGCTCCCTTTATTGTATTTAAAGTCACTAAAGTGCGTTTGGTCATTGATATTTGTACCTACCGATACTAAGAAAGAGTTTTCGGAAGGCATCTCTTTGGTATTTATGGTGATAAATCCACCGGTAAAGTCTGAGGGATATTCGGGGGCCGGACTCTTAACAATAACCATGTTGTCTATTTGCGAGCTAGGCACTATGTCAAAAGAGAAAGCACGAGCATCTGCTTCTGAACTAGGTACTGCACCGCCGTTAATCCAAACATTATTGTAACGTTGTGAAAGTCCGCGCACCATTACAAACTTTTCGTCGATGATTGAAACACCAGGCACACGTTTGATAACTTCGGATGCATCGCGGTCTTGAGTTTTACTAATCTGCTGAGCCGATACTCCCGTTTGAACCAGTAAGCTATGGCGCTGAGCAGTCATCATTGAAACATCCGTATTTCTTTTTATCTGTGCAACAACCGCCACTTCGCCTAGCGCTTGTGCATCACTTTCTAGCTCAAAGTTCATAACCATCGACTCTTTACCGATTTTTATATTGTCTATCTGTATGTCTTTGTAGCCAATGTATTTTACCGCGATAGTATAAGTTCCAGGTTTGATATTATTGATTACATAGTTTCCATCCATATCGGCAACAGCCCCAAGCGTAGTACCGAGCAATTGCACCGTTGCTCCAGTCATTGGGTCATTGTATTGTTTATCAATGATTGTCCCCGATAGACTATTTGCTAAAGCGACAATTGTGATAAGCATAGATGATAAAGCAAGTAATACTCTTCTCTTTAAATTGCAATCCATAGTTCTAATTGTTTTTTCACTCATTGTATTCTGTACATTTCTTAATTCACTGCAAAGTTGCAGGTATAGAATTACGCTCGTAATACATAAGTCATACGATTGATTTACGAATTGATTACAAATGTGTTACTAAATATTAATGTGATTGAATGAAAGAATATGAAGAAGAAGTATGCATAATGTATGCAAGAGGTTGATGCAGAAGATAAAAGGAAGGAGTTGTTTTGACTTTGCGATATAATACAAATCAATTGATTTAATAATAGTTAACAGTTATCACGTTAAGTATATATGTTCAGCACGATAACAGTTAACAGTTATCGATGAATAGTTTAATGGATGGATTATTGTTTGTGGATAAAAAAATCCCTATTATCATTATTGATAATAGGGATTATAAGTAATGTAATGTATTTGTGGTTAATTACTTTACTTGTAAGGATACCAGTTTGCGGTATTCTTAAAAATCTTTTCAGGATTGTACTGAAGAGCTTCTTTTGTTGTCAGTTGTTTACTCCATTTCACACGTTCGGTTGTACTTGCTCCAGGACCAGTATTGCCAAATTCGCTGTAACGAGCAGTTAGCTCATTTGCTTCATTGCGCCAGTTGTTCCATCCGTCAGGACGAATATGACTACCTAGTTCGCAATCAATAAAAGCAGTTGCAGCATACGGTCTCCATGGTCTGCCAAGATGAACTTTAGTCACATTGGGGTCAGCAGTCAATTTACAACCTTTAAATACGTATCCAAAAGGAACGTTTGCAGGGGTAGAGGCAGCTGTAATATATGAATTACGTTTGCTATGAATAACACATCTTTCAAATAAAGCCGTAGCAGGACCAAAGATAAAATCGGTTGTTCCTTCTATATAGCAGTTCGTAAATAACAGATGTGTATTTTCACGCCCGGTGTAAATAGTGTCTTGGTTACCTAAAAATCTACAATTGATAAACATTAATCGATCGCCTTCGGTATGAAGCGCAACAGCTTGTCCCAAAGGAGCCGCATTGTTCTCAATAGTTAGATCTTTGAAAGTGATATCGTTTGCATCAACTCTCACAGTATAGGTTCTAAAAGTTCCCATATTGTCGATGTTGGCATGATCATCCCAAGTAATGATAGTTTTTTCAGCGTCTTCGCCTACAAACTGTACATTCTTTATCCAAGAAGGTATAATGATTTTCTCTTTATACAATCCGTTCTTGATATAAATAGTAACTGTGTAGTCCATGAACGCACGAACAGACTCTACCGCTTCTTGTATATTGCGGTATTGTCCAGTTCCATCGCGTGATACAACAATTGTATCCTGTTGTGTTTGTGCTTGCGCACTAAATGCGCAAGCAAATAGTAATGAAAGAGTTATCCTGATAACCTTCTTCATACCATTTTATTTTTTTAAGCACTCAGGCAAACGTTCAAACTCAAGGCTACCCATGATAAATGGACCTACAGCTTTCGCATCGTTTGCACGAATCTCTTCGTTAATATAGTAGTCATAATCACCCATACGGTAGTTTTTACCACCTAAACCTGCTACAGCACAAGCTTGGTTGATTGAAACCAATCCGTTTTCATCAACAGTGATAAACTCATTGATGATACCGTTGTATCCTTTTAGTGCAGTATCCAAATAAGAACGATCGATGTAACCCAAACGGATACCTTTTAATAACGCATAAACAAACATTGATGATGCAGAAGATTCAAGGTAGTTGCCTGGTTCGCCACTCTTATCAAGAACTTGATACCATACACCTGTTGCAGGATCTTGCAAACGACGAATTTGGAATGCTACATTATCTAAGATGTTAATCATTTGCTCTCTACCTGGCTCGTTTGCAGGAATAAATTCCAATGCATCAACCAAAGCCATTGCGTACCAACCCATAGCACGTCCCCATGAATGTTGAGATTGTCCTGTTTCAGAATCAGCCCAACGCTCTT